>REGJ01000003.1 GCA_003702525.1 Candidatus Nitrosopumilus sp.
TATTCTTTGTCGATAAATTCATCTGCTCTTGGAGGTTCAGGAGCAAGTCCTTTTCTCTTTCTAATATCTGCAACAGCAGTAGATAGCATTGATTTTGGAACTTCAGTCCATTCTTTGAATGAAGTGTTCCATGTGGCACGACCTGCTGTTTGACCCCTCATCTCTTCAGATAAAGTAAATGTTTCAGAAGCAGGAAGTTCTCCTGTTACAATACTTGATGCACCTTTTTGAGACATATCAAGAACTTTACCACGTTTACCAGAAAGAACAGTTGCAACGTTTCCAACCAAATCAGTTGGTACACGAACTTCAATTGCTAGGGTTGGCTCGAGTACTGCAGTTCCGGCAGTGAGTAATGCACCCATACATGCTCTACGAGATGCAGGCCCCAATTGAGATAGACCTCTGTGTGCAGTATCCTCGTGAGGAACAAAGTGAGTAAATGTGAATTTACAATCTCTCATCTGTTCTTTACATAGAGGACCTTCTTTCATTACTTCATCAAATCCAGAGTTGATAGAATCGGTTGATTCTTGTACAAATTGAACACCTTTTGTTCCGTTAATCAAAACATTACCACGAGAATCAAATTTCATGACTCTCTTGATTGTGTCAGTATCCCATCCAGCACCTTTAAGCAAATCAGATACCACCTTTTTATCTTTCATATCACTGATTTCGCCAGTTCTGAGCATATGTGCTATTTCAGGCTCTAGGGGTTCAACTTTCATGAAAATCTTGTTGTGTCTGTTTGGAGATTTTGCCATGATTGGTTCACATCCAGCTTTGACAGTTTCTCTATAGTTAATCAATGGTTCAGAAGTTACAATCTCACATTTTGCATCTTGGATTCTATGTGTTGCAACATCCAAGTGTAAAACACCCATTCCAGCAACAATTGTCTCACCACTTTCCTCATCAATCTTTACAATAAGATTTGGATCTTCAATGGTTAATTGTCTGAGAATTTCAACTAGTTTAGGTAAATCTTTAGGATGTTTTGGTTCAATTGCAACTTGCACAACAGGTTCTGAAACATATTTGACACCTTCAAACATTGGAATATCTTTGATTGTAGATAATGTGTTACCAGCTCTAGCTTCAGTTAATCCTAACAGAGCAGGAATGTTTCCGGCTCCAAGTTCACCAACTTGTTCCCTTTGGTTTCCCATGAAAAAGTTTACAGATTGAACTCTTCCTTCACGTTTTTCATCAATGATTTGAATTGATTGGCCATCTTTGATTGTTCCAGAGAATAGTCTACCAATTGCAACAGGACCTGCTGCAGGATCTAATACCATGTTTACAATCATCATAATTGTAGGACCAGAATCATCACAAGCAAGTAATGCTTTACCAACATCGGAATCTAAATCACCTTTCCAAATTTGCGGAATTCTGTATTTGACGGCTTCAGCAGGTGCAGGGTGATGTTTTACAACCATTCCAAGAACTGCATCAGCTAAAGGTGCTTTTTCAACAAGGTCTGCAACCTTTTCATTTTCATATGCGTCAATAACATCTTTGAATGTAATTCCTCTTTCTTTCATTAAATCTACATTGATTGCCCATCTGTCTTTTGCAGAACCAAATGTTACACTAGCATCTTGAATAGACACTTTCCATTTTTCTTTGTATTCAGGTTCAGCATAAGTGTCAATTAATTGGTTAAAGTTTGAAACGACTTCGGCTAGTTGTGCTTGCATTTTTTCAGGAGTTAAACGAAGTTCTTTGATGAGTCTGTCTACTTTGTTGATAAACAGTACTGGTTTTACTCTCTCTTCAAGTGCCATTCTAGTTACAGTTTCAGTCTGAGTCATGATACCTTCAACTGCATCACATACAACTACTGCACCATCAATTGCTCTGAGACTACGAATTACCCTTCCACTAAAGTCTACGTGTCCAGGAGTATCAATCATGTTAATGACATATTCTTTGTCTTTTTGTTGGAAAAGTAAAGTAACGTTTGCTTGATAAATTGTAATTCCTCTTTGTTGTTCTTCTTTATCAAAGTCCATTGCAAGTGCTTTACCAGCAGCAGATGGTGCGATAATTCCAGAATAAGCTAAAAGGCTGTCACTCATGGTAGTCTTTCCATGGTCAACGTGAGCGATAACACCAAAGTTTCGGATCTGATCCTTATTTTTGATAATTTTCATGACGTCGCTTGTTGACTTGAATTTTACCATATTCGCAAACCCTAGGATTCAGCTATTAAACCTTAGCCTTGTAAAAAGATCAGTAAATCATTTGGTTGCTAACATTACGAATATTTTTTGCAGTAACAAAGTGACAGTCTTTCTTACGTTTCGTTCTTGCCTCATTTAGTGCAAGGAATTGGGAGAAAAATGTGCAATACAACATTTGAGGAATCTTTCCAGATGGGAGATTAGGGTGAATCACATTGATGCCCACTTTAGTAAGATTCTTGGCAAGTTGCCTGTTGTAAGCGTTCTTTGCTTCAAAGATTATCACAGTATCACCTCGATTTGCAGAGAATAACTCCATGTGTGAGAACTGTTCTATTCTGGAATAGTGTGCGTCATAACCCATTACCTCATAGAATTTTGCTGCGCAAAACATGGCAATAGGAAATGTCAAGAGGTTTCCCAACACATAGATCTTTTTTGAGACTCTAGTCTTTTTAGCATCAGACTTTGCTTTTTTGAATATTCCATCAGGTTTTGGAATAGAGAGTGATTTAACAAGAGAGATGCAAGTAAGGGCACTTTCTAAAAATGTGATACTTCCTGCGGTAAAGACATGATGAGTTGGTGCATCAAGTAGAATCACATCGTCAGAGACTTTTGCCAGTCTACTATCAGACTTTGAAGTAATTGCAATTGGTTTTTTTGTTAGTTTTGCAACTTTGATGTTGGTAATAGTATTTCCAGAAATCGAAACAAAATAGACATGTTTTGATTTTACCAAATGTTTGTTTTTGTACAAATCTAATGGATCCATTGCACGTATCATGCCTTCTGAAAAAGATTCAGCCAATAATGATGAGATTAGCGAATCTCCGCTGCCAGTAAAGAGAGTATTTTTTTGAAGAGGCTTTAAAATTGGTTTTTGTTTTTTGAAGGATTTTAGAAAATCAACTTGCAGTTCAATGTCTTTTTCAAAAGCATCAATTGTATTCACAAAGTGGAATGAATTTTTGGCATATATTAGAAAATCTCTTGTGATCAGGTTTTGATTTTTATTACGACTAGATTAGAATAGAATTATGGAAATTTCAGTAGGTCATACTCCTGATTCAGATGACGCATTCATGTTTTATGGAATGTTTACAGGAAAAGTTCCATCAGCAGATTTTAAAGTAAATCATGTTATTGAAGACATTGAAAAGTTAAACCGTAAAGCAACTGATCCACAACTAGATGTAACAGCAGTTTCAGTTCATGCATGTGCATACATTCCAGGATATACAATATTACGCAGTGGGGGAAGTTTTGGAATTGGATATGGTCCGATTGTCACGGCAAGAGAGCAAATGACTATTGATGAGATAAAAAAATGTAAAATTGCAATTCCAGGAAAGATGACATCAGCATTTTTATTATTACAACTTATGATTGGAAAATTTGATTATGTCGAAATGAACTTTAGTGACATTCCAGAGGCAGTAAAATCAGGCAAAGTTGATGCAGGATTAGTTATTCACGAGACACAATTATCGTATGAACAAGAAGGAAATGTCAAGATTCTAGATGTTGGAGAGTGGTGGGATAAAACCACAAATGGATTACCAGTTCCACTTGGAATCAATGTGATGAAAACAGATTTGGGAATGGAAACAATCCACAAATTTGACAAGTATCTTCAAGCATCAATCGAGTATGGATTGGATAATTTGGAGGATGCAATAGAATATGCAATGCAATACTCCAGAGGAAAGCCAAGAGACTTGATTGAGAAATTTGTTAAAATGTATGTAAACAAAGTAACTGTCAACATGGGGGATTCTGGCGAGGAATCCATCAGAAAACTGTTTGAGATGGCAAAAGAAAAAGATCTTGTACCAGACTTTGAGCTGAGTATAGCCATCAAGTAATTATAGAACAAAAATAAAAAACAATCATGGGAGACGGTATTGGTGGTGCAGTCATCAACATTCTCACAAACAATGCTTTTGAATTATTGATTAGTCACACTAGGAAAGACAATCAAGAGGAATATGGTAAAGTTGAAAAAATAATCATGAGTAAGATTGATGATCCTGATCAACCACAATACGAAGAAAAAACAAAAGAAGATTTGGAAAGAGCACTAAAAGGGAAATTTGTTTCATGTAATGTACAATACAGAGATAAAAAAACAGATGCACTTGTTTGCAATGTATTTGTGCAAAAACCACCAGAAGGATTTTAGAAAATTTTACTCATAACTGTTGTCAGATTATTAAATTACAAACGATCCAGTTTTTAAATCATAACATCATACCAGATTTGAGGGGCATTGGTGCAAATAGCGTTACTAGTATTATTGGTACTCGTAGGAACTATTCCACTTTCAGGAATAACTCATGCAAATGTTGAGGCAGAAGAAGTTCCTGATTGGGTAAAAAGGACTTTGCAATTATGGTTAGAAGGGGAAATTTCAAATGAAGAATTTGTAAGAGCAGTTGACTATCTATCTCAAAAAGGAATTGTGGAAATTTCATCAACTACAGATAAAGAATTGAAAAGAGATGTAGATTATCTAAAGGCAAAAGCAGAAGTCTTTCAACAAGAAGTAAAAGAATTGCGAACTGAGAATGAAGAATATAGAATACTACTCAAGAGTCAAGAACTAAACAAATCAGAACAATTCCCAACATCAATGTCATCAATTTTTGATGAATATCAATCATTGAAAAAAGAAGTAGATAGATTACGAGATACTAACAAAAGAATGGCTACAAACATTGATGCGTGGGTAGCAAACTTTCAAAATACTGAATTAAATGTTTCAGGAGACATGGAACAAGAAGGATTAGTTCAGGTAAAATCAGAGGTAGTTGAAGAACTAAACAATTTAAAAATTGAAAACAAGAAATTACAAAATCAAATAACAAAATTAGATGAGAAAAAAAATTCCTATAAAGACAACATAGAATTACTAAAAATTGAAAATGAGAATAAACAACAATTAATAGCAATTCTAAAAGAAAAAAATCAAGAAAACAGGATTAGTGCAAATGAACTAATTCAAGACAAAGAATCGTATGAATCACTCATTACTCAATTGAAAAATAATAACTTTATTCAAAAACAAAAAATGATTGAGTATGAAAATAAAATAAAAACATTTGATGAAACAATACAACAAATTAGCGGAGAGAAAACACAAACAGACGAAGATCTAACACATTTAAAAAATCAGAATACAGGTTACATTAATGCAATTAATCAATTAGAAAATCTAAATCAAGAACAAAAATCAGAACTAGTAACAATAACTACTGAACTTGTAAACGCCAAAATGACAATAGAAGGATTTAGCACACAAATTCAAGACTATGAAAGTAAAATAGGTGTACTAGAAGATGAAAAATCTCAATATCAAAACAGAATCAATCAACTAGGAATACAAAATACAGAATATGAAAATAAAATTTCTGAATTAGAATCAGTAAATATTGAACAAAGAAAGACTTTGATGGGAATAATGAATGAGGCAGAAGAATCAAATGAATTTACTACAGTATTAAACTCTAGATTATCAGAATTCCAAAAAATAGTACAAGAATTAGAAGATGAAAATAAACAATACAAGGGAATAATACTTGAGTTAGAAAACCTAAACACGGAAAAAAACACATCATTAATTTCAATGAAAAGTGAATTTGACAAACTAAATCAACTAGTAAACGAGTTAAATTCCAAAGTAAACAAGTATGAAAATACCATTCAAATTCTAGAAGAAGAAAACCAATTACTCAGAAATGACATGATACAAGTAAATGATCAAGATATTTCTGAATACGAATCACTTGTAAGACAACTACAAAATGAAAAGATCACTCATCAAGAAAGCATTACTATGATGAAAGTAGAAATTGATGAATCTGATGAACTAATCAATTCATTAAACTCAAAGATCATTAGTTATCAAAAACAACTAAGTCTATTTGAAGAAGAAAATTCTCAATATAGAAATGAAATTACATATTTGAAAAGCACTAGTGAATCTCAAAAAGATTCATTGAATTCATTTAACACTGCAAATGATGAAAGCGATGAAATGATAAAATTATTGGCAAAGGAAAACAAGATGTATCAAAATACAATAGACAAGCTAAAGGAAGAAAATAGATCACTAGAAAATAAAGTGAATGTAATCACAAACGAAAACACAGATGGGTTAATTACAATATCAGAAATTGAATCTGAAAATAAAGAGATGAGAAAACAAGTTGAATTGTTGGAATCAGAAATAAGACAAAAACACGAACAAATTGAAAGTCTAAAGCAGATTCAAGAGCAAAAAGATGCGCAATATGCACAGATTCAGGCACAAGTTCCAGTAAATGAGCCAACAAAAATAATGTCAAATGACATTGGAAAAGAAAATGATGCATTATTTGTTGAATTAAACTATCTAAAAGCAAAGAATCTAGTTAATGATGAAGAGATAGAAGTACTTCGTGCTGAAAACGAAGAGTATAGGGTTTTGTTAAACTTGTTAAAGAAGGGGGAGAATTCACTTACAGGAATTCAAAATGCAGATTATGAGAAAATAAATGATGGTCAAGGTGTTGTGATATACAACAATGCAAATCCAGAAAAAACACTACCAAGTGATTGGGTAGCACGTGTTGATAATTCAAAAACATATTCAATTTTTATTGAAAACAGTCCTTCATGGTCAAAAGACCTATCAGTAGAAGTAGATGAGGCTTTGGAGTATTGGCACAGTACTGCAAATATAAAATTTGAAGTTGTGGACGCACCAGCATTTGGAATAACTTCAATTAATTGGGAAAGAGAATTGAGAAATGGATACGATGGGTATGTTGTAGGACAAACAAATGTTTCAATCGGACTAGGAAGTAGTGATTGTGATGGAAAATGGAAGCCATATAGTTCAGAATCTATAAAGAATATTTTGATTCATGAATTAGGCCACACTGTAGGATTAGGTCATGCAATAAGTAAATCAAACATCATGTATCCGATGATTCAAGATGCAAAGTTTGCACCAATTGAGCAATCAATCACAATTCCACAAGACGAATCTGTTTTCATAAAGGGTTGTTCATTTAGTGCAGATCCTGTTTACAGATACAACGTGCAAGTAAGTGATTCAAAAAATGCGGATATTTTCTTTGTTCCATCAATAGATGAAAAGTACAAAGTTGATTCTGGAATGACATTTGATTACTATTCAGACATTAACTGCCTAGGAGTAGAGAAATCATATCTGAAGGGAGCCTGCAAAGTAGCAGATTCAGCAGGAATGCTAATAATTAATTCAGGAAATCAGGGAACAATATCTCTCAAGTTACACCTAGAAGAACAGTAAAAGGATGAAAATATCCAATTTCCTAATATATGATAGATTCAAAATAGTATTCAGTTGGTACTAATCGATAAGAAAATTTTTGGAGGAGGAGTTGCAATGATTATTGTTGGCGTGATGATCGGAGTGTCAATAGGCGAAGGTCCAACAGGTTATGCAGGAATGACTGATGAAGAAATTATTGATTTGATGGTAGCTGAAGATGAAAATCAAGCATTACAGTTACTGTATGGGTTGTTAATTGGTGTGGGATTTTTGCTTGTTTTGATAAGTTTTGGTGCGCGGCGTAGAAAGGGTAGTGCCAAAAGAACAGAGAAAAAGCCTGCAGAATAGTTCAAGCTTTTTTTATCTCATACAATAAGAGAAAAGAAATGATTCATGCTGAAATTAGTGTTTATCCAATGGCAACAAAGACTACCAGTGCAAGTTTCTACATTGCAAAAGCAATAGAATCAATCCATAGTATAGAGAATCTCAAATACGAGATTAATCCAATGGGGACTATTTTAGAGTCAGGAGATATGGATGTAATCAATAAAGCCACAAAACAGATGACTGAAACAGTTCACAATCTAGGAATTGACAGAGTTGAAGTAGTGATCAAGATTGATTCAAGGAAAGATAAACAACAGAGTGGAAAAGAAAAGTTAGAATCTATTAAAAAACATCTAAACTAGAAATTCTTTAAAATTCCAAAATGAGTATTTCGTTGTGCAGGAGTACGACCAATCTCTTTTACCATAGTTGCAAGTTCATCAACTGAAGAATTGGTTGCTTTTCCGGCAGCACGGTAAATTTCTTCAGAGAATGCAGTGCCTACAAGGTCACTTCCTCCATTAGATAATGCAACTTGAGCAAGTTTTTTGCCATATGCTACCCAATAGACAGAGATATTGTTTAGATAATTTGCAAGCATGAGTCTAGAAAGTGCAATTACTCTCAAGTCATAAACAGATGAACACTCATTGTTTACCAGATGTTTTTGTTCTAGTTCAGTATTCTCCAAACTAAATTTCAGAGGAATAAGTGTAATGAATCCATTTGTTTTCTTTTGCAAATCACGAATTTTAATTAAATGATCAACAATATGTTCAGGTTTTTCTATATGGCCATAAAGCATAGTTACATTACTTTTAATTCCCATGTTATGTGCTTCTTCGATTACATCTAACCATTCTTGTCCAGTACATTTTCCTCTAACAATTTCTTTTCTAATTTCAGGATGGAACAATTCAGCACCACCACCTGGCATCGAATCAAGTCCTGCATCTTTTAGACGAGATAAAATTTCCTTTGTAGAATTTTTTGTAAGTTTTGATAAATAGAAAATTTCTGCAGCAGTTAAAGCTTTGATGTTTAGTTGTGGATGATGTTTCTTTATTGTTCTCATCATGTCTTCATAATATTCTAGTGGGAGTTTTGGATGAAATCCACCAACAATGTGTACTTCTGTTGCACCCATCTGTTTTGCAATTCCAACTCGTTGTTCAATTTCTTGTGGGGTTAGAGTGTAAGCATCTTCTGCACCATCTTTACGGTAAAATGCACACATTTGACAACTTGCAGCACAAACATTTGTGTAATTCATGTAGTAAGATGCTGCAAAAGTTACAGTATCACCAACTAGTTCTTTTCGTCGGGCATCAGCAACCGCTCCAAGTAAATGCAAATTATCATAATTCATCAATTCCAGGCCATCATTGTAGGACAAATCTTCCCCTGCTATTGCGCGATCTAGTGCCTGAGAATCCCCTACTAGTTGCTCTAACATACCATAAACCCACTGGATGATGATATATTCCTTAGTTAGGCTCAAGAAATAAGTAGGTAAATGAGAATACCAGAATAATGGTGCTTCCTTTAGTAGATGAACACAAGCCTAAATGCTATCTGTGTCATGAAGGATTTGAAAATTTAGAAGATCTCAGAGAACACCAAAATTCAAAACACAAAGAATTTTTTGAAGAACATGAAAAAGATATGAATCGAGAACCTGCACCAGGCGATGTCACTGTGTTTTGATTTTAGTATCGTTAATTGATTTTAGTAAATCTTGGGCAATATCTTTTGAAATACTTGCCAAATCAAATTCTTTGTCAATAGATAACGCTTTTTTGAAATGTTTTAGTGCGTCTTGTAATTTTCCACTTTCACCAAGAGATAATCCCTTGTATGCCAATGCCATAGCACATTTTTTATCAATTTTCAAAACTGCATCATAGCATTCCATTGCTTTAGTATAATTTTGACTAGAATGTAATGCAGTTCCTTTGTTTAACAATGCATCAATGTTTTGAGGAGATACAAGTAATGCTTTGTTGTAAGATCGTATGGCAAGTTTCAGTTTACCCATATTTTGTAGAGTTACACCTTTGTCAATTAGGGCACTTATGTTTGAGGGCTCATGTTTTAGTACAAGATCATAAAGACTAAGAGCATCATGAAAATCACCATCTTCGATGCATTCATAGGCTTCGGCTAACATCCGATCTATGTTATTCAATATATCAGATAATATTTTGTTAATAATATAGATTCACTATTTGTCAATACTGAATTAAGAAGAATGTCTGTCACGAGGATCGATTTTCAGAGATTTGTTAAAGCAATCCATGGCTTCTTCATATCTACCAAGACTTCTTAATGTTATACCCTTGTAATTCCACAAATCAGGATCATCTTGATTCAACAAAAGTGCTTGTTCAAAAAAACCCAGAGCATCATCAAATTTTCCATCTTCTAAGAGGATTTTTCCTTGAGATACAAGTTTCTGGATTTTTTCCATAAATAGTGTGATTTGGTATTTGTATTAAATTTGAAAGATTTGAGAAGAATGTGAGCCTGGCAAATTAAACAGATTTACAGTAATTTACTGAAAATTTAAATAAATTTTTTCTGCACAGAATATGTGAATTTAGACAAGACAGATGAGAAGATTCTCAGAAACTTGATGGTAGATGCCAGACTATCAGCAAGACAACTCGCACTAAAACTAGGAATGTCTACAGTAACAGTTCTATCAAGAATCAAAAAAATGGAAAAAGAGAAGATCATCAAAGGATATTCTGCAATAATTGATCATGAAAAATTAGGTTATTCATTAACTGCAATAATTGAAATCATCGCAAAAAATGACAAAGTTGTAGACGTTGAAGAAGAAATATCAAAATTTGAGAATGTTTGTGGAGTTTATGACATTACAGGTTCAACGGATACGGTAATTATTGCAAAATTCAAAGAAAGAAACGAATTGAGTAAATTTGTCAAAGAATTGGCTTCCATTCCCAATGTTGAAAACACAATTACACATGTAGTATTAAATACAGCAAAAGAAGATTTTAGATTAGCATAGGGAAAAACATTGAAGATTGCAAGTATTTTTCTAATTTCACTAGTGTTATTGTTAGTTCAGCCATCTTACGGACAAGAAAAAGAACTAGACATGGAGTTAGAGGTATCAGATGAAGATAAAATTATTATTTTTGGAGGTTTTGCAGTAGCAGTAATTGGTTTGTTTTTATTTTTAGCAAGAGACGTCATTCTTAGAAGAAAAACTACTTATGATAAAGAAGAATTAGAATCAAAAAAAGACAAGACAAATGAAAAGTATCATTCTGATTGGGGCGATGACTATGAGGAAATTGGGACTAGAAGAAATACTGTTAAAGACAAAGAGTTCAGAGATGCTGCACGAAACGATGAATTGCCAAATTACTATGAGGTACTAGGTGTTTCAAGAGATGCAACACAAGGAGAAATAAAGAAAAGTTTTAGAGAACTTGCTAAAAAAACACATCCAGATAGAACAAAAGAAGATTCTGAAGAAGAAATGTCAAAACTAAACAAAGCATATGAGGTCCTATCAGATAAAGATAGTAGAGAGAGATACGATAAATATTTTGTAGATTAAACAGATTCTAGTTTTACAATAATCATACTAAGTTCTATAGAATCAGGTGTTTGAACACTATTTGTAAGATTGGTAAAAATTTCTAAGTTTTTTTGATTTCCGTCAACATCCATTGTTGTTTTGATTTTTAGCTCACCAAACTCGGTATTTGGGCCAAGCATCTTCTTTGTAAGTAATGGAACTACAGAGAGGTCTTTTATGATGCCTTTCATTTTGTATGCAAATTTTTCTGAGAAATAAACACCTCCACGAGTAGTTGGTTCATTCACAGGAATAGAAGAATAGGTTACTTGAACATGGGTTAAAGGATATGAATTGTTTTTTAGATGAAGTACAAATTCTAATGAGCCGGACTCTGTAAAATCAATTAGAGATTTTAACAAATTTTCATCCACAGTCATTTAAAAACAAAAAAGTCATAATTCTATTGAATCTTTCTACAAAAGAAAACAAGTACTCTATTTTCAGATCAACTTTAAAAAGAAGAGAATGATCGTTTGGTTATGCAAATATTTGCAAATACTCAGGTTATGAGAAATAACATTTTGGATTTGCTTATAGAAAATGGATTAGATGCAGATTGTTATGTTGAAATGTTAGATTACACTATTGATTTGTTTGAGAGTAGAGGGTTAGGACGTGATTATTATGGATATCACAATATTAACCACGAACTAGAAGTGACATATTTTTCATTATTAGTTTCAAAACAAGAAAAAATAAAATTTACTCCTGAAGATATCAAATATCTATATGTTGCAGCGTTGTTCCATGATTTTGATCCAGAAAAAAGTGTAGATAAGCCACACGAACAAAGTGTATTAAAATTTATTTCAACAGATAGAAAACTCAGTCAGTTAATTAAAGCAGCAAATATTGATTTAGAAATTATCAAAGTATTGATTTTAAGAACAACATATCCTTGGATGGGAGAATTAAAAAAAAATGCAGAAGAACAAATCAAACAATGTTTTCATAATTCAGAACTAACAAGAAATAACTTAGAATATCAAAAACATGTAATGGATATTGGGTGGTATCTTACGGTAGTTGATAGAGTTAGTGGATATGCATTAGGAGATTTCTCAAAGGCCATGGAGATGGCAAAAATGAATGCACATGCACTTGCATGGAGACCATCATTAATTGTCAGAAGTGCAGTAGCATATTTTGAGGAATTACTAAATAAAGAAACAGAGATGGTAAAACCAGTTCTCAAAGTACTCTCAAATGAGATGCGAAAGAACTTTTTTGACACAGTTTTATCATTTATGAGAATTAGACAGCAAGAAATTACAATTCAAGCAGATTGTGCATACAAAAATCTCAGGTTAGTTCCAACCATCGAATGCATGTCAACAAGAGAGGAACCAGAATTTATCAATTCATTACAGGACATTCTATTAGAGTTACCAAGACCATTACAGTTCTTAAATAATTTTGAAAAATCAGTTAAAGATCCAGACACAATCATCACCACGTTGAGACTTAACGGTAAAGACGGAGAGATTGTAGGATATGCAAAAGGAGGTTCATTAGAAAATTATAATCTAAGGGAAGAAATTAGAGATGAAAACTATGGCTTAGGAAATACTGTATTCCTAGAACCGATTGCAGTAAAAATGGGATATTGGGGACTAAAAGGAGGTAGTGAAATGCGCCACATGTTTGTAATGCAAGCACATTCTAAAAAATTCAAGTATCTTACAAGTTTTGCACTAAGAGATGTAATTAATGCTAGAATTGAAAAAGAACAAGCAGAGTTTGTAGTTCAATTTGACCCTGAACGATGGGATTATTATCGAATCAAGATTTAGATTCATTAAATGAATTCATTAGAATCAGAACTTACAAGAAGAATCAAAGGAAAAGTTCATTCAGAAAAAGAATTCAGAGATTTTTACTCAGTTGATGCAAGTTCGTATCAAATTATTCCAAAAATAATTATAATTCCAAAAAATGAAAAGGATGTAATTAACACAATCAAAATTGCAAATAAATTTAAAACAAATGTTACCGTGCGTGGTGCAGGCACAGGGTTAGTTGGGGGTGCATTAAACAACGGTATCATTTTAGATATGAAAAATTTTGATAGAATCAAAATAAGTAAAAATCATGCAGTAGTTCAAACAGGAGTAGTAAAAGGAAAATTAGATAAGAAATTAGAAAATAATAAGAAATTCTTTCCTCCAAATCCTTCAGTAGGATCATTTTGTTCAATTGGAGGAATGCTCGGAAATAATTCTAGTGGAAGTAGAAGTTTAAAGTATGGGAGTATGATTGACAATGTTTTAGAAATTACATTAATTGATGGAAATGGTAAAAAAATCATTCTACCAAAAGATGAAAAAACATCTAAGAAAATTCAAAAGAAAATGAAAATTGATGAAAAAAATATACCCAATGTTTCAAAAAATTCATCAGGGTATAGAATTGATAAAATTACTACAGCAAAAGATAGTCATAAAATTATTGTAGGGTCTGAAGGGACATTAGGAATCATAACATCAGTAAAATTAAAAATAAAAAACATCCCAAAGAAAAGAATTCTTTTCGTTGTAGAGTATAATTCAATTACAAATGCAATTAGTGATTGCATATCAATAAACAAAACAAATCCTTCTGCAATAGAGTTTGTTGATAAAATAACACTACAACAAATCAATCATAAATTTCAAAAAGATACAAAATGTTTACTTTTTGTTGAATATGATGAAAAAATCAATCAAAATGAAAAGCAATTCAAAATAAGAATTTCAGGAAAAATTATCAAAAAGTTAACAAAAAAGCAGGATATTTTCAAATGGTGGAAATACCGTGATTCATCGCTATTTTACAGCCTAAGAAGTATAAAAAAAGAGAATAGAATTCCACATGTTATTGAAGATGCTGCTGTACCCATAGAAAAATTACCAGATTTTTTCAAAATGCTAGAAAAGATCAATAAAAAATTCAAAACAAAATCTGTAATTTATGGACACATAGGAAATGGTAATCTGCATGTAAGATTAATTGGAAAAAGAAAGAATCTAACACTAGTCAAAAATATTGCAAAACAGTATTTTGATGAAATTATTAAAATGAATGGAACGATAACTGCGGAACATGGGGATGGTTTAGCACGTTCAGAATTTATCAAGAAACAATATGGAAAAATAAATTACCAAACATTCAGAGAAATAAAAAAAATATTTGATCCCAACAACATATTAAATCCAGGAAAAATAATCAGTGAAAAAACTACAGTGATCAAGAATTTTGAAAAGTTCTAATTTTGATTTATGAATACTAAATCATTACACAAATAACACAATGTAAAAAATTCAGAAATATTTTTGAAAATAATTTTCAAAAATGTATTATGTTGATTTCATTTAATACAAAAATAGATCATTATCAAAAATAAAACAAGACAAAAAATCAAAACAAAATTTACAATTATTTAAAAAACACGTACAATTTGTTCTTGATTTAACTAAAAATATACCCAATACGAAAAAAATGATTCTAAAACACAATAATTGAGATCGGGGGTTTGCCTATTAGTGAAAAAAGTTCAACAAGTTCTTGCTAATAGAACCTTGAGCCTAGTGAACATATGACAATAGGATATTGCGTAAAGTGCCGAGACAAACGAGAAATCGGTGGCGCTAAACCATACACAATGAAAAATGGTAAACCTGCAATCAAAGGCACATGCCCAACATGCAGTACAGCCATTTTTAGAATTGGTAGAGGATAAATTTCTAATTAGGAATTTAATACTGCCATTCGTCAGTAAGGCCATTCCATAGCGAACGCATTGGGGATGGATCTTTTTCTATTTCTTCAGTAATCCTATTTTTTAATACAAAAAAGAAATTTTCTAAAGCATCAACACCCCCATCATCATATAATTCACGACCAATTTCACTAATTCTTGTATGTTTTTCTGGAATTTCAGATGAATCAGGGTTTTGTAGACAAAAAGTCATCAAATCAATTAATTCTTCTTCAAGCATGAAATCCATACAAAATTATGGAAAAATTTGTTCCATTTTATGTTTTAGGAAAAAGAAGAGAGATCACTTTAGACGTCTATAGATCTCTTTGAATTCTAGAGACATACTGTATGACAGGTTAAGTAAATGAACAAGTTGATTCATGGATGTTTTATCATGTCCAAGTTGTCTTAGAATGGTTAATGCTTTCTGAGGGGAACTTGATTGTAATGGATTTTGTCCTGACCAAGTCTTAAAAGCCTCTTCAACATCCAAACTAAAGTTCAAAACAAATTCTTTCCAATTAGGCATTGCCTTTAGAGCTTTTTCAGTCAGCAACACTTGAGATAGTTCTCTGAATTCATTTTTCCTATCAATGTACAACATGTCTAAAGCTTGTTGGATTTTTTCTTCTTGGTATTCTGGGTTGTTTAGCATATACATTCCTGCAATACTCATACATCATTACTCACATAATTGGAAATAAGTAGTATAGTTGATTCTCTGAAAATTTGTTAGAATTTTTTAATTTAATTAAACAAATGTAAAAAAAGGAAAGAAGATCTTATTGGAATGGGTCAATAAATGGACAGTTTACAATATGATCACTATCCATTGGACGTGCAATGCCAATATCGATCAAACCAGCTTCTCTGTATGCATTCAAATCATCAATGGTTTCTAGCAATTGTGCATTTTCTGGACTATCCCAGCTTGTCATGAAAATTCTCCACATAGGGGAATAGTTTTCATTACCAGGAGCTCCTGCAGCAATACCTGGTTGGAATCCTAGTGGACCAGTACCAGTTAAGCCGTTCTTGAATTGAAATAGATCAACAGCAGCTGAATTTGCAATTAAACTTGCAGATGTTGGTGAACTAACAATCCCCATCATACCTGCAGGACCGCTTGGTGTAGCATCTGTTACAATGTAATAGATGGTTCTACCATCAGGACCCCAACCACGATGAGCTATGAAAGTTACATTCATCTCTTCTGTATCAATATCAAGAACTTGTCCGCCACCATAAGGTGTGTCATCAGTCAAAGTTTTGTTTTCCTTTACCATCATTTGCCCATCAGGCCAAACAATCTGAGGCATATTCAAAACTACATCAACAGATGTTAATGTGATTTCACCATTATCAGCAGCTTCGATTACCATTGCATCAGAATTTAAAATTCTTGGAGTAGAACCTTCATTCCATGTTACATGAACATGAGATGTTAATGCACTGTATACATCGGGTTGTGCCGGAGTACTAGTAAAAACTTCTCCTTGGAAACCATGTACACCGTCACCTTCAATACCATTAGTGAACATGTAAGTTTTTGAAAGTGCTTCATCAGGTGCATTCTTTAGCAATGGCGCAAGTTCAACTTTCCAACCTTGATTATTTGTAATCAAATCTGCATGAGTAGGGTCACTTGAATCAGTGATGATATAGTAAACATCTCCACCATCATAGAAACCTTGATGCATTGGGATTATAGCTGGAACGTTTGCTCTTGATAATCTGAGTACAGACCCCAAGTCTTCTTCAGTGATTTCTTCCATCATGGGTTTTTCTTCCATTTTTTCAGAAGACTCACTTACTGGAATTACAGATTTGAATTTTCCTTGCTCTGCCATCCATGCGGCTTTACCACCTGAGATTTCAGAACATAGTTGCAATCCACAAACATCAGTGCTAGAACCATATTTTGAAGAACCAACACCCTTACCTTTCAAGGCTTCAGCATCTGTGAATGAACCAGTGGTTATTCCTACTGTAAACAAGGGGAGAATTGCAAGTAATGCAATGTATCTTAGACTCTTGTTCATTGAATAAAAAGTCGGATTTTTGTTTAAAAGAATTTGTCCAAATCAGACATTATCCTGCAAGTTCTGAAAAGCGGTTTTCCACATAATCCCAATTTACAAGATTCCACCAATCCTTAACATAATCAGGTCTACGGTTTTGATATTTTAGATAGTAAGCATGTTCCCAAACATCCAATCCTAACAAAGGTATTTTTTGTAAAGTCCAAGGACTAGTTTGATTTTCAGTAGAAAGAATTTCAATTCTGTTGTATGTAGAGTTAAAAACTAACCAACACCATCCACTACCTTGAATTCCAATTGCAGTTTCTGAAAAAATTTGTTTGAAATTATCAAAATTATCAAAATAGACATCAATTGCATCTTCAATCTTTCCACCGGGTGAACCATCACCATTAGGGGTCATGATTTCCCAAAATAATCTATGATTCTCAAAACCTCCACCAAAAAAATTGATTTTACTTCTACCAGATTCAGGAATGGCTTTTAGATCAGAGAGAATAGATGTAATGTATTGAGGATGAAACGCACTTCCCACATCTTCAAGAGATTTGTTTAATCCATCAACATATGATTGATGATGTTTTTGGTGATGAATTTTCATTGTTTCAGCATCAATGTATGGTTCCAATTCATCATACCCATAAGGCAATCTAGGAAGTTCATACTGAACCATGAAAAAAATATCTATAATCCACATATAATCCTCAAGAAAGAATCAAGTTTTTATTCAAAATGAAAGGGTTCCAAGTATTGGTTCATCCGGTTATTACAGAAATTTTTTCAAATGATGAAAGGGCAATGTCATTTTTTGAATGGATATCAAATGAAATAGAGAAAAAAGAAGAACTGCAACAATTCTTCAAATGGCATTTAGAGGTCATTTCAGAAGTAATTGATGAAATAGATAGAACTGCAACAATTGATTTTTCAAATAAGAATGAAGCCAAAAAGTGGGCAAAGGAGTTTTTGGAAAATTACGATGAAAAAATAAGAAAAATGAGAAAAAATAGTAACCGAGTGTTTAAACGATTTCATGAATTAAAATCAGAATTTACAAAGATTATTCCAAAAGACCACGAATATGATAAAGAGTCAAAGAGTATAATGCAGGTATTTCTTAGCAGGCAAGAACTACTTGTTGGAAAAATCATTTTTTCATATAGAGAATTGTGGTTTTTAGCAAACCAAATTACCAATTCTAATTTCAAAATAGGTTCAGTTGAGGATTATCAAGAATGGGTTAAAACTAATTATTCAAATCTAAAAAGTGTAAAAATAATGTTACAACAAATTGAAAGAGGGATTTCAAAGTAGAAAAGATGATAAGAGTTGAAAGGGCAAAAAAAATATGAGAAAACTAGGAACAATTGATTTAGAAATTTTGCATTTAGCAGTTAAAGAAAATGGAACATTTGATGAAACACATCTTGAAAATTCAGAACTAAAAAGACTAGGAGTAGGAAAAATTCTAGACACATTAGGATCATTAAAGGATAGAAAATTTATTTCACTAAATAGCAACGGTTCATTTTCAATAACTCCAGTTGCTAAAGAGATTCTTTGGGGAGATAATATTCCAGTTTGGGCCAAAGTGTTACGATTACTTCAGATAAAATCGTGTAGTATGGAACAAATTATAGATATACTACAAATTCCAGAGACTGAAATTCTTCAAGAAGTAGAAAAATTAAGACAAAATCAGTTTGTTCTAATGTCACCCCAGAGACAAGATGAAAAGATCATCAAGGTCTATGAAATATTACCTGAGGGAATAGAAGAAATTGACAAAACAGAGACAGAAGGATTTGACAAAATAAAATTTGGAGAAATAAAGCCTGAAATTGAAATTCTTAGTTTGATTGATGAAATAGTAAAAGAAATACAAGATTCTCAAATGGAAATTGAAAAGAAAACTTCGATCATTGAAAAATTATCAAAACTCAAAACAAAACTGAATGTTTAGTTATTTTGAACGTATTTTGTCTTGAATTTGAGCAAGAATCAATTCTGCCTTGTCCTTATTTTCAAAGTTCTCAACACTTTCATCCATGATTTCATCAATTTCATAACTTTTGTCTACCAAGACATTTGCCACATGATCATCAAGGGTACCATTACCAATCAAATAATATGCAAATACAGTATTTTTTTGTCCAATTCTATGCAATCTATCTTCAGCTTGTCTATGAATAGCAGGACTCCAATCAAGTTCTGCAAAAATAACATATTTTGCTTTAGTCAAGTTGATTCCGACATTTCCTGCACGAATTCCTGCAATCATTAATTTTGATTCACCTTTTTGGAATTTGTCTATTTGATCTTGTCTTATTGTATCAGATTGTCCTCCAATGATAGATACGGGTGCAAACTCTTGAAGACTTTCATGAAGTAATTTGTGAATTACTTTGTGGTGACAAAAGACTACAACACTTTCTTCAATTTCCATGATATTTTTTACAAAATTGATAACATGTGGAAGTTTTGCCAAGCCTGCAATTTGTCTTTCGCTTTGAATTGCTCTATGATAAGAGGCAGATTTTGAAAATTCAGAATCAGCAGTTTTTTGTTCTTCTTCCAAACGTTTCCAGATTTTATCTAATTCCTCAACATAGTAATCAGTGTCAGCTGCAATAACTTCTTTGTAACGTACTTTATCTTTGAGTTCTTTTAAAACGTCAGATTTCTTTCGTCTAAGCATTACATGATTTTGTAAATTGTTTCTTAAGGATGCACGTTTATTTTCCAAAACAATGGCCTTGCCTTTTTCATTTACATAACAAAAGTATTCACAGAATTCCTTAAAGCTTCCAAGCAATCCAGGTTTTAGAATATCAATAATTGGCCAAATTTCAGACCCGCGATTGTAAATAGGAGTTCCAGATAGACCGATTCTGTAAGATACAGATGGTAATGCAGCTAATTTTTTTATTGATTTGTATTTTTGAGTTGTTTTAGATCTTAAGTTATGGACTTCATCACACACAACAGTTTTGATTCCAACCTTTGCCAAATCATCATATCTTTTGAAGAGTAATTCATAATTTATCACATAAATGTCAGTTTTGGGGAGTTCTTTTTTCTTTCCAGTTCTGATTAATGTGACACTAGGAGATTCAGATTCAATTAATCTTCCATTTCTACTTTTTTTCTTAAGGAATTTTTCAATTTCACGTTCCCAATTGTTGAGTGTTACCAAAGGTGCAACAACTAAGACTGGAAATGTTTGTTTTTCAGTTGCAACATAAGACAATGTTTGTACAGTTTTTCCAAGACCCATTTCATCAGCTAGTAATGCATTACCAGATGATTTCATCAAGAAATCCAATCCCTCTTTTTGGAAGTTTAGTAATTTTCCTCTAAATTGGTCTCCAGTTTTTGCTCGTTTTAGCTTATGCTTGACAGGAGGCAAAGTAGGTTTTGGAGCATATGTCTTTACAATTTTTCTCTGCCAAGTCGTTTTTGATAAAATTTCTAGAGGGTATCTATCAAGGATCAATTTGATTTGTTTTACATTTTCAGAGGTATCATCAACAATGACTTCGTTTACAGTTTCACCATACCAGGCCTTAGGAACCAATCTAGAGATCATGCTCACAGCACGCTCACCAGTAATCTTCCAGCACCAGTTTTTAGAGTATTTGTCTTGAACATGCTCTAATGTTCCAATGTTTTCCATGGATGTTTCCATAATTTGTCGATAGAAAGTTTTTTTGCCTTATGAATCTTCATGTTTTTCTCGATCAGTAAAAAAAGAAACAAAAATCTCCAAGAGTTAAAATATGATAGTGTTTTTACATTCTAGAAAAAATCACATTTTCGAATACAGGCTCAAAATAACAAATTGACAAATCAGCATATGTTTAAAATTGATGAAAATTGTAACGAAACATGGATTTCCAACAAGAACAAGAACCTGATGTTGAGAAACCCATCATCATTGCAGCAATGCAAGACATGGGAAATGTTGGAAGTATTGTAATTAATTTTATCAATGAATCATTAAGAACTAAAACATTTAGAATTTCAAAAACACCATTCCCAACATATGTTGTAGACAGAGGAGGATACATTGACCTTCCAGATGAAAGTTGGGAGTACAAATACACAGATGATTTAATTATTTTCGGAGGAGGCAAAGGACAACCACAAAGTACCAGCGAATTAAATGCATTATGTCAAGACGTCATTGATGTTGCAAAGAAATATTCTGCTAAATTCATTTACACACTTGGAGGATTTCACACTAACAGACAATTCATGAATAATCCAAAGACATACATCACTACAACATCTAGAGAGTTGACAAAGCAGATGGAAGGGTTAGGAGTAGATATTACTCCACAAAAATCAATTATTACAGGTTTTAATGGATTAATCTTGGGATTTGCAAAAAAGAATGAAATTCAGGGAATTGGTATGTATGGAGAATTAAATGAACCCGAAATACCTCAATATCGTGCTGCAATCAGCATAATTAAGACTCTTGAAAAATTGACCTACAGAAAATTCGGGGATACAGATAGGTTAGAAATGATGGCTCAGGAAATTGAAAGAAAATTTAAAGATTAATTTTTAATGAGAATTTCCTATTGGGTGAGGTTCAGTATTTTCATCATGGCAATCACATGAACATAGATAGGTTTTGTGATTATTCATACAGTCAATGCATTCAAAATGTTTTCTAGTTTCACAAGCAGCACAGATCATCTTATTATAGATATTTCAGTAGATGAATTTGAATTTTTTCTTGGTTTTGAACCTAATATTCTATTTCACTTCTGCTAAGTAGATCATTAGTTAAATCCACATATCCCTGCGGATCTAATTCTTTTACAAATCCACCATCAATGTTTATCAAATAAACAGAGTGAAGGTGTGCATTTAAGATGTCATCATATTCTATTGGTGGGTTTTTGTAATATCTATCACAAAGATCCTTGACTTTTTGAACATCCTCTTTTTTTCGAGCATTTGGAGGAAGTAAGAAGATTTTGGGAATAGGTAAAATTCCAGTTGCAGGACTAGCTAGAGAAAATTTTGTACAGTGTTGACTAT
Organism: Candidatus Nitrosopumilus sp.; assembly: GCA_003702525.1. Classification (GTDB taxonomy): domain Archaea; phylum Thermoproteota; class Nitrososphaeria; order Nitrososphaerales; family Nitrosopumilaceae; genus Nitrosopumilus. The sequence continues at coordinate 22,280 of REGJ01000003.1, forward strand.
ACCTTGCAATCTTGCTCATTATTCTTGCAGTAAAATAATCTATAGTATCCATTGCATGTTCAGGCGGAGTAAAACCTGTTTCAATTTCAATAATTGTATTGCCACCACCTTTCTTGGCAAAAAGATCACAAACTAGAATTTCAGAAATATCTTTTTCTACTTCAACAGCATAACCTCTGGAAATTAAATTATTAGCACAAATTAACTCCAGAATAGAATGGTTGATTTTTACCAAGTTTTTTTGATACATTTCAATTAGTTGTTGTCTAACATAGTTTAGTTTTGGAAGGTCTTTTTCGCGTAGATTCGTGGATAGTTTCTCAGTCATATGATTTACATCGTTTTGGAATTTTTCTAAATCCATAATTCAAGATTAGATGAATTTGGGGGTTTAAGAATAGTCTGGAATTAAACTATCATCTCAAGCACAAAATGGTCAAAATTAATCAAATAAAATTGAAAATTAGCAAACTTTTCTTCATACTTTGTCTTAACAATAGAAATCAACACAACTTCAAGTGTACAAAAAAGTAGGGTTAGTAGGAATATTTTCATTTTTGATGATATTTTCAGCCATGCAGACATCAGAGGCGGAATTATGGGAATTAATCATAGACCTCAACGTAGAGAAAGGTGCAATTGTATCAGGTGAAACACTAGTTGTAACGGGTAAAGTCGTAGACCATGCATACAAGCCTATTCGTGGTGCAGAAGTACTAGTTAGAACAGGTTCTGAGACAACAAAAGCATTCACTGACCCATGGGGTGTTTTTAGAGGAGAGTTTGAAAACTTTGAAAGAGTTCCAGGAACTTATACAATTAATGTAGTTGCAACTTGGTATGGAATGACAGGATTAGAAACTACACAAGTACAAGTAAAGGGTGATGCATCACAGGTTTCATTATTACAACAAAAATTGGACACAGAGGAGGCAAGAAAATATCTTAGTTCACATGAAAGTGATTTTGAGAAAAACCCAATAGGACAAACCCTCTTCAAATATTATCACGGATTACTACAAGAATTAATTTTAGAAAATAAAGAAGCAATGCAACCAAACTTAGATGAGTTGTATGTGGAAGAACAAAGAAGCATTGCAGAAGAACTTAAAGAGCAAGCAATTGAAGAATACAATCCAGGATATGGAATATTTGATGGGTTAAACTATGAGTACTATGTTAGTAGTTTGAATCCGGAAATACAAGATATTGTATCAAGCCAGCTAAACTTTACAAAAAATATTTTTGAGCAAGCACAAATAGTAAAAGCACAAATCATTGCAGATGGTGGAACATATGAAGAAGCTCAGCAAGCATATCTAGAAATGCTTTCAATTCCAAAAGAGAAACTAGAAGAATTCAATGATCAGAAACTTGAAGAATTAGAAGAAACTGAATCATCTGAAGATAATTCTGAAGAAAAGAATGATTGATAAATTCTACGTGCTCCTTATATTCAAAATTCGCCTAAATTACTTATGAAAATAGATATTCCAATACCCTGTCCAAGTTGCGGTGGAAAAATGTATTCAGTTTGTTATGAATCATCTTTTTCTCTTCTAAAGAAAAGAAGTTGGCAAGTATGCAAAGAATGCAACTTTGAAAGAAATTCTGAAGATTTCAAAAAATCAATTTGCTGTGCTTAGCAGCATCATTTTTTCTAAACGATTCAAAATCTTTGAGTTAGTTTTTGTGAAATTAGGCTCTAAACAATTTTTAACCATATCTTAGAACAAATTACAGATTGAAGGTATTTCACAAGCCTACTTGTATCACTTGCAAAAAGACAATATCAGAAATTGAAAGAATGCAAGCAGATATTGAAAAACGAGATTTCTTTAAAGAACCATTTTCAGAATCAGAGTTAAAAAAGATCATAAAAATGACTGGAAAAAAACCATCAGAATTATTGAGAAAACGAGACAAGATGTACAAAGAGTTTGACTTGGAAAATAATAAAAAAACAGATGCTCAAATAATCAAATTAATGGTAAAACATCCTGGTTTAATTTTGAGGCCAATAATCATATCAAAAAACAAAGCATATGTTGGTAAAGTAGACGTATCCAAAATAAAATAATTCTAAGGGTTTTCTTTTTTGAAAATCCTAATTGCTTCTAAATGAGAACAATTTGCTTTGATTCCTTTTCCATGATGAAATTTGTAAAAATTTTTGAAACCAGGACATTCGCAAGTATCAGATGTTACAACATATGATTGCTCAGGGTTAGAGGAGGATTTCACTTGAAAAAGATCATCTTCCAATTTGACAACGCCACCAGATTCAACTAATTTTTTTGCTTTACGAATGGTGTTTGTACTCATAATTATACAAAAAAGATGTTATTTTTTATTCTTTAATTTTTTTAGGATGTTTGTCCATTCAGTATCTTGTGCCATTGCATTCTCATAAAGAAGTTCAAAAGTCCACGCAATAATTTCACCCCATATTGCTTTAAGAGAGTCATCATCAGTCCATAAAACACTAGTCTTAACAGCATTCATTGCAAGGATATTTTTTGCATTTTTGGAGGGGTTTTTGTTCCATTTTTTTATTACTCGGTCACAAAATTGCAAAATCTCAGTTTTTGTAAGTACTAATTCATCAGGATCAAACAAATCTTTGTTACCAGTTTTACCATTTTTTACCATATCATACCAATACATAATGGAAGTATAATTTTTTAGAGTAAGATATTCATAAATTCTTAAATAACTTTGATACTATAATATATTGACGAGAGACCTGCTTTTCTGCCCAAATTATGCCTAGAGTTCGTTTCACTCTCGTCAAATTGTTTTTGAGGCTATTTTCAAATGATTATAAACTGATTTTTGTATTTGTGGGTAGTGAGCATGAAAAGATATGTTGCAACAAGGGCTGCAACAATGTTTGGAGTTTTAATGATTACATTGCTAATCACAATTTCATTGGTTGGATCAAATATGGATACCATTCTAAAACAAGGAATAGTATTTCAGGTCCGTTCAGAAATTACTGAAAATCCTGCTATTGCAGAAAGTTTTTCATCAGTAGAAGAATTTGAAGGATTCATTCAAAGTCAGATTGAACAAAGAACCAAAATTTTAGGATTGGATGAACCATGGTACTCACCCCAAAGAATTGGTCTTACAATGTACAAGATTTTATTGTTAGATTTTGGTCATGCTACGTTTCTTACTAGTGATGCAGGTTCATCAGATGTAAAAGATATAATATTTGAAAAACTTCCCAGAACAATTCTTCTGTTCACCACAGCAACAATAATTATTTCAGTTATTGGAATTTTCTTAGGAGCATTATCAGCTAGTAAGGTGGGTTCAGTAATAGATAGAATCACATCAAGTTTTGCAATCATCAGTTCAAGTTTTCCAGTTTGGTGGATAGGAATGTTGATGATATTTTTATTTGCATTCACATATCAGATATTTCCTGCAAGAGCAACACCAGACATTCCTTCTTCAGACCCAGGGTACATTGGTTCATTATTGTATCATATGGCATTGCCACTAATTACAATCGTAATGATTGGTTTTGGTTCATGGGCATATTTGGTAAGAAATTTCATGGTAGGAATTATGCAAGAGGATTTCATCATGGCAAAAAGAACAATTGGAATCAAGCAAAAAAAGATAATCTATACTCATGCATTAAAAAATGCAGCACCTCCAATTGTAACGATTCTAGCTCTGAGTTTATCAGGTTCTCTAGGAGGGGCAATCATTACAGAGGCAGTATTTGATTGGCCAGGAATGGGAAGGTTGTACTTTGAGGCAATTACAGTCATGGATTTACCAGTAATTATTGGAGCAACATACATCCTAACGGTGTTCTTTCTAGTTAGCATATTCATTGCAGATTTGTTGTACGGATACTTTGATCCGAGGATGAGAACAGGATAATGAGCAGTATAACTCCACAAGAAATCAAGCAAGAGTTTCTAAAAAGCAAGATAGGAATAGTAGGAATTACAATCCTAGGAATCCTTATTGCGACATCAATTATTGCAATTATTGCAATTCCAGTAGAAACATTTCAAGAATGGAACAATCCAGGAAATTGGATTTCATATCCAAAGGTAGCAATTCCAATTTGGGTAAATATTTTCATGACTGAAAAAATTCCAGAACATAAAATTCTAGAAAACCCCAACATTCAGACAAATTCAGAAGGAGAAATTATGTTATTATCTCATAAATTTGGAGTAAATTTTGATTATGAGTTCTTTCCAAATGATTTCATCTATGTTTTTTCATCAGAATATTCTGAATCAGCACTATTACAAATGTCTGTGATAAGACCTGATGGAATAGAATTAGAATTATTATCTACATCATTGCCATATTCAAACACCAAAACAATTCACAGTGAAAGAATTTTTTCAACAGATGAAGCAGTGAAGAAAAATTTGTTACTGCAATCAGAAATGTTTGATTTTGATTTAGAAAGATTATCAGTAGAAGATATTGTATTTTCAGATACTAAAACAAATGAACCACTTAAAGGAGATTATGTTTTTTCAATTGACACATACTCTGTCAATTCAGAAATCAAAAGTCATGAATCAAAACTAATCATTGGCGGAAAAGCATTTGGAATGATGGGAACAGATGAACTAAGACGAGACTTAGCAATAGGGCTGTTATGGGGAACACCGCTTGCATTGTTTATCGGTTTGGTTGTATCTATTGCATCAGTGATAGCAGGTTTGTTGTACGGAGTATATGCAGGCTACAAGGGTAAAAAAACAGACGAGGTAATGATGAGATTCAATGATGTAATCTATGCATTACCGGCACTCCCATTCTTGATTATTTTATCAGTCACAATTAGTAACAGTATATTCGTTTTAGTTGGATTCTTGATGATTTTTGGGTGGGTAGGCATTGCAAAAGTTGCAAGAAGCATGTCGTTACAAATCAAAACAAGAGGCTACGTGGATGCTGCAAATATGATGGGGCAAAAAAATTCCAAAATTGTCCTCAAACACATCTTACCACAATTACTCCCATATGCATTTGCAAGTATTGCAATATCAGTTCCAGCAGCAATCACAACAGAAGCTGGTTTGAGTTTTCTAGGACTAGGTGATCCATCATTTCCAACATGGGGGCACATTCTTCATGATGCAAATACGTTTGGGGCAGCTGCAAGGGGGTTGTGGTGGTGGATAATGCCACCAGGAGTAATGATTGCCATTGCAGGACTTGCGTTTGTGTTTATAGGAAATGCACTTGATGCAATTGTCAATCCGAAATTGAAAAGATAATCAAAAATAACTTCGAATTGTGTTTATTGCTGAATCATTTAGTTTGATAGTATAGGTTTGAGAGTTTGGATCAGTTGCTTTTGTTTGGGCCAGAATTTCAGTAAATTTTGTTTTTTCTTCTTCAGTAGCTCCGGCTTCGTGAGTACAAAGATTGAATGCTTTGAGATTAAGATTATTTTTTAGTAAATGTGCTATGAATTGTTTATACTCTTCAGGATTTGTCCAGTCTTTGTTCTTTTCACCACATGCAGTGATCCATACATCAACAGAATTGTGAAAGATTACCTTTTGGCGGATTTCATCAAGAGACATATTTAGAAGTCAGCACGTTGCATTTTAGAGCCACATCGGGGACAAGAACCACCTTTGTGTTTGTTGTTACATACAAGACATACGTAACGAACTCCACCAGAACTACCTTGTGAGCCCATTCCAAAGAATCCACCGCCTCCTCCAGCGCCAGAGTCACTACCACCATAACCGCCCCTCATGCGATTCATGTATCGTCTTCTCAAAATTAATGGAAATGCGATAAAGATTGCAAGTGCAGCACCCAATCCATATGGGAATGGCAGCACCATTTGCAGTCCTATGCTGATAGCTAGTGAAGCAAATAAGAAAATCAAATAAGTTTTGTAATTAAACAATTCATAGAAAGTACCTTCAAAAAGGTTATAAAGTTTTGTCAGTTTTTTTCAGGTTCCACTAGAATTTTGAATTATTTTATAGAGAGAGAAATAGTGTTTCCGCCACTATCCCAAGCAAAAACAGATTCATCATCATATGGAGATTTGACAATCAAAGAAACCAAGCCAAAGAAGTTATTCAAATCAGTAACAGAAGGCTCAGCAGTACCATCGGGATGAGAGTGTACAATTCCAACATAACTCATGTCTAAAGGCAAGAACGAATTTGGGATTCCTGCAAATGTATCTCCAGTGTAATTGAAGGGAGGAATTACAAGACCATCAACATTAATCTCTCCATTTTTTGATTTTCCTTTTAGAATTAAGACTATTTCTTCAGGATGTTTCATTTGACAATATGAAAGAATGCTATCAAGAACTTCTTTTTGAAGAATGACCTTGCGTTCAATTTTTTTCTTTTTGAACAACATGAGAGTAATCAAATTTTGAACTAATTTAATTTTAAGACATCAAAACGGTATATTTTGTGTTAGAAAATGTTCTAAGTTTTTTCTCAATTTGAGACACAAGTTGAGGGACACTAGCATCAATTTCATCAACTTCACCTTGAAAAGTCTCAGATTTTAGTTCCAAATCATTCTTGGCATCAGAAGTTTTAGTGAGTTCAGATTCAAGTGAGATCAGTTTTTCAGAACGAAGTGAATCCAAATCATCAGACATTTTTTGATATTTTTGGAAATATTCTGAAACCTGAGAGATGAATCCATCCAATGCTTCTTCAGTTTCAGTGATTTGTGACAATGTTTTATCAACATCTTTTACAGAGATGGAACCTGAAGTGATACCTTTTCGTACATTTTCCAATATCATAATTACGGGGTCTTTGTTTTGAGAAGTGAGTACTTCAAATGGATTTTCAACTAATTTACTGAGTATGTTTTTTTGTTCTTTGTCTAAAGATGATGCATATTCGTATCGTCCAAGTGGTCTAGAAATTTTTGTAAATTGAGAGTCAATTTCATTTTTGATTTTTGTTTTTTCATTTTCAAAAGATTTCAGAGATTTTTTCGATTCGGTGTATTTTCTATATTCATCAGAAGATTTAATTTCAGAAATTGATTTTTCTAACGTAGTAAAACTTTCTTTTGTTGATTCCAATTCATTATTTGTGTCAGTAATTTTTTGGGTTTTCTCTATCTTAGTGGATTTGAGAGTTTCAATTTTTTTTAGAGCATCAAGAATTTCGGCAGAAGTGGATTTTGTGTTTTCAAAGTTTTGAAGTATATCATGAATGTTAGAATGGTTTTGATTCATGACTTCCAAATTATCTTTTAATTGAGTAGCATACTTTTTTGCAAAAATATGAATGACTCTGGTTTGTCGTCCTAAAACATCTCCAACTTTTTTTAATATTTGATTCAAAGAGTTATCCAATTTTTTTGCATCATCAATTGAAGAGACTTCAGGAAGTGAGACGACTCCTTTCTTAATTACATCAATTACCTGTTTTTTTCCTCTAACGACAATTATTGCAAGGTGCTTATCAATATCATCTACATTTAGAGTGTCTTTTTCAAGCATACTTCCAACTTTGATTAAATCATCAATTAGTGGTGCAGTGCTATTTCTAAGATGTTTCACTTCAGAGACAGTTTGAGATTCACGTAATTCTTGAAGATCAGAGACAATATTCTCCACATCACCCAAAGAGACATCTTTAGTTTGAGGAACCTCTTCTACCGGTTTTTCTTCTTGCTTCTTTTTACCCCATCCAAAGACCATTTGATAGTATTTGCTAAAGGGGATTAAAAATGGTTGTACAAAATTTAAAACTCACAAGATTTGAGGGGTCATATGGCAAAATCTGTAAAAAAATCATTTCACACAGGTACCGTCAAAAAAACGATAAAGATCAAAGCATCAAAAGACAAAGTTTGGAGAAAAGTCAGCAATATTATCGGACTTCCTACATGGTTAGTTGATGTAAAAAAGACAGTTTATCTTTCTAAAAAGAAAAAAGGTATTGGAGCAATAAGATTAATCACGTTTGCAGATGGAAACAAAATAGAAGAACATGTAGTTGCATGGGATACAGGAAAATATTTCACATATGTTGCAACTGAAGGATTGCCATTAAGAGCATATGTGGCAACAATATCCATCAAACCAAAGTCACGAAATCTTGTAGAATTAACATGGCAATCATACATCAATAGTAAAAAAATGTCAGAAAAACAATTTACAGATTTCCTAGTGTTCATGGGATCATTTTATGAGGCATCACTTGAAAATCTAAAAACATTATTAGAAAAATAACACTAGAGTATTTTTGGGTTAAAATGTAAATACTGTGAATCGACAAAATAGATTATGACTGATATGAGATTTATCCTGATTGGTGTAGGTCTAACTTTCGTAGGATTTCTCGTGTTAGGAGTGATGGGAGGACAGTATCAAGCTGCAACATTTGAGGAAAATGAGTTTGGAACATGTTACGAATATTTTGAAGACAAACCCCCACAGCAAATTAATTGTTCATTTAAAGTAATGGACCAGACAGTATTTTTTGCACTAGTGATAGGATTACTCGGAGCAGGGGTAATTGCATTAGTTAAAGGTGCAAGAGGGGACTGGGATAGTAAAGTAAAACCAGAAGACATTGTAGGTCCTGGAAATTCACGAAATGAAGATTCTGAGGGAAAACAAGACTAACAAGTTTTCTTAGATTTTATTTTTGAATACACTTCAGGATCATCTTCTTCCAATCTTTGAAAATATACTTCTTCGTATGGCATTTTTATCAACACATTATATCCAAATTTGTTTTTAAGCTTAAGGAATGATTTCAACTTGACCTAGGCTCAGCTAGGATGATTCGATGATTTGTTTCATGTTGTTAACCAGTTCACCAATCTCTTCTACTCTTTTATTGAATTGATCATCAGATAATTCATCTGGTTTGTTCAAAGTAATCAAAATTTCAGAATAATCACCATTTGAAACAACTCTCATAGGAACATCCCACACAGATTCTTCATCAACATATTTGTGGTCTAAAATTCCAAGAGGTTTGTTTTCGTTGAATTTTAGTTTAGATTTTCCATGAGGACCAGTAAAAGACCACCAACCATCATCATTGATTTTTGCATCAGGCATCATTTTAGGTGGAAGTTGTAAAATTGCATCAAAGGCATCACCTGTCTTTTTCTTTACAGCGATGGTAATTGTTCTAGATCTTGACACGATTTCAAATCCAACTAATGATTAAAAAGGATATAGCAGTAATGACACGAATTTGTTTGAAATCTATTTGTTGAGAAATTCTTTGATTTTTTTCAAATTTTCGACATTTGATTCGTGAAACATAACCATTGATTCAGCAAGAGAATTGGGAAGAACGGTTTTAAGATTATCTACTAATTCATCTCCACTAGTAATCATATTGTCAATGAGTTTGTCTATCTCGTTTTTATCCTCAACCATCTAAGTTAGATGATGTCTAATCTTAATTATCTTTTTTTATGAGAGTTGCAGTGGAGCGAACTTTATCTAATTTTTGGATATTCCATGAAACAATCTCTCGAATCTTCTCAAAATTTTCTGCCTGTAGTTTAACTAGCATATCATGAGTTCCGATAGTTTCAAAGACATCAACAACTTGTTCAAGTTCTTTGAGTTTTTCAATGATTTCAGCCTCAGCACCCAACTCACAATTTAGCATAACGTAAGCGTCAGTCATGAATCTAACAAATAGTATTGATTATTTAAAGATGGATAATTTTAGGTGCAGCTTACCATGTAACATGAACCAAGTCTTTGAGGTTTCGTCTTGGTTTTGGGAATTTGGTTTGTTTTGGATATCCAATACAAAGTACAGAAGAAGGTACCAAATCAGTTCCTATAACATCCATTACTTTTTGCTCATCAAACATTCCAATCCAAATAGAACTTAAACCCAAAGCTTGAGCTGCCAACTGAGAATAGCCAGCTGCCAATGTTGCGTCTTGAATAGCAAATTTCTTTAAAACATATTCAGGAAAATCAAATTTTACTCTAGAGGGGTTTTTGCAAAAAACCAATACCACCGGGGCATTAACGTAAGGTTGATTGTTACATGCTTCAATCAGTTGTTTTTTCTTTTCAGGACTTTTTACATAAAAAATTTCGAATCCTTGATAGTTACCTGCAGTAGGAGCAGTGTCAGCTGCTGCAATTATTTTATCAATTTTTGCAGTTTCAACAGGTTTATCTAAAAATTTTCTAGTTGAACGTCTCTTTGCCATTACAGCAAATAGATCAGTGTCAACAACTTCTGTAGGTCCAGATTTTAAGATGAAATTAATTAACTGATTTCTAACATTTGGATCAGTTGATTCAGGAGTAATTTCAGGTTCATAACCTAAAGGATAGATTTTCTCTTCTTTGATATCAGGAACCATGAAAGAATTAGAGAAATAAAGTATTAAAGAATTTGAAATTATTCTGCTTCAAACTTATCACAACCAGAATTGCAAGGTTTGTTCATAACACCTTCACATTTTCCAACGTCATTATGCATTATTCTGTGATGACCACAAATTTTGCACTTTTCTCTAAAATGAGAAATTAATTCGGCAGTAAGAATTCCAGATTGTTGAATTTTTGATTCAGTCTCTGCAGTCATGTTGAATCTCAATCGATGTACTTTAAAAATTGTAAACACGCCGGGAAAGGGACTCGAACCCCTGCACGCTTGCACGTAGCCGTTTTCGAGACGGCCGCCTTACCACTTGGCTACCCCGGCAATTAATATGAGATCATCTCTATAATAAAGCAAATCAGAACTAGGATTTTTTATCAATTCTAAACAGTTCATCTTTGAATCTTTTTTTGATTTGTTCTTTAGTACGATTCCATTCTTCATCTGAAACAGTATCAGTGAAAATAGAATGATAACCTGAAAAATCCATATTCAGAATAGAGTTAATTTCTTGTTTTTCAGACTCGGTTAATGGAAAATACGAAGTTATTTTCAGCACATTATCATCATTGTATTTTATTTCAAAGATTTTGTCTTCAAGATAAGAAGGCAAGGTTAGTTTTGACACAACACACTAGAAATAAAATCAATATTAAAATCGATTTTTTCAAATTCCGATCTATTTGAAAAGATAAACACAAAATAGCACAAAATTTCAACAAAAACCATGGGATTAAATCTCAAAGATTTAGTTGTCAGAGAAAAAACGACGTTAGAAGCATTTTCAAACAAAGTTATTGCAATAGATGCATACAATGCAATCTACCAGTTTCTAGCAAGTATTAGAGGTCCAGACGGACTACAATTGTCAGATTCAGAGGGCAGGATTACAAGCCATCTAAGTGGATTACTGTATAGAAATGTGAATTTTCTTTCCTTAGGAATAAAACCAGTTTATGTTTTTGATGGAAAACCACCATCACTAAAAACAGCAGAAATTGAGCGTAGAAAGCAAATCAAAATGGATGCTACCATCAAATACGAAAAAGCAATCGCAGATGGAAATATGGAAGATGCTAGAAAATATGCTCAACAAACAACAAGTATGAAAGACGGAATGGTAAAAGAGTCAAAACAACTTTTGACATATTTTGGAATTCCCTATATCGAAGCTCCATCAGAAGGAGAAGCAACTGCAGCTCATCTAACAAACACAGGTCAAGCATATGCTTCAGCAAGTCAAGATTTTGATTCTATTTTGTGTGGGGCAAAAAGACTAGTAAGAAATTTTACAAACAGTGGTAGAAGAAAAATTCCAAACAAGAATACATACATCGACATTGTTCCAGAAGTTATTGAAACTCAAAAAACTTTAGACTCGTTAGGATTAACACGTGAAGAATTAATTGATGTGGGGATTTTGATTGGAACTGACTTTAATCCAAATGGATTTGAAAGAGTTGGTCCAAAGACTGCATTAAAAATGATCAAACAACATTCAAAATTAGAAGACATTCCACAAATTCAAGAGCAATTAGAAGAAATTGATTATCAAGAGATTAGAAAAATATTTTTGAATCCTGAAGTTGCAGATGTAGAAGAAATTGTTTTTAAAAATGTAGATTATGAAGGAATGACAAATTATCTTGTAAAAGAAAGAAGTTTCTCTGAAGACAGAGTTAATTCAACATTAAACAGATTAAAAAAAGCACTAGAAAAGAAAAGCCAAAACTTGGATCAGTGGTTTTGAAAAGATTTCAATTTAATAACTAGTTATTACAATTTTAAAAAATGCCTCAAACAGAAGCACGAAAAACCCTCAAAGATGCACCAGTGATGTGGAGAAGAATCAACTCCATTGGAGCAATACTGGACTGCAACTCCACATATGCAGCAAATCTAGGATATGCAAAATCAGAGATTCTAGGCAAGACAATCTTTGAACACGTGCCTAAGGAGGAATGGCAGGACATGAATAATTCACTCAAAACATGGTTTGAGACAGGAAAAGTAACTGATAGAAAAATTATCTTCAAGAGGCAAGATGGCAGTACATTTCCAGGAGTATTGCATGCAACAAGTCTATATGATGAAAACAAAAATCTTCTTGGAAGTAATACAGTAATTTTTGACTTGACTCAAATGAATGATGAAAAAATTAAAGAATATGAAGAATTTTTCAAAGATGCAAATAGTAGATTAGATGAAATTAAAGAAAAAGAGTATAACGAATTAGATGAAGAATCAAAATCAGAATATGATGGACTCAAAGATATGTTTGAAATGCTATCTACAATTGATTTAAGAAAAATCTAGTTTGACTCTTTGATTGATTTTTGAATTTCATCAAATGCAGTTTGTACTTCAGTAACTGCTGCTCCATCTTCTAATGTACTGATATCACCAATCTTTTCATTATTTCCTATTGCCTTTAGTAAGCGTCTCATGATTTTTCCACTTCTAGTCTTTGGCAGTTTTGAGACAAAGTAGATTTGTTTAGGTGTAGCAATAGCACCAATATCAGTTCTAATTTTTTCAACAAGTTCTTTTTCTAAAACTTTGTTTTCAGTTGTAACACCTTCTTTTAGTACAACAAATGCAATAATGACTTCACCTTTTACTTCATCAGGAATTCCACATGCAGCAGATTCAGCAACATCATCATGAGACACAATGCAACTTTCAAGTTCTGCAGTTCCAATTCGGTGACCTGCGACTTTTAGAACATCATCAGCACGTCCAAGAAGCCAAAGATAACCATCTGAATCTTTTAGGGCATAGTCACCAGGATAATAGTAATTTTCGTATTTTGACCAATAGACTGTCTTGTATTTTTCATCATCACCCCACAGGGTCAAAAGCATGCCAGGCCATGGATTCTTGACTACAAGATAGCCTTTGGTATTAGGCTCTACATCCTCTCCATTTTCATCTACTACAGTGATATTCACGCCTGGAATAGGAAGGGTTCCAGAGCCAGGTTTGAGAGGAATGGTCTCAAGACCAGGAAGTGGGGAAATTAACATTCCCCCAGTTTCAGTCTGCCACCAAGTATCAATAATTGGACATTTTTCTTTTCCAATAGTTTTGTAATACCATCTCCAAACTTCAGGATTGATTGGTTCACCAACTGTTCCAAGTAATCGCAATGTGGAAAGATCAAATGAGTTTGGAATATCATCACCGAATTTCATAAACATTCTAAGTGCAGTCGGAGTAGTGTAGAAGATTGTTGCTTTGTATTTTTGTAATATATCCCACATTCTTGATGCATCAGGAAAGTCAGGAGCTCCTTCATACATAATTTCAGTTGCACCATGTAACAGTGGAGCATAAACAACATAACTATGTCCGGTTACCCAACCAATATCCGCAGTACAGAAAAATACATCAGAATCTTTAATGTCAAATGCCCATTTGAAAGTTGAATGAAGATGAGTCAAATATCCACCAGTACCATGTAGAACACCTTTTGGTTTTCCGGTAGTTCCAGAAGTATACAAAATGTAAAGTGGATGTGTACTATCTAATTTTTCTGCAGGATAATTATCAGATGCATTGTTCATTAAATCATTCCAAAGTTTATCCTTTGAATTCATTGAAATTTCATTTTTTGTTCTCTCTACAACAACCACATTTTTAACAAAATCAAATCCTTCAATTGCTTCATCAACTACTTCTTTGAGTTTTACAATTTTTCCACGGCGATAACCACCATCTGCAGTTACAATTACTTTAGATTTTGAATCGTCAACTCTATCTCTAATTGATGTTGCACTAAATCCTGAAAAGATAACAGTGTGAGTTGCACCAATTCGGGCACATGCTAACATTGCAATTGGCAATTCAGGGATCATTGGAAGGTACAAAGTTACACGGTCTCCTTTTTCAACACCAAGAGATTTTAGTACATTTGAGAATTTTTGAACTTCAGTTAGCATTTGACCATATGTGAGAATTCTAGAATCCCCATTTTCACCCTCCCACAAAATGGCAGATTTTTGCGATTTTGTGTCCTGATGAACATCTAGGGCGTTGTAAGAGGCATTAATCGTGCCTCCAACAAACCATCTTGCAAAGGGAGGCTGCCAATCCAAGGTCTTTTCCCAAGGAGAAAACCAAGTGAGATTTTTTGCCTGATCGTCCCAAAAAGAGACAAAGTCAGAATCAGCCTTTTTTCGGATATCAGTGTCATTATTTCCAAGCCCAATATTGTAGGTATCAGACATCAAAAAGTGTATGAGCTATGATCTTTCTAAATGTTAAAAAAATAATTAAAAAAATTATTGTGCTTCCATTCTAGCAAGCCAATCATTATCGTTGTCGTCTTTTGGAGTCTCTGCGGTCACCTGTTGGGGTGGTTCTGGAAATGCAAATGTTACTTCAGATTCTGTTGGTGGTTCTGGTACAGGGGATGCACTTACCTCAATTGGTTCTGAAGGTGTTGTAACGGGTTCTGTTGGTGCTTCCGGAAGACTTGTTTGAACTACTTGTTGTGGTTCATTTGTCTCCAGATATGAAACGGCTGATTCTTGGATGTCTGGTGTAGGAGGGGCTGTTATCTCTTGTACTTCTAATCCAAGGTCTGCAATTCTACTCTTAACATTTTCAATTTCTGCTACTTCGTGAGTTACATGCTCAATTACCTCAGTTGTGCATGATTTCACAGTTTCAAATGTTTCTTCAGAGATTTCATTGCTCTTGAATTGTACTTTTGCATCAAATGATAACATCTTTGCAGACTTCATTTGTTCATCTAGCTCAGTCAATCTTGCCTCAAGTTTGGCTTTGATTTCACTTTCTGTTTCATCCAATGATACAAGTTTTGACTTGTATTTTTCATGAATTATTTCTGCATCTTCTTTCATGTCATCATTTTCTGAAACAATATCAATCAAGGCCTTTAGACGACGTAGAGTTAGTTGTTTTTCACGAATGAGTCTTTGAGAGTCGAGTCTCCATTTTGGAATAAAAATAACTACATCGCCTTGAACTACTAGTTGCTCATATTGGATTTGCTGTAATCCTTGAGAACCGCAGTCAACGCCAACGGATTGAATACTTCCGTCAATGTCAGTTATTGTTCCTGCGACTTTACCCATGAATGTTCCGTACATGTCTTTGACGTTTTTACCGATTATCTCGATATCGTCTTGGGTCATGTGTGTAACTTTAGAGATATGTATAACCGACAAAGTGTAAGGAATCTTTTTAGTTTTAGTAAGATTATTTTTACTAACTTAAAATCCAGTCATTTTTAGTAATTTTAAAATTTAGAGGCTAATTAGTAGGCTCATGATTCAAAGAGAAGAACTTGAACAGATTTTGAATTTTGTGTCAAGCAGATGGTCTGAAGTCGCTAAAGAAAAAGATAGTAAAGTTATGGAGAATTTGCCAAGTGATTTCTGGATGAACTCTGTTGGAGGGAAAACTGCCAACAATGGTTTTTGGGTGACCACTTTGATGTACACTGAAAATGAAGCTGATGCAGCTGCATTCAAAGAAGTATTACTTAGATGGCAAGCAAAAGGTCAAGAAGGCAACAAAGACAAAGGTCCCGATCTAATTCAAATTGGAAAAAAGAAATAGACTATTAATAATTGAATTACTTGACACCATTATTGTCAGAATTTTCAGTTAAAGAAAAAAAGATTCTATCAGATCATTTTTCAAATACTGATGGCAATGTGTTTGCCATAATCACACCACAACAAGTTGATCGTGGTGCATTGATGTCAAGATATAGTAGAACAGATAAAAGTATGCGACGAATTTTTCTTGACGAATTTCTAAAAAACAAAAACAGGGGGGAGGAATTTTACAACAGAGTACTTTTAGAATATGGAGATGATTCAGTTGCAGAACTTGGTGAAGCACAAATTGCAATTGAAGGATTGTCAAACATTGCAGTAAAAAAAATTGAAGATAGAAGGATTGGATTATCATATTTAGAAAAATCATCAAGATATGTTGCATGGAACAAAAAGGAAAATGGAAAGTACAGATTTTACAGAGATCCAGAAATCATGAAATCAAAATTTGCAGACTTGTATGAAGAGACATGTAATTTTTCATTTGATGTTTATTCAAGAAACATTGAACCGATGATAAATTATGTAAGAGAAAAATATCCAATTGAAAAATATAATTTTAAAGATTCTATAGATGGAAAAGAAAAATCATTTTCAAAATTGAAAAATGAAAGTGACATAAAATCTGCAAACATGATTTACAAAGGTTCAACAAAAGCCAAAGCATTAGATATTCTAAGAGGATTGTTACCGGCATCAACTTTAACCAATGTTGGCATCACAGGTAATGGCAGAGCATTTGAGTATCTACTAACAGTTCTAGGCTCATCTGACCTCAAAGAAGAGCAAGATTTAGCCTCAAAAATCAAAAAAGAACTCGATAAAATTATCAAATCATTTGTTCGAAGAGCTGATGACAAACATGGAAAAGCATTTCAAAAATATCTCAGAGATGTAAAAAATAAATCAAGAATAATTTCAAATAAACAAATCAAATCAAATCCAAAGAAAGGGACAAGAACAAAACTAGTAGATTATGAGTCTGAAAAAACTGCAATTGATAAAATAATTACGAGTATAATGTATGAACAATCTCCTAGCACATCATACCAAGATATTTTACAACAAGTCAAAAAAATGTCAATAAAAAATAAAACTAAAATCATTGATGAATTTGCAAAACTTCGAACAAATAGAAGACATAGACCATCACGTGCATTTGAAAATGTCTACTATACATTTGATTTATACAATAACTTTGGAATGTTCAGAGATTTTCATAGACATAGAGCACTAACATTAGAAAGACAACTACTTACAACAGATCACGGATATAACATGCCAAATGAGATAAAGATTCTTGGAATCGAGAAGGATTTTAAAGATTGTATGAACAAAACAAAAGAAACATTTGATAAAATTAGTAAAAAATATCCTGAACAAGGACAATATGTTGTAAACTTTGCATACAATTATCCATACTTTATTAAATTCAATCTAAGAGAAGCATGTCATCTGTTAGAATTAAGAACAGTTCCTCAAGGACATGTAGATTACAGAAAAGTTGCACAGCAAATGTTTTTGCAAATCAACAAGGTACATCCAAACTTGAGTAAAATTATGAAATTTGTGGATATGAAAGAATATGATTTGGAGAGATTTGAATCAGAGAAAAGAACAGAAGAAAAAAGAAAGAAGTTAAAATAGAAAATATTCAAATAATTTTAAAGTGAAAATAAGACATGTCAGAGAAAGTTAGAAAATCACCAGAAGAATGGAAAGAGCAGTTAACGCCAGATCAATACGAAATTTGCATTAATCATGGAACAGAACCACCATTTTCAGGAAAATACAACAATACAAAACTAGAAGGCAAGTTCAAATGCACATGTTGTGGAGAAGAACTCTTCTCATCAGATGCAAAATTTGATTCAGGTTCAGGTTGGCCAAGTTTCTGGGAGCCAGTTTCAGAAGAAAAGATCGAATATATTTCAGATACATCATATGGAATGGTAAGAACCGAAGTCAATTGCAATAAGTGTGGAGCACATTTAGGACATGTTTTTGATGATGGGCCCAAGCCTACAAACCAAAGATATTGTATCAACTCTGTTTCATTACAACATGAAAAAGATGAAGAGGGTCAATAATTTCAAAAATTATTAATAAAACACATTTAATGATAAGAAAATCAAATGAAAAAGAAAATGAGCAACAATCATAGTAAAAGGAATGACGTAATTTGAGAATAATATTATGTGGATTTGGTGTTGTTGGCCAAAGTTTAGTGAAATTATTTGAATCAAGAGCAGAGGATCTGTATGCAAAATATGGACTCAAGCCAAGAATAGTTGGAGTCTTTGATAGTAAAGGAAGTGCAGTAAACCCATCAGGGTTAGACTTGAACAAACTCATCGAAGTCAAGAAAAAATTTGGAACGGTAAGAAATTATGCAGATACCAAAAATACAATGTCAGGCATTGATATGCTCAAAAATGTTGAAGCAGACGTTCTCATTGAAACTACTGCCAGCAATTACAAAGACGCAGAGCCAGGTATGACACACATTACAACTGCAATGAAAAAAGGAATGCATGTGATATCAGTAAACAAAGGGCCGCTTGCACTTGCATTTCCATCATTAATGGAGCTTGCAACATACAATCAAGTCATGTTCAAGTTTAGTGGAACCGTAGGTGGAGGAACACCAATTCTAGATTATGCAAAAAACAGCCTAAGTGGTGAAAGAATCACATCATTTGCAGGCATTTTGAATGGAACTACAAACTATATCCTAACTAATATGGCAACAGGGGTTTCATATGAAGACGCACTAAAAGACGCCCAGGACAAGGGATACGTCGAAGCAGATGAATCCCTAGATTTGGATGGTCTTGATGCTGCAGCCAAATTAGTAATTCTTGCAAATTGGATTATGGGAATGAAAGTTACATTGCCAGACATTAATTGTACAGGGATTCGTAAAGTTACAACAGAAGATATCAAAAAGGCAGAGAAAAATAATTGTGCAATAAAACTAATCGCATCATGCAATAAAGAACTAATTGTTGGACCAAAAGAGATTCCAAATGATGACCCACTTTGTGTAAATGGAACACTCAATGCAATTGCATTTACATCAGAGCATTCAGGCACACAAACAATCATTGGACGAGGTGCTGGAGGCATGGAAACTGCCAGTTCCATTCTAAGAGATTTGCTAGACATTAGACAAGAGATTGCTAGAACTTGAAATCAAATTTAATTTCAAAGAGTGAGACATCTGCACTCTTAAAGACAGTTTCAGAACAATGGGGAATTGAATTTCCTAAAATAAAAAATCTCAAAGTACATCAGATTTTGGATGATGCACAAATCATTACAGGAAAAGGAATCAAAATTCTAAAAATCAATGATGATTACTTGCCATTTTTATCAGAAACAGAAACTCTAGAGAAATTTCCTAGTGTTACAGTAGATATGGGTGCAATCAAATTCATGTGCAAAGGTGCAAACTTGATGAGACCAGGAATTAGATCATTTACAGAATTTGAAAAAGACAAACTAGTTTGTATTGTTGAAGAATCACAACACAAGTTTTTGGCAGTAGGAAAATCAGTTATCTCAAGTCAAGAAGTAGAAAACATGGACAAGGGAGAAGTATTGAAAAACCTACATTACATTTCTGATAAATTCTGGGAGACTGGAAAAACGATTTATGATTAGTTCTAAAGTCTATTTGATATCTTCTGTAAATTCTTCAGTGCCATCTTTGGTAATGACAAGAACATCTACACCATCACCACTTGCAGAATCTCTAAGGGATGCTGCACGTACTGCACGTTTTGCTAAATCAATTGCCTCATCTTTAGTCATGTTTGGTTTGAATTGAGGATCAAGAACACCTAATGCCATCTCAGCACCAGTTCCAACTGCAGCATATTCATCTGGCAATACAGAACCTAGTGGGTCTAGAGTATACATAATTGGTTTATCAACAACACCACCAACGATTACCTGAGTCAATAATGGGAAGTATCTTCTTTCATACATCATATTAGACATCATTTTGGCAACAGTATTTGGAGGAACATCTCTTTTCAACTCCATTTTTCGGATTTTAGCAAGGGCTGCAATTTGTAGGGATAAAATCTGCATATCGGCTACAAGACCAGCACATGTTGCTCCGACTTTGGGAGTAATAGGGAATGTCTTTTTTGTGGTTTTGCTTACGAGGAAGTTTCCAAATGCGATCCTTTTTTCGCTAGCAAAAACTACGCCACCATCAAAAGTAATTCCAACAGCAGTTGCTCCTGGCATATACATTGACATATTTCAAATAATTTTGCAGCATAATAAAGGGCTTTCTACATTTTACGAACAAACCATAGGCAAGATAGTTATACTAAAAAAAATTCGTATGAGGATATGACTACAGCCGAGATTAAAGGAAGTATTCTCAATGATGTAGTCTTTATGGGTTTAAGATCTGCAGTAGGAGTAATTTTCATACTTCATGGAATGATGAAATTTAATCCAGGCTTTGCAAATGCTTTGCCAAACATGGGATTACCACCAGAGATGCAAATTCCAATTGCACTTGCAGAAGTGGTACCAGGTATTTTGTTAATAATTGGAGTTCTCAGTAGATTTTCAGGAGCACTGCTTTCAATTGTTATGATTGGCGCAATCTTCCATGTGAAAGGAGCACAAAGCATGACAGGAGACGGAGGAGTAGAAATTGATGTGATTTTACTTGCTGCATCCCTAGTAATCATGATTGCAGGGCCAGGAAGGATATCACTATCACAAGCAATCAAAAAAATTCCTAGGTGTATTCACTAGGATTTTCCAAAATTATCCATTATCAAACATGCACATTTTGTCATTTTCTTGAGTAAATCAACTCGTGCAAATTCATTTGGAGAATGGATTCTTGCAAACATGTAGGTACTTCCAATTGCAATACAAGGAGCTTTTAGAAGTTCAACAAAGGGATACATAGGACCAGTACCAGCATTAGAGACATTAAGAATAGATTTTCCAAATGATTTGTCAGCTGCTTTTTTTACTTGAGAAACAAATGGATTTGAAGAATTTGTTCTGGCTGCTGCTTCACCATGATAGACTTTGACTCCAATATCAGAGAATCCTTTTGATTTTAGATGTTTTTTCAAACGCTGAACTTGTTTTTTTGGGTCCATTTTAGGAACCAATCTAAAATCAATTTTGACTAGAGATTCAGAGGGAAGGACCGTTTTAGCACCATCACCAGTATAACCAGACACAAATCCTGCAATATTACAAGTAGCACCTCCAACTAGGGCCTTTTTTGCATCAATTCCTTTCTTATTTCCAACAAAAGATTTGATGCCAAACTCTTTTTTGAAATCATTTTCATCAAATGGTTCACTTTGAATTAACTTCAAATCTTGTTTTGAGAAAGGAGTCACCTCCTTGTACCAATCTTTAATCAGTATCTTTCCATTAGAATCACGTAGAGAATGAACTGCTTCAATTAATCTCCAAGCAGGGTTTTTGATCAATACTGCCAAACTAGAGTGAGCGTCTCGGATTGATTCTTTTACAGACAATTCAACAAAAAGTAATCCCTTCATTCCAAGTCCAATGATAGGTCTATTCTTTGCATCGACATAACCAAATTCCCAGATAACACCATCGCATGAAAATTTCTTTTGATATTTTTTTAGATAATCTTCAATGTGTGCGCTACCAGTCTCCTCTTCACCTTCAATTACAAATTTGATATTACATGGAACATCACCAGTTGTTTTCAGACATGCCTCAACTGCTTTGATTCGAGTGATTAGTTCACCTTTATCATCAGTTGCACCACGTCCAAAGATTTTGTTCCCCTTTCTTGTCCCACTAAATGGCGGAGAGTTCCATAAATCAAATGGTTCAGCTGGTTGGACATCATAATGATTGTAAAACAACAGAGTTTTGTTTGGGTTTTGTTTTGATTTTACTTCACCATATACAATAGGAGCAACACCTTTTTTCAATCGCAGAAGTTCAGATTTTACCCCAGATTTTTTTAATAATTTTTGGACTAGTTTTGCACATTCTTCAATCCCTTCGTTTTTTGCTGAAACACTAGGCTGTCTAATCAACATTTGAAGATCTGAAATCAAATCTTCCATGTGAGCATCAACATGTTTTAGAGGATTCATCATATCACACTATTTTATCAAAGGGCTTCATGACAATAGGAATCTCAGGTAAGAGATCCATCGAAGTCATGTGTAATCCTAATTTCTTTTGGACTGCTTTTCCTGCCAATCCATTAATGAATGCAGCAGCTGCTGCAGATTCTAAGGGTTTTCTGTTTTTAGATAATATTCCTGCAACCAATCCAGACAATACATCGCCAGTTCCACCAACAGTCATTGCAGGGATTTTTTTCTCATAAAGATAGGTAGAACTTCCATTAGAGATAACGTCAGTTGGACCCTTGAGCAAAACTGTGATTCCAAATTCTTTTGCTTTTTCTTCCACTAGTTTGATTCGTTCATTTTTAGAATTTGAAGGAGCTTGTCCAAATAATCTCTTAAACTCACCAGCATGAGGAGTAACTACCACATTCTTGTTTGCTAATAACGGTAAGACTTCTGGAATTAGGGCACTTGCATCAAGTGACAATCTAACATCCCTATCTAAAAGAGATTTTACAAGATGTAAAAGTGCATTTTTTTCTTGAATAGCAAGACCCATTCCAATTGTTGCCGAATCAAGTTTTCTTGGTAATGCACCTAAGAGTTTGTTTACAGCACCACGTGTTAATTTTTGATCAACTAGAGGAATTACAATAAGATTTGGAGAAACAGAGCGAGTAGATGCTACATTGATTTTTGGAACAGAAGTGTAAACTAGATCAGTACCAGAGCGCAGTGCTGCAATTGAGGATAATATTGGAGCACCATGGTAAATGTAACTGCCACCAACAACTAGAACAATACCATTCTCGCCTTTTCGGGATTTAGATTTTCTAGCAGGAATGAATTTTTTTACAAGTGTAGTTGTGATTGTTTTTCGTGCCAATATAATATACCTCTAAAGAATAGATGAATAAATCTTGTTTTAAGATTAAGAGGCTTTCTTGCTTGTTTTCTTGGTAGTTTTCTTTGTTGTCTTCTTGCTGGTTTTAGATGTGCTAGTTTTTGAGGAAGATTTCTTTGTCTCCCTTCCAAAAAATGCCTTTCTTGCAAAGCAAAGGTATGTAGTATGACCTATTCCTTGAAATGAATGTCTTGTTTTTCCTTCACGAGCTTCAATTGTTCTCAAAATATGTTCAGTGGATTCAATATCAGTAAACTCATTTTCAACTAGAGCCATAGTTAGTTTCTCTAATTGGTTCATTGTAGGACATATTGCAAAGATAGAACCACTTCCCTTGAGCATCTCTCGTACCTGTGGAATTACTACCCAAGGATCACCAAGATCAATTAATGCAACATCCATGTCTTTGAATGGCATCTTCTTTGCAGTTTTCAAATCTTGATTGTGTTGTGTTACATATTTTGAAACTCCAGCCTTTTCAATATTTTTTGCTGCAATCTTCATGAAATTTTCATCAACATCAAAAGTGTAAACGTGTCCACGTGGTTTTACAATACTTGCAACACATGAAGTAAGTGATCCACTACCAGTTCCAATTTCTAGAATTTTTTGACCACTTTCAATTCCGGCTCTTGCAATAATGTAACCAATATCTTTAGGATAAACGATCTGAGTTCCATGTTGGATTTTCATTACATAGTCATACATTGTAGGTTTGAGAAGATAGACATACTTGTCCTTGTTTGTGGTTAATCTTGAACCATATTCTTTTCCAATAGCATCAGAGTGTTTGATGACTCCAATATGAGTATGAAGGGAATCCTTTTTTGAAATTTTAACAAGCCATTTTTTTGAATGATTAAAGTAGAATAACACAGATGAGTTTTGCTTAATTTTATCCATGAATTCTGCTAAAAAATTTTAGATAAGAACCTATGGTTTGATAGAACAAGGACTACGCTTAAGTTCACAAATAGATGAGAAAAATTATGGATCTTAATGAATTACATCAAATGGAGATTGATTCACTTCGAGACGAAAACATAGAATTAAGAAAAAAAGTTCAAGAACTTGAGGCTAAAATAAAAGAATTAGAGAGTAAAAATTGAATTTTAATTGTGTGTTTCCAGAATGTAATTTCAAAGAAAATAATATCGAAGAAGAAGAGTTTCTAGAACATTTGCGAGAAGAACATCATAGGGAATTGCTATCGATTTCAGAAAAAGAAGAAATTCCAATTAACATGGCTGAAATGATAACAATATCAAACTCCAAAGTGTTTATCAATTCATGACTAATGCAAAATTAGCATTAGGTGAGAATCAAGATCATTGTTAAATATCATTTTGACGTACATTACGTAACGAGAAAACCATGGTTCTGCGTCGTAGAATAATGGTATGGAAAGCGTTTCATGTTAGGTGAACGTCCTAGGAAAAAATACGCTTTCCGTGTATCTCGTTGTTTTTAGAATTATCATTTTAACACAAATAGTATTTTAATAACTAAAAAAAGAACAATGTGAAATGGCAGAATTAAAAGTTCAAGGTTCTGGAGGATATGTTATTGCGGACCTTACTGATGAACAAGCAAAAAAAGCAGATTTGGGAGTTGGAAAATTATTCTTAGCACCAATTGGGAAGATTGAAACTGAAAAAATGCTCAAACATTATTGTAACAACTGTGAGATAGAATTTGATAATCCACCAAAGATTCAGTTAGAAGAAAGTCCTAATGAAGAAGTTGCAGATAATTTGATCTTAATTGAAAGAGGTCAATATGTCTGTGAGAAATGCAGTGGGGTTATTGGTGAATATAGAGAATTCCAAAAGAAAGGCGAAGTTGGAAGCGCCAGACCAAGTGGATAAATCAGTATTCAATAAATACAGCAATTTTTCAATAAATCCATGGCAAATCAAAAATGCGTTTCTTGTGGCATAGGATTTTTCTCACCAACAGGTTCAGACAAATGTTCTAGATGTGCAGGAAAAGAAACAGAGGGTCATGGTGGGCATGATTCCTGCGGTTGTGGACACAGCCATTAAATTCTTTTTTTCTCTAACATGCATATATTGCAGATATTATGAGATGTTTCATGACAAAAACCTCTGAAGAAATGAAAAATCTTGTTGAAGAATTCATTAAAGTAACTAACATCAATTACGAAGACCAAACAGACAAAGTAAGAGAGAAGAGCAACCTAATTGAATGGCAATTTCGAGTTGGGACTAATGTCATTGTAAGTAAAAATGCAAACAGAACAGATAGAATTCATTTGAATGTAAATATGCGATTTCCTCCAGATGATTCAAAATTGTTAGTAATGAAAAATCCATCATTTTCAAAAGCAGTTATGGACATTAGTGAGATTTGTACAATTTGTAATGTTGGACATCAATGGGTAAAAGACAAAGAAGACATTGTAGGCCTGGCAATATTTTCACATGTAGATGAACAAGTTTTAGACAGAATCTCATTTCATAATACTTGGGATAATGTAGCAAGAGTAACTGCACATATTCAAAAAATTCTTCGCTCAAACTTTAGTGGTTTTTCAGGACAAGCAAATTCTGATGAGACTACTGAAAAATCCATGTATGGATAATATAGTGAAAAGTAAGGTTTATTGACTTAGAATTACCTAATTTTCTTAATTGGTTTGCACGCCAACAACCCAGTGAGACAGCCAGCATTCGTGCAGTGCACTCACTGGGACATTACATCTTATCAGGAGCAGTTATTCCCAAAAGATTCAGTGCTTTTTCAATAGTAATTTTGAATGAATGAACCAAGCATAAACGAGAGTTTTCTAGTTGTTCATCACCTAAATCAAGAACCTTTGATTTTTCATAAAATGAGTTAAAGGCTACAGCCAAATCATGACAATATCTAGAAATTACTTTTGGAGACAAATTGTTTGCAGCGTCACGAACTTGTAAATTGAAAAGACCAATTGTCTTTACCAAGTCAATTTCAGAGGGCTCTTTTAGCAAAGAGAAATCAACATCAATAGAAGGGGTCATTCCAGATTTCTCTAAAATTCTAGATGCACGGGCATGAGTGTATTGTATGTAAGGAGCAGTGTCACCTTCCAAGCTGAGGGATTTTGTTAAATCAAATGCAATTATTTT
Source organism: Candidatus Nitrosopumilus sp. (assembly GCA_003702525.1). Lineage (GTDB taxonomy): Archaea > Thermoproteota > Nitrososphaeria > Nitrososphaerales > Nitrosopumilaceae > Nitrosopumilus. The sequence continues at coordinate 48,398 of REGJ01000003.1, forward strand.
GTCCAAGTCTTGTTTGATCATCTCATAACGTAATGTTGCAACAGATACAGAGTGAGCAATTTTTTCAATTTCTGAATCACCCATCTCAGGATGTCTTTTCTTAGTTTCTTCAGTTGTTTTCTGTTTTAGTAAATCATAAACAGAATCAGCATTGACATACAGTCCTTTTCTGCCAGACATTTGAGCTTGTTTACCGTCAGTTTCCAACCCAAGAACTTTTGCGGTTTCAGAACTTAGGGTAACTGATTCATATCCTAAATGAACATATGCATCAGGAACTGACTTGAATTTTCCCATCAATGAAGTGATGATTTTTTGTAATCTTGCTTGTCGAGAATCAATTACAGTAATTACTTTGTCACCTGAAAAGTTTTGAGATTCAGAACTAGAATCATTTAGAGTTGTTTGCCACAAAACACGAGCATTGGGTTGTTCTTTTTCATATTTTTCATAATGGAATGGATCATCAAGTAATCCTAGTTTCCAGGCGGCATACGGGATATCCTTTGCAATGTATGTAGCAGTACCATTACTTCTGACAATTACTTTATCCTCTTCTTTTCCGTCACCACGAATAACCCAACATCCAGCATTTTTTCCATCATTTTCAAATTCTACAAGATTCATTTCTTTGAGTTTCTCAAATATCCCATCCCACAGACCTGAACGGATTATCTGAGATTCAAAATTTAGGCAATCATAAGAAACTGCTAGATTCCAACACGTTTCAAGTTGATTTGACAGTACACGACGAGTGATTTTATCGGCAAATTGTGCAGTTTCAGAAGTACCGTCTTCTAATTCTTTGAGGACATTTTTTCTAATTTCTTCAAGACTAGAGTCTTGTTCATATTTCTCAGTGGTTTTCACATAGACATCATCACCACAATAATGATCAAATTTCTTTCCTTGAGGAGGTTCTATTTCATATCCAAAGTGTTTGAATCCAACAATAATGTCTGCAACTTGAAGACCAGAGTCATCAACATAGTTTAAGACATTAACTTTGTAGTTTGCTTTTAGTAAAATTCTAGATATAGTATCACCAATTATGATGTTACGTATATGACCAATGTGAAGAGCCTTGTTTGGGTTAACACTGGTATGCTCAACTACAATTGTAGAATTATTTCCAATATCTACATCTCCGAACTCAGGTAAATTAGATTCAGATAAAATTAATTGATTGAGTTTTGGCCAGTCAGCATAAAAATTCAGATATCCTGATTGATGTGATTCAGATTTTGAAACTAAAGTACTAGTACATTGAGAATACTTTTCAGACAACATTTCAGAGATTTCTTTAGGACTCTTCTTGAGTTGTTTTGCAAGTAGAAACGAAATGTTGGAACTAACATCACCAAATCCAGGTTTTGCAGGATCTACAGAAAATTTTACATCATAAACAGAAAGATCATTTAGAATCTTGTTGAGATTGTTTTCAATTTCATCAAGTATAGATTTGAAAGTCATGTTATATCTCAGATAATTTAGGTGCTAATTTATCTAATGCTTCAAGTACACCATCACCTGCATGTGCAGATACAGTAATTGTAGCCTCAGATTTTACATCATCAGATGCATTACCTAATGCAACACTTGTTTTTGACACTTTGAATAACGGAACATCAGTTGCACTATCACCTATTGCAATAACATCATCTCTAGAGATCGAGAATCTTTTCATAATTTCAGTAAACCCAGTTCCTTTATCTATTCCTGGAGAGTTTATGTGAAAAGCATACTGACTATCAGACAATACAACATCAATGTTGTTCTCAGACAAAATTTTTCGTGCATGATCTAGATCAAATGTTCTTTGAAGGACAACCTCAGTCATTCGAGGAAAAACATACTTTTCTTCTACATTTTCCATGTTTTTTTTCAAAATATCAAGAGCATTTTTGCACTCTTCAAGATTCCCCAATAAAATATGATCATTAGAGTCAAGAGTGATGCAACCACCATTTTCACCTACAGCAACTTTAGTCGTTCCACCAAACACTGAAAGTAAAAATCCCTCGACAGAAGATCGCCCAGTTACAAAAATTACATCATGACCCATGTTAACAAGACGTCGCAGCGATTCTAAAGCCTCAAGATGGATTCTTCCTCCACCATTTTCAGTGATTGTTCCATCAATATCTACTGCAAAAGTTCTTTTTTTCACATCAGATGTTTTTTGTACTGAATAATATTTGCTACGTATGAAACAAAAAACAAATGCGTATTGTTCATTAATGTAGTGATTTTACTCAAAACATGGCAAAAAAAGGAATAATTGCAGAGATTTTTAGCAAAGCAAAATTTGCAGATGAATCTCAATCATACAAAATTTTCTATAGAAATTTTGAAAGGATAGTTGAAACCACTTTGCCAGAGTTCTTGGTTCAGTCAGAAAATTTGCAGACCATACCAATTAGTAGAATAAAGAAAATTAAAAAAAATAATACGGTTTTATTTGAAAAGAAATTAGCAAGGAGTGAATAGTATTGGGAATTCCTGAAAAAATTAAAGCCATTCAAGATGAAATGGCAAGAACACAGATTAACAAAGCTACAGAACACCATCTTGGATTACTAAAAGCAAAGATTGCAAAACTAAAACGAGAGCAAGAAGATACCGCTGCAAAAAAATCCGGAATGAAATCAGATGGATTTGATGTTAGAAGAACAGGAGATGCAACAGTGGTGTTTATTGGGTTGCCAAGTGTTGGAAAATCTACATTACTTAACAAATTAACTGGAGCAAAATCAGCAGTAGGAGCTTTCCAATTTACAACATTAACTGTTGTGCCAGGAATGATGGAATATAGAGGAGCAAAAATTCAGGTTCTGGATTTACCAGGAATTATCAAAGGGGCATCCACAGGAAAAGGATTAGGAAAGAGAATCCTTTCAGTAGCAAGAACAGCGGATTTAGTATTGTTGGTTTTAGATGTATTCCAGCCATATCACGAAGATGTACTAGTTAACGAATTAGGGAATATTGGGATTAGGTTAAACCAACTCCCCCCAAACATAACAATTGAAAAAGCAGCAATGGGAGGAATTGCAATTGCTCAACAAGTTAAACTTACAAAAATTACAGAAAAACACTTGAAGGATATTTTACATCTTTATGGAATTGTTAGTGCAAGAGTAGTAGTCAGGGAAGATGTTACATCAGAACAATTATCTGATCATATTGCAGGAAACATTAGTTATTCAAAAGCACTTACAGTTTTAAATAAAATTGATTTAGTGGATGAGAAATTCTTGAAAGATTTGAAAACAAAAATAAAATCAGACGTGATTGAAGTATCTGCAAATTCAGATATCAATATAGAAACACTACAAGAAAAAATTTACGAGAAATTAAAATTCATCAGAATATACATGCGTCCAAAAGGTGGCGAGACAGATTTCAAAGAGCCATTAATTGCAAGAGAAGGTGACACTGTTGAAGACATTTGTAACAAATTACATCGAAGAATGAGAAGAGAGTTTAGATACGGAATGGTTTGGGGAAAAAGTGTAAAGTTTGGAGGACAAAGAGTAGGTTTGAGTCATATTTTACAAGATGAAGATGTATTAACAATTATCAAAACACGTGGAACATAATTTTAAAAAAAGTATGATATGGATCAAGAATTTGAACATCGTTGGTGCAAATTTTGCATAACAAAAACAAAACAAGAGTTAATTTTCTTACCAGAAATGGCAACATACAAGCGTAGAAGGAAATACAAATGCACAATTTGTGGAAAAACAAGTTGGCTGCAAGGCAGAAGACCATCAGCTGAGGGTGTTTATTGAAAATTTTACGATCAAAAATTATTTTTTGAAAAAAAATTACTTGAGAAATTGTAATCACTTTGTGTAAATTTCTTTAGTTTAACCACTGAAAAAGAATGAAAATGTCGTTCAAAACATGGCAGCTAAACGAAAAGCCACTCCAAAGAGAAAAGCAGCTCCAAAGAGAAAGGCAGCAAAAAGAAAGACTGCAGCTAAAAAAGCAGCTCCAAAGAGAAAGGCAGCAGCAAAACGCAAAGCCGCTCCAAAGAGAAAGGCAGCAAAAAGAAAGACTGCAGCTAAAAAAGCAGCTCCAAAGAGAAAGGCAGCAGCAAAACGCAAAGCCGCTCCAAAGAGAAAAGCAGCAAAAAGACGAAGATAAACTCGTCAAAAAATTAACAATCGTCAGAAGGCGAATTGTTTTCCATTTTTCTAAAACCGATTAGTGGAAACTGCGTAAAAATATTTTCAATGAAAAAAAAATTGTAAGAAAAATATTTTGAAAAATTATTTTAGAAAGTTAGTAAAGATAACTCATTAGTTTGATTTGTTCTTCTGTGCTAATGACATTTTTCTCAGTCAATATCTCCAACAATTCTTTGAACAATGCTTTTTGTTCAGAAGACATTCCACCTGCAGGACCTTTTTCTCCGGGTGGACCTGGTGGACCTCTTGGACCTGCAGGACCTAATGGACCTTGTTCACCGGGTGGACCAGCTTCGCCAATAGAACCTATTGGACCTGTGGGACCACGTTCTCCTTGTGGACCTTGGATTCCTTGTGGACCTTGTGGACCTTTTTCTCCAGTTGGGCCTGTCATTCCACGTTCTCCTTGAGAGCCTTGTGGACCTTGTGGACCTTTGTCACCGGGTGGACCGATTGGACCTGTTTGTCCTTTTTCTCCCTGTTGACCTAGTGGACCTTTTTCTCCTTTCTCTCCTTGTGGACCTGGAACTCCAGTTAGACCTTTTGAGCCAGCTGGACCTTGTGGACCTTGTGGACCTTTTTCTCCAATAGGACCTTCAGTTCCTTTAGGACCTTTTTCTCCAATAGGACCTGGAGGACCGATTGGACCTTTGTCACCGGGTGGACCTGTTATACCTGTTAATCCTTTTTCTCCAATAGGACCTGGAGGACCGATTGGACCTTTGTCACCGGGTGGACCGATTGGACCTTTTTCTCCAATAGGACCTGGCGCTCCTTGAATTCCTTTTTCTCCTTGAACACCTGCTTGTCCTGTTGGACCTTTTTCTCCAGGAGTTCCAATTGGACCTGTTAATCCTTTGTCACCGGGTGGACCAGATGGACCTTTTTCTCCTTTCTCTCCAGGAGAACCTCTTAATCCAGTCAATCCTTTGTCACCGGGTGGACCTGTTGGACCTTTTTCTCCTTTCTCTCCAGTTGGACCTTTTAATCCAGTTGGGCCTTTGTCACCAATAGGACCTGTTGCACCTTTGTCACCTTTTTCTCCAACGGGACCAGGGATTCCCTTGTCGCCTTTGTCACCTTTATCTCCAGTAATTCCTTTATCTCCAGTTAATCCTTTATCGCCAGTAATTCCTTTGTCTCCAGACGGACCTTTGTCACCAGTTGGGCCTTTGTTACCAGTTGGGCCTGTTGGACCTTCAGGACCTTTGTCACCAGGGGGACCTACTTGTCCAGGAGGACCTTGTGGACCTTTGTCACCTTCAAGACCTTGTTGTCCAGGAGGACCTTTGTCACCAGGGACTCCTTGAGGACCGGCAGCACCAACAGTTGATTTTATTGAACGTTTTTGTTTTGGAGTTTCAGAAGTTGATTTTGTTTCAGTTGTAGTTTTTGATGATGTAGTTTTTGATGTGGGATTTGGTTTTGATAATGGAACATCAAATACAGAATGAAGTGATGAAAATAGATCAGTTACAACTATCCAAATTGTTTCCAATTCCAATACAGATGATGGAAGGGGGTTTTCAAGAGAGCCAATTGTTTCAGAAAACACTCCATCTTTAACTCTAAGATGGAAATTTCCACGCCAAAGTGAAGTAAATTGTTTAGATTTAATTTGTTCATCAGAAGGTCTGCTGCCAACGATTGCAATTTGGGCTTCATATACGCCTGATTGCTTGAATGGTGCCTGACCTTGGATTTCTAATTTAGATTGAGATGACACATTCGATTGTTTATACTTCAAGTATTTCTGTATTTAGATCGCATGATTAGGTTCTAAATTAAATTATTTTTTAGGCTCACGGAGCGATAGTATTTATCTAGATTAAACTGTATTTTGGGCTAGTGAAGAAACCTTTCGGAAAAAAATCAGAGGAAAAAGAGGAAGAAGTACCTCAAGTAGAAAAAAAGTCTAATGAGACTGCGCTAGTAGATGTAGATTACAATCGTAAGAAATTATTCAAGAAAGGAGTTAATCTGATGGCAGATGAAAAACTTGAAGAGGCCATCACAGTTTTTGAGCAAGCACTAAGAATAGACCCAGACAATGTTGAAACATTATTGAAATTAGGATATGCAAGATTCCATCTTGATGATTACCATGAAGCATTGAGAGTTTATGATAAAATTTTAGACATTGATGTTACAAATCCAGAAGCTTGGAATCTAAAAGGTTTAGTACATTATGAACAAAAAAATTATTCCAAGGCTCTTGATTCAGTTGAAAAAGCAATTGAAACAGATCCAACATATGGTATGGCATGGTACAACAAAGCATGTTTCCTATCATTGTTGAATCAAGTTCCAGAATCATTAGAATCATTGAAACGTTCAATTGAAATTGATGTGAAGAATGCAAGAAAGTCAATCAGAGACAAAGATTTTGTTAATGTTAGAATTGAAGAAGGGTTCAAAAGAATTCAAGAAGTAGTGGTTTTAGAATCAGTCAGACAAGGTTATCATACAATTGGTTCAATTGTGTGGACAACATTTCTAGATAAAAAAGATGCAGAGGATGCATTAAGAAAATTAATGGAGAAAGGACTAATTATTCAAAACGAGAAGAGAGATGGTCTAAGCAGAATTCCAGTATATGATCTTGCTCCAAATGTTGCAGAAAAAATGGGCAAAGAAAAGAAAGGACTGTTTGGAATTACAAGAAAGAAATTACCAAAACCGGTAAAGAATCTAAAAGAGTTAAGTCAAGCAATTCAAGATGCTAAAGAAGCAATTGAAGAAGAGAATGCAGAAAAAGCAATTGAAATATTTGACGAGTTTGTAGATCCTAAAAAATCAGGAGAGCCAATGATTGAAAACTTCTTTGACGAACACAGAGAAATTAGATTATGGAAAATTAGATTAAAAGATAGAGGTAACGACTACTTTGCAGAAAACAAAGAAAAGATGTTAATCTTGTTTAACAACGTAGAAGTTACAATTACTAAAAAACTTAGAAACGAAATTTCTTAATTACTCAGCAGAAAGATCCCAATAATTTGCATCTTCTTGTTTTGCAGTAGGTTTTTGAAGATTTTTCCATTCTTTGAAAGAACGAACGTATAGTTTTGCATTTGGCAAGCCTGCAGTTTTTAGTGCATAGTATGCCAATCCAGAAAGTGTACCTACACTTCCACAATAAGTTATGATTTCAGCATCTCCAGTAACACCACGATTATCAAGTAAGCGTTTCATGTCTTCTTTTGGACGTAAAATTTTGTCATTGGATGCAAGTGTTCTGTATGGAAGACTAATTGCACCAGGAATATGTTGTTCAAGGAAGTTCAATCTCTCCCTATTATCAATTAGAACAACATCATCACGTTCTTTTGCAGATTCCAGGTAATCCGAAGTAGCCAAAATATCAGATTGTAACTTCACAGAGTGTTCTTTACTTTGAATATCAGGTGTTTGAGAATCACTTTCCAAACCAAGGGATTTCCAGTTGCTGTAAGTAGTTTCAAGTAAACTTACATCTGAATGTCCAAGATATTCCAAAGTCCATGCAACTCTAGAGGCTAATGCACCAAAGGTGTCATCATAAACTACAACACGAGTTTCATCATCAATTCCCATTGAGTTTACTAATTTTACAACACGTTCAGGACTATCATCAGACAAAAGATTTGCCAAAGGTAGATTTACTGCAGTAGAAATATGATCTTTTTTGTAATCATCTTCTCGTCTGACATCAATTACTCTAACACTTTTGTCCCTTATTTCTGAACGTAAAGAGTCTACATCCGTTGTAATGTTACCAGATCCTGTCAAGCAGCACACTCACCTTTTCCAGTTTTAGTATGGTAACTAGTGTCACTGCCATAATCAAGATAGAAATCAGGATCCTCTTCTTTTGTTGGAGGGATTGTTAATGGATCAATTGCTTTTTTGACATCATTAAGAGTTTTAATTTCAGAATCCTCAGCATTTGTTGCAACTCTGTGAATCCAAGACTTTAGAGTATCATCGGGTTTCTTGTGTTCTTTAAACAACTCTATGATTTTCAAAATTACAGGAATTACTCTTTTAGCAGGAACTCTGTGACAGATTTGTCCCAACATCGCATCACCGTCAGAACGTCCACCTAACAACATTTGATAATTTGCATACATGTCTTTGCCAACACGTGCACCACCTCCAAAGAATCCAATTGTTGCGATTCCATGCTGACCACAAGAGTTTGGACATCCACTAATCTTGATAGATGCATCACGCAAATCGTCATCTTCATCAAGTTTTAGTTCCAAGAATTTTCTTTGGATTTCTTTAGCTAATCTATGAGAATTTGTTAATGCCAAATTACAGGAAGTTGTTCCAGAGCATCCTATAGGGGCAGTCATGGTGAGGGCGCCAGATTTAGCAAGGCCGATTTCAAGTAGTTTAGAATACAAACGTGGTAAATCATCTTCATGAACATAACGTAATGCAATATTTTGTACAAAGCCAGCACGAGCCTTGCCTTCTGCAGAGAAATCACGAATAATGTCAGCTAATGCTTGTAATTGACTTGAAGTGATATCTCCGGCTTCAAGAGTGATGTATGCAGTTCTATAATCAGATTGTTTTTGTGTTTCAGTGTTAGTTTTTAGCCATCTTGCATAACCATCAGGAGAACCACTTCCACTTTCATCACTTACTCTGATTGGGTGTTTAATTTCGTCAGGAGTGTGATCAACATCAAGTTGTGTAATTACAGATTGAGTAGCTCTTACTACGGCTCTTTCTTTCAGTACAAGATTTTGGAATTTTTCCCAACCCATGTCATTTACAAGATAACGCATTCTATTTCTTGCAAGATTTTTTCTATCTCCTAATCTATCAAAGATTTTTACTACAGCAATTGAAGTGTAAAGTAAATCTTCTTCAGGAGTAAAGTCTTCTAATTGATGACCAACAAATGATCTGTTTCCTAATCCCCCACCAAGAAATATTTTGAATCCTTTTTGAGTAGTTCCATCTATTTCTCTAATTTGAGGAATTAATCCAACATCAACAATTCTCACCATTCCATGTTTCTCACAACACGTGAAAGTAAATTTGAATTTACGAGGTAAATTTTGACTCATAGGATTTCTCAAAAAGAATTTTGCAGTAGCACGTGCATATGGAGTTGAATCAAATTCTTCATTAGGACAAACACCAGTCATAGGACTGCACATTACATTTCTTACACTATTTCCACATGCCTCTCTCGATGTCATTCCAACATCAGCAAGGCCACGAAGAATTTCTGAGACATCTTCAAGAATTACCCAGTGTAGTTGAATACTTTCTCTAGTTGTAATATGTGCACTTCCAATAGAATATTGCTCACTTAATTGAGATAGTTTTTCAATTTGGTGAGGATAAATTTCACCTGCAGGGAGTTTAATCCTGACCATAGCATAATCACTAGTCATTCTAGTACCATATGCACCGTGTTGAAGTCTATATCGTCTAAAACTATCTTCATCATATTTTCCTTGACGATATAGTTTTACAGTTTTTGCAAAATCATCAGCCTCTTCAATTCTTGCCCAATTAATTTTATGCTTAGGAGAATCAGATGCAGATTGTTTAAGATCCGATACTGTCAATACAACGAAATTCCTTTTTGTTCGGATATAAATTTTTGAGAAATGGAGGTTTTGGGACTCAAACTTTCAAGGCTGACGCAATATTTCCTATATTTTCAGGAAAAATTCGTTTCACAGACATGAAATAATTAGTACATCCTAATTATTGATGTGGGAAAGTATTAATGGGTTCTAGACAGGAAATTTTTCATGCAAGAAGCAACTGTAGCAGAACAATCATCAAAAATATTTACAGACATTCGTGAAGTTGAAATCACACAAGCAATAGCAAATGAATTTCACGAAGTGTTAATTGACAGAGCAGAGTCAGACGTAATCATTATCGGTGCAGGTCCAGCAGGACTTACAGCAAGTAGAGAACTTTCAAACCTAGGTTTCAAAGTTTTAGTTATTGAACAAAACAACTACCTAGGCGGAGGATATTGGTTAGGGGGTTACATGATGAATCCAGTTACAGTTAGAGAACCTGCACAAAAAATTTGGGATGAATTAGGTGTACCATACAAAAAAGTAAAAGATGGATTGTATTTGACACCAGGTCCACATGCAGTTTCAAAATTAATTGCAGGGGCATGTGATGCAGGAGTAAAATTCTTACAGTTAACAAAATTTGATGACTTGGTTCTAAAGAACGGAAGAGTTGCAGGAATTGTTGTTAACTGGATGCCAGTTTCAGCATTGCCACGGAACATTACATGCGTTGATCCAGTAGCATTTGAAGCTAAAATAATCATTGATGCATCAGGACATGATTCTGTTGCAGTGAAAAGACTAGTTGACAGAGGTTTAGCTGAATGGAAAGGAATGGAGCCAATGTTTGTAAATGACGGTGAAGAACATGTAGTTCACAAAACAGGTGAAATTTACCCAGGACTAATTGCAGCAGGAATGTCAGTCACAGAAACTCACGGGTTAGCAAGAATGGGACCAACCTTTGGTTCAATGTTGTACTCTGGAAAGAGAGCAGCAGAAATTGCAGCTGAGAAAATCAAAGAGTTAGAAAGATAAGCAATCAATCCATTGTTTTTCTAGTGAAAATAAGTAAAATTATCATTTATGACGAACCCACAGTTCCAGAAATTCAGATATACAACATAGAGAAATTTCTTAAAAAAACATTTCATGTAGATATAGAAATACGAAAAAACTTTTTTAAAAATACAAATGACAAATTATTTCAAGAAATTGCCACTACAAGAATTTTTGAATTAAAAAAACAATTTTCAAGACACATTCCAACAGAAGCAGAAATACAAATGGAAAAAGAAAACACAGATAATTCGCAAAATGAAGAAAAAATTCTTTATGATGGGTTTGAATTTCAGAAAATAATTTCAAAGTTTATTCCTGTAGATGAAAGTAATCAAGATGTTCTAAGCATAATTTTTACAAACAAACTAACTTGTACATTTGATGAAAGTGACTCCAGATATCATGCAAGAGCACTAATTGGAACAAATCCTGCAATAATTTCAACAACAGGAATAATTGAAGCGCCAGCAAAGCCTAAAGAATACTACCTTGAATTAATGACAAATTTTAGTGAAGAGAACATAGAAAAAATCAAAGAGAAGTACAAAGGTGAATTTTTGGAATACAATGATCCAAGATTATCAGAAGTCGTAGAAAGTTATCTGTTGCAGATGATCATGTATTATGAAACAGGAGATGCATTTTGTGAAGAAAAAGAATGTAGGTTGTATAATGCACATTGGCAAAAAGATCTTCTTTACACACAATTAAGCAAGAAATTTTGTAAAAAACATGAAAAGAGTTTTGAAAAAATAACCAGTCATCCTTAAACAGATTTGATATCTTTACGTATTTTTTCAGAGGATTTTTTGAGAGAAGAAGATTCAATATCATCAAGTTTCAGTTGTTGGATTTCAATCACACCGTTTTGATTGATTTTTACAGGAACACCCATTGCAACATTATGTTCGCCATACTCACCCTCAAGAACAATAGAAGCAGGAATAGAGATTTCTTTTTTGTTTGAAATAGCATCAATTACATCAAATGTATTTTTAGCAATACCAAACTGAGATCTACTCTTAAAATTTCTCAAAGTTCTCCAATAGTTTCGTACATTTTCTGTAATAGTATCACGGCTATCAATCATAGAAAAGAGAGGATTGCCACCAACAGAAACACCAGAAAAGATTGGAACCATAGAATCACCGTGTTCACCTAAAACAAGAGCATTTGAGACAGATGATTGTGGGACAGATAATGTTTCAGAGATATAATAACGAAATCTACTGGTGTCAAGACTAGATGCAATTCCAATTACTTTGAATCTAGAAAATCCACTTGTTTTTTGAAAAAAGTAAGTTAAAACATCAAGAGGGTTTGAAACTATCAAAACTATTGCGGAAGGGCAATACTGTTTTATTTTTTCTGCAATGTCTTTTATCATTGCCACTTGATAGTCAATGTTTTCAGCACGATCTTTTGTGTAAACACCAACACTTGCAGCAATAACAACAATATCAGAGCCTACTAATTCAGAATAATCATCAGTGCCACGAATAGAAAATTTAGAATTTGCAGGAATTGCACTTGCAACATCCAAGGATTCACCAATTGCTTTTTCTTTCGTAGTGTTTACAAGGAGAACATCATCTAACCCATTTGAAATACAAAGAAATGCAATAGATGCACCAACTCTACCAGTTCCAACAATGGAAATCAACAGTATCACTAGATTATTTTACTATAAGAACTGGACATTTTGCTTTTTGAGAAACACCATTTGCAACACTGCCCAAGATGACCTTGTCTAATCCTGTACGTCCATGAGAACCAATCACGATAAGGTCATGTTTTCTAGATTTTGCAAAAATCACAATATCAGTTACAACGGATTTTGATTTGATGATATGGGATTTTACTGAAATATTATTTTTTTTAGCAATTGCTTCTAATTTTTCAAGATGTTTTTCTGAAACCTTTTTTTGCTTTTTGATTAATTCATTGTCAGCTCGAGAATCATAGTACTTATGATGCCAAGCATCTCCTTCAAGACAAGTTAACAAAGTTAGTTTTGAGTCATATTTTTTTGCAATGTCAACTGCGACTTTGAAAGATCTAGTAGACGGTGTAGATAAATCAAAGGGGATCAGAATATTCTTAAACAATTTTTCTAAACCTCTCTTTTACGTACACTATCTCTTTGACGTTTATCATCATGTTTTGATAATTCTCGTTCTAGTTTTCTAGACAACTCATCGGCAATTTTGAGAATATCCCAATCAGATTCAGTATAGACAAGTTGGTTTTTGGATGTCTTTATTGTAGCTGTGACATCATAATGGGTTCTACTGCCTTCAGAATTTTGAGATTTGACATCAATTTTAGCCTCAATGATATTAGACAGAACAGGTTGAACTTTCTCAAGGGCTGCACCAAATTTTGAATAAAGTACTTCATTTGCAGGTTCATCTTTAGATAAACCAACTATGTATAATGGGGTTTTTTTGCTCATAAAATATATCTTTAAAATGTGATTAAATACTTTATAGTAATTATTAGTCGTGATTTTCATTCATGATACTGGAAAAGACATGTTTTTAATGAATATCCCAAAAAGTTCAGTGTGAACCTAAAAAATTCAAAATTAACAAAACTTTTGACAAAACCAATTGCAGTAGAACCAAATTCAACATTGGTAAAAGTTAGAGATGCATTACTCAAAAACAAAGTCAAAAGAGTGGTGGTGGTAGAAAAGAAAAAACCAATTGCAGTAATTACTGAAAAAGACATTGCAAAGAAAATTTACGAGTTAGGAAATAAGCCGATCAAATCAGTACTTGCAAAAAGTTTCAAACCAAAAAAACTATTCACACTAACTAGAGAAAATACAGTTAAAGAATGTGCAAAGATGATGAAAAAACACAGAATTAGTGTTGTGATTATTTTAAATGAAGATAAGACACTTGGAGGAATTATAACAAAAACTGACCTAGTTAAGATATTCCTAACAAAAGGTTCTGAATCACTCAAAGTATCTCAAGTGATGAAGAAAAATCTAGTAACAGCGTCACCAAGTGATCCCATATTACATGTTGAAAGTTTGTTGTTAAAATATGGAATATCAAGGGTAGTTATAAAGAGAAACCAAAAACCAGTAGGAATTATTACATTCAGAGATTTTGTGCCTGCAAAAATACCTCAATGGATTGCAGAATCAGCAGACCCAAAAGAAGTGCAAGAGTACAAGTTCAAAAAAGGATTAGAAGAGAGTCATGCAAACCAAATGAGTTACCTGTTCCCATTTCATGCAACAGACATTATGGCTTCAAAACCAATTACAGTTGGGGCCGATAAAGAAATCAGAGTAGCAATTACACTTATGATTAAACACAACATTAGCGGATTGCCAGTTGTAAAGAATTCAAAATTAGTAGGAATTATTACAAAATCAGATATTGTTGGAGTTCTTGCCAGTTAATTATTTTATAATTAGTAATGAACAGTTTGAATGTTGAGCAAGTTTATTTGAAACACTTCCAAGAAAAAATCCTGTAATTGCACCAAGGCCCTTATTTCCAACAATTACTAAATCACATTTTTCAGATTTGGCAATTTTTTCAATTTCAGATACAATATTTCTCCCTTCTTTAAGGAAAGATTTTGCAGTGATTCCTTTTTTTGCAGCTCTTAATTTTGCATCATCAAGAGTTTTTTTACCAAATTTTCTAAGCATACCCATGTACTCTTTACGATCAAGTAAATTAATTGATGATTTTTCTGCAACATAAAGTAGAATTATCTTAGAATCAAATGCATGAGCAATTTCAATTGCACGTTGTAATGCTTTTTTAGAACACCTAGAGCCATCGACGGGAACAAGAATTGTTTTAAAATTGTTAGTCATTTTACAACAAGCACTGGTTTTTTGGACTTGTGTAATACATAGTTTGAAACACTACCCAAGAAAAGCTCTTTTGCAGAACTTCTTCCACGAGCACCAATAACAACTAAGTCAATTCCATTTCTTTTATTATTTACAAATCGTGCAATATCATATCCAGGATCACCCGACAATGATTTTGAAATCAATTTGATTCCTTTTTTTGCAGCTCTTAATTTTGCATCATCAAGAGTTTTTTTCATTTCTTTTGAGGTGTTGAAATCTAAAAATCCCAAAGGGTGAATTGCATAAATCCCAGGCACAGATTTTATACTCAATGCAACAATTACACCCTGAGATTGTCTTGCTAAATGAATAGCCATGTCTAATCCACGAATAGAATTTTTTGAACCATCAAGAGGTACAAGAATCTTCTTGGTTTTAATGACCATGTTTTAAAATAGTCAAATTGAACATTAAAAGGCTTTAGTAATTATCCTGACTGATTTTCAATTATGATAATTTAGAATTTATATGATATAATTGAAGATAGTCAAAAAATTATGGATAATACATTTGTCAATCAAGTTATGAGCAAAAATGTCTTGACAGCAGAAAAATCTACATCACTACAAGATGCAGCAGAAAAAATGAACCAACTCAATGTTGGTTGTGTAATCGTAACAGAGGAATCAAAACCGGTAGGAATCATTACTGAAAGAGATTTTGTAACAAAAGTGGCAGCAGAAGGAAGGCCATTGTTTACTGAAATTTCAGAAGTGATGTCGTCTCCTTTGATAACAATAGATCCTGAAGAAACAATATGGGAAGCATCAGAAATTATGAAAGAAAAGTTAATTCATAAACTTCCAGTTATCGAAAATGAAAGAATTGTAGGAGTCATTACAACATCAGACATTGTAAGAATCTCTAGTGTTGGATCTGATTCTCAAATGCGTAAAATATGTGACCAAATTCTGATGAGAATGAAAGACGAATAATCAAAAAAAGGATATTCACTTAAATTATTGAAATTAAGAGATGAGTTACTATGATGGCAGCAGACGCAGGTTCCACAGTTCTAGAATCAAAAGATGAAGGACCGAAAATGCCAGATAAGAAAAAAACAAAATTTGATGTAGTAATTATCGGAGCAGGTCCTTCTGGATATACAGCAGGAATTTATTGTTCCAGGGCAGGGTACGATACTTTGATTTTATCAGGAATCTTACCTGGAGGTCAACTAGTAAACACAACTGAAGTTGAAAATTATCCTGGATTTGAAAATGGGATCATGGGCCCAGACTTGATGATAGAAATGAGAAAACAATGCCAAAGAATGGGAACAACTATTGTAGATGATGAGGCTGTAGATGTAGATTTTAGAAGAAAACCATTGAAGGTTTTAACAGCATCAGAAGAATATGAAGGTCGTGCAATCATTATTGCAACAGGTGCAAACCCAAGAAAATTAGGATTAGAAGGTGAAGAAACTTTTGGAGGAAAGGGTGTCTCATACTGTGCAACATGTGATGGACCATTTTTTAGAAATCAAGAGTTAGTGGTAGTAGGAGGAGGAGATTCTGCAGTAGAAGAAGCAACATTTCTTACAAAATTTGCAACTACAGTTCATTTAGTTCACAGAAGAGACGAATTACGTGCAAGTAAAGTGATGCAAGAAAGAGCTGAAAATAATGAAAAAATAAAATTCCATTGGGATTCTGCTGTAATTGATATTAAGGGTGATCAAAAAATGCAACAAGCAGTTTTGAAGAATCTCAAAAGTAATGAAGAGACAACATTAGATGTAGGAGGTCTTTTTGTTGCAATCGGGCACGAACCAAATACAAAATTATTCAAAAATCAAATTGATTTGGATGATGAGGGATATGTAGTGTTGAAAGATAGAACTTACACTAATGTTGAAGGAGTTTTTGCAGCAGGAGATGTTCATGATAGAAATTATAGACAAGCAATTACTGCTGCAGGATATGGTTGCATGGCAGCAATTGATGTTGATAAATATCTAACAGAAAGTGCAGATAAACAAGAATGAAAAATGCACAATGTAAAAAATGCTTAAACAAGTTTTTTGAAAAAGATATCTATACAATCCAGCAGTTTCAATACAGAGATAAACCACCATACAGTTGGTCATTAGAATATTTTAAAAAATTGAACATAGGTGAATGGGATTCATTTTGTGAAAAGTGCATATTAGAATATTCCAATGAATCTTTTGATGTATGGAAGACAAAGATCTAAACTCTTTATGGGTGCAAAATCTATTAACCCACATGAGTGATGAAGTAGAAAATAAGAGAAATACAGTAAAAGAACACAGTGATAAACTGGCAAAATTAGGCATGGAATTAAGCAAAATTCAATTCAGTTACAAAGTTGAAGAAAAAATATCAAAAGAGTATTGGCAAAAAAGAATTCAAAGTTTTGAAGAATATAACAAAAAAGCTTTGGAATATTATAATCAAATTTTCTCATTAATCAAAACCATTGATAAAGAAGAATCAGAAAGATTTCTTTTACAAATTAGCAGATTTAGACAATTAACATCATCATTAATAGAAATTATGAAAAAAATTGAAGAAAATCCTTCAATCATCAATTCTAAAGATAGACAACAGAGTCAATGGAGCAGAGAACTCAAAAACAACATTACAGAAGAGAGTAACAAATGTCTGCATCATGAAAGAGATATGAATTCACATTTTAGAGATTTTTATGATAAACAACTGAAAAATATTTTAGAGTGACTAATATGCTAATTCAGACATGTGTTTTGCGTCTTTAAGGCAATTTTCAAAATTTTCTTCAGACATTACGTTTTGTTTAGCATAAACACTCTTGAATTTTCTACCATCATCAGCAAAAATTCCGACAACACATGCATTACCCTCAATAGAGTATTTTTTCATACAAGCATAAACTGCAGCAGAGGAAGGACTGATCAAGAGGCGATCTTTTTCAAAAACATCTTTTACAACAGAAAATGCTTCTTCATTATCAACAGAAACCCAATCATCAACCACATTCTCTCGTTTCAAAAATAGATCAGGTTTTGCAGATTCTTCAAAATTTCTCCATCCTTGAATAAGGTGATTTTGTTGTGGTTGACATCCAATGATTTTCACATCAGGGTTTTTCTCTTTAAGGAATGCGCCAATGCCAGTAATGGTTCCACCAGTACCCACACCAGTAAAGAAATGAGTAACCTTACCTTCAGTTTGTCTCCAAATTTCAGGTCCTGTTCCATTGTAATGACCTTTGAAGTTTGCTTCATTTGCATATTGATTTGGAGAATAGTATGTGTCTGGTCGTGAAGAAGCAATAGAAGTTGCAAGTGCAATACTTTGATCAGTTCCTGCACCAACTTTAGGACACAAATCATCACTTGTTTCAAACACTTTTGCGCCTAGATTTCGAATAATTTCTTTAGTTTCATTACTTGCTTTTTCAGGAATAACTATCTCAACTTTGTATCCCAATAGATTTGCAATTCCGGTTAAAGCAATTCCAGTATTTCCAGAAGTTGGTTCAATTATGATACTCTTACCTTTAGTCAAAATTCCTTTTTCTTCACCATCTTTAATCATCCAATATGAAGCTCTATCTTTGACTGAGCCAAACGGATTGTGACCTTCCAACTTTGCAAAATAATCTACATTGTCATGTGAAAGAGAATCTAATTTTACAAGAGGAGTGTTACCTACACGATTCAATACATCTGTGTCAGTTACAGTAGTCATGATATTGGTTATTTCACCTTTTTAATTTGAAATGTTATTACATCTCCATCTTTGGACATGTCTAGTAATTCATGACCCTGTCTTGTAACCCATCTAGATATATCATCTTCAGCTGCAGGATCATCAGCTGAAACAGTTAATGTTTCGCCTACTTGCATTCTTTCAATTTCAATTTTTGTTCTAAAGACAGGTTCTGGACAAAATAATCCAGTTGCATCTAATTTTTTTTCTGTTGATTCGGACATTTACCTAATTGAAAAAGAGCGTTTTGTCATATTAAAATCTATTCGAGTTTTTCAGAGTCATCTTGCTTACAATGCCATTTTGAACATGGTTGCAAGATTTCTATCTTTCATAAAACTTGGATCCTGATTCTGAAAATTGATTTTTTGAGAAATTCTCTTCATCAGATAAATTGCAATTTTGTAAAAGATGGACCACATGTGACTATTTTGATTTGAATCATAAATTCTCAGTAAAAATGTCAAAAGCCATTTTGCGTTTGGATAATGTTCAGAAATGTAATCAATTAGATATTCTTTTGAATTATTGATTTTGTATCGTAGATGATCAAGTGTTTCTGCTTGGTGTGCATAACCAGTTTGAGAAATTTCAATTTTGCCATGTTTCATAGCAAACAAAATGTCATCAAGACTATTTTCAGAGTCAATTACATTAACACACCGTCCAAGAGTGGATAAAACATGAGAATCACTTCCAGCAACTTGAATCATATTATTATCTAAAGCAAATTCTGTTGCACGTGCATTTGATAAAATATCGACGTTGTTGCTGTTGAATACTTCAACCATATCACATTTTTTAGCACCATCTCGTAATGCATCAAGTAAACTAAATGGATGAGGCGCAGATGAAACGCCACCTTGTTTTCGAACTTCATCTATAACTTCATCAAGTGAAAGTCCAGGAGAAATTGCATCATGAATTCCATATGCTAGTACATGAGCACCTGTATCAGTGGTAATTTCTTCAGCAGGGAAAACATCAATGTTTTTGAATTTTGAGTGATCATTTTTGTATTCTAATAATTGATGGTAACCATCCAAAGTATTGTGATTTGTAACAAAAATTGCATCCAAACCTAGATGATATGATCGCTCAAGTTGGTCTCTTATAGAAATATCACAATCGTATGGAGGTTCATCATCACCTACATGAAAATTGGAAAATGAATTATGACAATGTAATTCAACATTTATTGGCATTTTCAAATGAAATTTTTCATCTTTAGGTAATAATCTTATGGAATCAAATGTAGATTATCTGAAAAGATCTTCATGTTCTGGACGAATTAATTCATCAGTTCCATGATCACCTTTTTTGAATGAATAGTCTCGAACTATTGCCACAGGAGTTTTCAATGTTTTTCCCATAACTAATTCAGATGCTGCAGAGAGTTCATCAGCAATAGCAATTGCAGTAACTCGTAAAGTTTTTCCAAATGTGTCTTGAGTCCCTTCATAGTCAATTATGGGAGAGAATCCTGCAATTCCAATTGCACAGTTAGTTTGTCCCATTCTAAACGGACGTCCAAAGGTATCAGATATTACAACAGCAACATCTTTGTTTATTTTTTTAATAATTTTTTCACGTATATTTTTTGCAGAGTGGTCAGAATTCAGCGGCAATAATGTTGCAAATCCTTCTTCCACATTACTTTCATCAATCCCCGCATTTGCACAGATTATTCCATCATTCGTTTCAACAATCAAAATTCCATTCTTCATACGTATGATACGTTTTGATTCAGATAAAATTAATTCAGTAATTCTAGGATCTTTTTGATATTGAGAGCTTATTCCTTCAGAAAGCAATGAAGGTTTTACAGTAGACAAATCAACTAGACGTCCTTCTTGTTTCGAAATTATTTTTTGAGCAATTACTAAAATATCTCCATCTTCAATTTGGCTTGAAGACATGATCAATTCTGAAATATCATCAGAAGGTTCAATTTCTTTTTCTATATGTACAGGTAGAATTTGCAATTATAATGTGTGGGAGTATGGACTAAAAAATTGTTTATGCTGGTGCTGGAGCTTCTAATTCTAATTTGTAGTGTTTGTTAATGATATCCAAAATTTTGGAAAGATCTTTTTCCTCCAAAGTCGTGGTTGCCAAATCTTTTACCAAATCTTGTGCACGATATGCAATTCCCAATCCACAGATATCAAATAATTTGACATCATTTGCTCCATCGACAACACAGACGATATTTTCTTTCTGTTCTCCCCATTCTTCAATTTTGACTCTTGCAGATTTTGATTTATCTGAATCTACATTGATCTTTACACCGTCTAATTTACCATCTTTGAAAATCAATTCATTAGAATAGACATAATCTAATCCTAATTCTTCTTTTAGTCTGTCCATCATCAGAGTAAATCCACCTGAAACAGCCATCAATTTCCAACCAGCAGATTTTAGAGCACGACATGCTTCTTTTGCACCAGTCATGATTGGCAATCCATCAGAAACTTCTTGACATGTTTTTTCATCGAGTCCTTTTAGAGCAGCAACTCTAGTTTGAAGTCCTTCTTCCCAGTTGATTTTTCCTTGAATTCCTTGTTTTGTGATTTCCCAAATTTCATCTTGCTTGTTGAGTTTTTCTGCAAGGATTGGAAGGTATTCTTCATCATACAAAACACCTTCAACATCAAAAATTACTAACAATTGATTTCTATTTTGCAAAAATTTGCTAATTATATTAAAGTTGGGTGAAAGGTTTTAGACAATATACACCCGATCCGAATGATTTTCGAGAATATTTTTGCATTTTAAAAAAGGCATTTTTTCTCTTAGTGTGATTATACAGAGCGAACGTAGTTTTTAGGAGTAACAAAAAACGCTAGTAATAAATCACCGAAGTTAATGGTATAGTTATGGGCGAATTAGAACACAAATACGAAGTGGACATCAAAGAAAGAGAAGGAAGACAAAAACTACCAGATAATGTTAAAGCAGAATTAAAAGCATCAGGAATGATGGACGATAAAGGAAAATTGAAGTTAAAAGGTGTCAGTCCAAAAATGCTCAAAAGAATGAAACAAGAATTTGTAGAATGTCCAGTTTTGAAGGATGATATACATTTTATCCAATGTTTTGTATGTCCAAATTTCCAAAGTAGAGTTACAGGGCAAGTACTTTGTAAAGGCGACAAATTATAATCAAAAATTTCTCACGAAAGGCTCATTAGTTATTTTATTCTGATAAATTCAGTTTGAGTAAAGAAGACGTTGGAATTACAGTTTCAAAAAATGATGATTTTAGTGAGTGGTATACTCAAGTTGTACTTAAAGCCAAATTAGCAGATTACGCACCAGTTAAAGGATTAATTGTGCTCAGACCAGATGGATACTCCATTTGGGAATCATTGAAAACCACATTTGATAAAAAATTTGCAAAAAATGGAATCAGAAATGGGTTTCTTCCAGTATTAATTCCTGAGTCATTATTAGGAAAAGAACAAAAACACTTTGCAGGTTTCAATCCAGAAGTATTTTGGGTAACACATTCAGGAACAAATGAAGTTGGAGATAGATTAGCATTAAGACCAACATCCGAGACATTAGCATATACACTATATTCAAAATGGATTCAAAGTTGGAGAGATTTACCTCTAAAGATCAATTTTTGGAATACCGCACTACGTGCAGAAATTAAAGCAACCAAACCGTTCCTTAGAACATCAGAATTCTTGTGGCAAGAAGGACATACAGTACATGTAACACAAGAGGAAGCAGAAGAAGAAGTAATGAAGATTTTAGAAATTTACAAGAATACTGTTGAGGAAGAATTAGCAATTCCTGTAACTACTGGAAAGAAAAGCGAGAAAGAAAAGTTTGTTGGTGCAGTGTACACAACTACAATGGAATCAATCATGCCAGATGGTAAGGCATTACAAATGGGAACATCACATTTTTTGGGACAGAATTTCTCAAAACCATTTGAAGTAAAATTTGCAGATAAGGATAATGTAGAACATTTTGCATGGCAAACATCTTGGGGGGTATCATGGAGATTAATTGGTGCAATGATTATGGCTCACGGAGATGATCAAGGTCTTGTTTTACCACCTAAAGTTGCACCAACACAAGTAGTGATTGTTCCAATTTACAGAAATGATGAAGGAAGAGACAAAGTATTACCAAAAGTAAAAGAAATCCAAGAAAGTTTAGAGTCACAAGATATTCGAGTTCAGGTAGATGATAGACAAGGATTATCGCCAGGTTACAAATTCAATGACTGGGAGATGAAAGGAGTACCTATACGCATAGAAATTGGACCTAAAGATATTGAAAAACAAAGCATAGTTGTGGCAAAAAGATACAATCGTGAAAAAATTAATCTTGAGTTTAGTCAAATTGAAAAAATTGTTTCGGTATTAGATGAAATACAAAAAAACATGTTAGAAAATGCAAGAAAACAAGCAAAAGAAAATACAAAAAATATTTTAGATTATACAGAATTTAAATCAAAAATCGAAGAGGGAGGATTCTTCAATGCACCTTGGTGTGGAAAACTAGAATGTGAAGAGAAGATAAAAGAAGATACGGGTGCAGACATACGAGTAATTCCATTTGGAAGTGAAGATACTAATTCAAAATGCATGTATTGTAAAGAACAAAGTAAATCAATCCCAATTTTTGCTAGAGGGTACTAAGGACTTTCAATAGAGCAGATATTCATTATTTTACGTGCAGTTTGATCAATATCCACATCAGGTTCTGCAGAAATAAAAAGAACCATGTTATCTAATGAAAAAGTAAATGTTACAACTTTTTTTCTTCTTGCAGCCGCATAACTTACAGATCCTAAATTATCATCAAAATCTTGTCTTGTTCTAATTCTTAGTACAGCTTCAATGAACATTTTTTTTCGTTCATCATCATTTTTGAGTGGTTTAACATTATCACGAAAGGATCCAACAACCAAATTTCCCATCATATCTAAAAATCCTGCAAAACGAATTTCAGGTTCTTTAAGTAATTGTTCACACTTTACAGATAAATCATCAGGCATGTTTTTTGAAAATAAAGTCAAGATAAAAAGAATTTTCAAATTTTCACTAATGATATCATGGTCAAATATAATAGTGGAAAAAAATGATTAACAGTTGTGACTAGCAATCCACAATTAGAAGAAAAAAAGCCACTCTTAGAACAATTCAGAGAGACTAGAAATCGAACTTTGGAGTTGGTGAAAACTCTAGAAAAAGATGATTTTGTAGTACAAACTGCTTTTTTCATGAGCCCACCAAAATGGCATGTAGGACATGTTAGTTGGATTTACGAAGCAATCATGAGTAAATTAGACAAAAATTATGAGTTTTATTCAAAAGAATTTTCAGAATATCTAAATTCCTATTATCAACAATTCGGGATTCCACATGATAAAGGATTACGAGGAGTAATTTCCAGACCCACTGTTGATCAGATTTTTCAATATTTCAATACAATCAATCAAAGAGTAGAGAAATTTATCGAAACAGAGTCTTTAGATGAAAATGCAGTCAGATTAATCACAATGGGATTTCATCATGAATGTCAACATCAAGAATTGTTAGTGTATGATTTACAACATCTTCTTGCAGAACAATACAGACCAGTTAAGAAAAATCAAATTCAAAAACAAGAGAGTGCTAAGCAAAGAACTGTTGAGATGAAAGGAGGATTATACATTATGGGGTTCAATGGAAAAGAATTCTGTTATGATATTGAACTTCCAGAGCACAAAGTGTATTTGAATGATTACAAGATAGATGTTTTTCCAATTACAAATAAGCAATATCTACAATTCATTGAAGATGGAGGATATGAAACATACAAGTATTGGTTATCAGACGGATGGGAAAAAGTAAAAACTAACAAATGGAATGCACCAATGTATTGGGAAAAAGCAGATGATAAATGGCATGTTAGAGACTTTTTAGGAATTAGAGAAATTAATCCAAATGAACCAGTATGTCATGTTAGTTTCTATGAAGCTGATGCATATTGTAAGTGGGCAGGAAAAAGATTACCAACAGAAGCAGAATGGGAAAAAGCTGCTTGTTGGAATGAATCAAAACAAGAAAAAACGGTATTCCCATGGGGAAATGAACAGCCTACTGAGAACAAATGCAATCTCCTTGAATCATATCATTGGGGATGTACAGAGATTGGGACATATTCAGAGGGAGTTAGTCCTTCAGGTTGTCATCAAATGATAGGGGATGTGTGGGAATGGACATCATCAGAATTTACAGGTTATCCAGGCTTCAAAACAGGATTTGACGAGTATAACGATAAATGGTTTACAAATCAAAAAGTTTTGAGAGGAGGTTCATTTGGAACACCAAAAATGTCAATTCGTGGAAGTTATAGGAATTTCTTTAGATTAGATGAAAGATGGTTATTTTCAGGTTTTAGGTGTGCTGAAGATATCTAATTTTTAGATACAAGAGTTAATGAAAAGTATTTTTTTTCATCAAACCACGTATGTTTTAATTCAAATCCAACATCATCAAGTAAATCATGAATTTGAGATAGACGGTATTTGTGAGAGTATTCAGTATGAATCAACTCATCTTTTTGCAATTTTAACTCCAAGTCAGATTTTGATATAATGATTGACTGATCAACCAAAGATTTCAAATACATCTCAATTCGTTGATCTTTTTCATTGTAAATAGAATGATGTGAAAAGTTATTGAGATTAAAATCGGCATCAAGTTCATCATTAATTCTAGATAAAACATTAAGATTGAATTTGGCAGTTACACCTTCAGAATCATCATAAGCTGATTCAAGGATTACTTTGTCTTTTACAAGATCAAGTCCAATCAAAAATAGATCACCAGGTTTCATAGTTGCATAAATTTTTTCCAAAAATTTGTAACCATCAATTGGTGAAAAATTACCAAAACTAGAACCCAAAAAAATTATGAGATTGTTTTTGTCATCATATGTTTTTAAAAATTCTAAACCGCCTTCATAGGTATCAATAATGCCAGTAATTGAGAGATTTTTGTAATCATTTAGAAGTTCTTCAGAACTTTCTGTAAGAATTTCAGAAATATCTATTGGGAAATATTCAGTAGTTTTTTGAGAGGATGTCAAAAAATCCAAAATCAACCTAGTCTTTGTAGAAGAACCACTGCCCAACTCTACTAATCTAAAGTCTACATCCAAAAAGGAATCTAATTCACTTTGTAATCTTTTGAGAATAGAAATTTCGGTTCTTGTAGGGTAATATTCAGGTACAGCGCAGATTTTCTCGAATAAATCAGAGCCTTTTTTGTCATAGAAAAACTTGGGATGGATAGACTTTGAACCAGTTCCCAGGCTTGAAGAAATTTCTTCTGAGAATGTTTTTTCAATTTTTGTAGCATGAGGTTTGAAATATTGTAATCTTGAATCAACAACAAATTTTTTGTATTCTTTGTTTTTTTGAAAAGAGTTATTCAAGTATTAAAATCACCAAAATAGGGCATAAAAGCCTTAACCTAATTCTTTACGCACAAACTATATCTCTTGATATACTTCTAAATTCAACGATATTTGTTGGGTGAAATTCTTAGAATAGAAAATTTGAAAAAATATTTTACAAAAAAAGGAATGTTTGGTAAACAATCAGATACAGTAAGGGCAACTGATGGTATTTCTTTTTCTGTAAAAAAAGGAGAGGTGTTTGTGTTAGCTGGGGAATCAGGTTCAGGTAAATCAACAATTGCAAAATTAATTTTAAGATCAATACAACCAGACTCTGGAAAAATATTTTTTGAAAATCAAGAAATCAATAACAATCCAGAGAATTTACAAAAAATTAGAATGGGATGTCAAATGATTCATCAAGATCCATATGATTCAATAAATCCAAGAATGAAAATTGGAGACATTGTTTCAGAACCATTAGAAGTTCACAATGTAGGAGACAAGGGTGAAAGAAAAAAAAGAGTAATTGAAGTACTTCACGAAGTCAAGTTAGAACCTGCTGAAGAAATTATTAAAAAATATCCACATATGTTATCAGGAGGACAAAGACAAAGAGTTGTTTTAGCAAGAGCATTGTCATTAAAACCCAAAGTCATTTTAGCAGACGAACCAGTTTCAATGCTTGATGTGTCAATAAGAGCTGAAATGCTAGAATTGATGCACGAATTACAAAAAAAATACAACATATCATTCATCTATATTACACATGATTTAGCAACTGCAAGATACTTTGGTCAAAGAATTGGGATTTTGTATCTAGGAAAAATTGTAGAAATAGGACCAATTGATCAGGTTTTGCTTAGTCCCAAGCACCCATACACACAGGCGTTAATTGATGCAATATCAGAACCAAACCCAGACAATTTACACAAAGAAAAGGAAATCAGAATTAATGAGCCATCGGATATGGATATTCTACAAGGCTGTAGATTCAGAAATAGGTGTCCATATGTCATAGATGAATGTAAAACAGAGCCAGATTTAGAGAGAATAAGTGATGAACATTATTCTGCTTGTCACGTAAAAATCAACTAAGAAGTTCTAACTGAAGGCATTCGTTTGTCTTTGTAAGTGACAACATTTGAGACACCATTCTTTGGGAAGACACCATAGATCAGTTTTGCTTTTTGGACAACAGAGTCTTTTAGAGAAACCATGATGAATTGACTCTCTTTTGCTCGTTCTTCTAAAATATTTGATAGTCTTTCAGAGTTTGGAGCATCCAGGTGTGCATCTACTTCATCAAACAAGTAGAAGGGGGAAGGTTTGAGTTTCTGTAAAGCAAGAACAAACACAATTGCAGCTAATGTTTTCTCACCACCACTAATTGAGGTAGATTCTCTTTTTGGTTTATTTGGAAATTGTATCAGATAAGAAATTCCAGAGTTGAATATGTCATCCTCATTTTGTAATTCTAACCAAGCATTTCCACCAGTCATTTTATTGAAAATTAATTTAATTTCTTTATCGACCTTGTCAAATGCATCCAAGAATGTTTGACGTTTGTCTTTCTCAATATCTTCAATGAATTTAACAATAGAGTTTCTTTCTTCTTCAAGAGAATTCTTTCTAGTAGACATCGAACGATAACCATAAGATACTTCAAGATATGTTTCAGGTGCTTTTGCGTTTAGTGCATTTAGAGAAGCAAGTTCTGCAGATAGTCCTTGAACAATTGATTCAACATCAAATGTTTCCATGTCCTTATCAAAGCCAAATGCAGATAGAATTTGTTGTAATTTTACTTCATTTTCAACTAAATCATGCAAATCTCGGTTCAAAGAGTCAGATTGCCTCTCCAAAGTATTGATTTGTTTTGTCAATTCCCTATCATTATCACTTAATACTTTGAGTTTATCATCAAATTCTTTGAGTTGTCCTATCGAGGAACCAGATGTTTCAATAAGTTCTTGTTCTTTTTCTCTTAATTTTACAAGTATTTCATTCTTTGATTCTTTTTGTATTTCTAGTTCGTTGATTTTTGTTTGTAATTCTTCTTTTTCAGTATTCAAAGAAAGTTCTTCATCATGAAGACGGTTAGATTGCGATTTTTCACGATTATCTTGGGTTTCTAATGTTGTTAGTTGAGAAGCCTTGTCGCGGTATTCGTTTGTAATGGTTGTGTATAGTTTTTCAATTTCCGTTTTCTTTGCATTAATTCTAGATAATTCATTTGCAATACGGACTTGTTCGCCACTTGCATAGTTATCTTCTACAATGGCAATACGTTCTGATAGAGATTCAACATGGGATTCATTGGTTAAAACTTCAGATTCAATACTTTGATCACGTGAAGTTAAAGTGGCAATTCTTTCAGTAAGTTGTTTTTTCATATCCATTGCAGATTCGATTCTAGGTGTAAGATTAGAGTAGTTTTCATTGGTAGATGCAAATGATTGTTCTGAAATTGATAGTCGTTCAGAATTTAATTGGATAGAGTCATCTAATTTTTTAATTGCGTTCTTTTTCAATAGGAGATACTTCTTTACGGCATTAATTGATTGGAATAATCCATCAACGTCACTACTCATAGAAATTAATTTTGTAAGTTTAGAAATCTTTGAATCAATATCAATAACAACAGTTCCACCTTTTGCTTCAAAGTATTCACCATCCATAGTTACTGCTTTGTATCCAGATTGAGAAACATTGTAAGCAGATTCTCTAGTTTCAGTGAGAACAATGTTGCCAAACAGGAAGGTTTTGAGTTCAGCATAGGCAGGTTTACAGCGTACAAAATCTGAAAGGATGCCTATTATGCCTGACTCAGTAGGTAGTTTGAGTTTGAATTTGGGAATAGAATCCATAGGAATAATTTTGAGTTTAGATAATTTTCTAGACCTTGCAAACTCTGCAATTCCAAGAAGAGTCGCAAAGTCTTTTACAACTATTGCTTTAATCCAATCAGAACTTACAGCTAAGATAGAACGTTCGTATTGTTTATCCCAGGAAATCATTTCGTAAACTAAACCTTCGATTCCAAGTTGTTCAGCATCTTCTTTTAATTTTGCAACAGTGTAATCTTCATGCATAAATCCTTTAACAGTTTTAATTTTTGATTCATAACGAGTTGCAGCTTGGTTTGATTTTTCTAAAATTTCACCCCATTCATCCATATCAGAAACAATTTTAGATTTTTTTGATTGTAATTTTTGTATTCTAGATTTTAATTCAGTAATTGTTGCGTCATGATTTTTCATCATAGATTCTAGTTTTGATTTTGAGGAAGTTAATTCTTCAATTCCACTTTCAAGTCCTCGTAATTTTTGAGTATTTGATTCAACTTTGATTTTTGATTCATCCTTTTCATGTTGAAGTTTTGAGAGTTTGAGTTGCGCATCATTAAGTTGAGTTGTTAATTCTTTAATTTTTTGATCAATCTCAGATTTTTTAGCGGCAGCTTGTGATTGCTCATCTAAAATTTTACTTCTTTGAGTATCAACAAGTTCTAAATCAGAATTAATCTTATTTTTCTTAACATTAGTTTCTTCAATAGATTCTTTAATTTTTAAAATCTGAGTGTCGATATCACTTCGTGCAATATCAACATCTTCAAGTTCTTTTTGAATTTCAGGAACCCTAGAATCAATTTGTTCAATTCTTTTCTTTGATGCAGAGATTGAACTGTTGTCAATTTCGTATTGCTCCATAGCAGTAGCAATTTCAGTATCAAGGGCAGATTTTGCTTGAGTGTAATCATTAGCTTCTGCCATTAGTTTTGATTTTTCAGATTCCAAAGTTCCAATTTCAGTTCTAAGGGTACTTCTTTCAGTGTCAAATGTGGTGATTTCAGTAGTGATTGAGTGTAAAGTTGATTCTTTTGACTCTTTTTGACTTGAAATTACCTTTAGTTTATTGGCAGCAGCGATTGCTTTGTATCGATTTAGTTCACGCTCAAGGATATCATGGCGTAATTTCTGGTTACGTTCTTCTTCAAGTTCATCTATTCGTTTTTTGATTTCACCCATTTTTGCCAGAGCAATTTCTAATCTTCTATCTGCCTCATCAAGTTGTTTTACTGATTCAGCCTTTTTTTCATCAAAATATGAAAGTCCAATCAAATCTTCAATTGTCTTTCTTTTTTCTTCAGATGTAAATTCAGAAATTCTTGTAACGGTTCCTTGTTGTACAGCATTTAGTTGACCCAGTCCTGCATTTGCCATATCAAGCAAATCAAGGATGTGACTACGGTTGGTTTTCTTTTTGTTTAGATAGTAGGTGTTTTCTCCATTTGCATCCATCTCTCGGGTAATTTCAACGGTATCAGTATCAACAGGGATTTTTCTATCAGAATTATCAAAGTGAACACTCGATCTTGCCATTTTTGGTCCGCGTCTATTTCCCTCAATATCATGAATTAGTGATCGTAATTTGTCAACTCTCATGACCTTTGGTTTGTTTTCACCCATTGCAAAAATGATGGCATCTAAAATGTTACTTTTACCAGAACCGTTAGGACCTGAGATCGATACAAGTCCAGGTTCAAAGTGAACAGTAGTATTCTTAAAGCCAAATGATTTGAAACCAAAGATCTCAACTTTTTTTACATGAACCAATAAGATTATTGTCTCAATTGACGAGATAATCGATGTTTAACAAGTTTAGTTGACACTATTGCATAATTTTTCTTGTTTTACTATGAGATTTTTCGTAATGGTTGTTCACATCAGGTCAACAATGTAGATCGTAATGTGTGCCTACTTATAATTACCAAATGTTCATTCTAAAAACATGGTAAAATTAGGAATGATTCAAACCATTTCATATCAGAATAATCAGAAAGGGATCGCCAGAGTTTCACAAATTTTACGAAAATTAGGAAAGCAAGAAACAGACATTGTTTGCCTTCCAGAACAATGGCTAAAAGAAAATATAATTTCAGACTTGGATTTAGAATTTGCAGAATTCAAAGAGATAGCCAGAGATTTTTCAATGACCATAATTCCAGGAGCATTTTATGAAAAGAACATGAAAAATACCTCAATAATTGCACCTGTGATAGGCCCCAAAGGGGAATTCATAGGTAGGCAGGAAAAAATACACCCATTTGATTACGAGCGAGATACAGTCAAGCCTGGAAAAGAGGCTAAAATTTTCAATACTGCCTGCAAATTTGGAGTGATAATTTGCTACGACATGGTATTTCCACAAGTGGCAAATACTTTGACTAAAAAAGGGGCCCAAGTTCTTTTCTCACCCAGTAGAATTGTGAGAAGAGGGATAGAATCATGGCAAATGTATGTTCAAGTCAGGGCACTTGAGAATAGAATTCCAATACTTGCAGCAAATGTAGAAAACAGAAGATTTGGAGGGAATAGCATCATGATAGATTTGACCGAAAACAACAAAGTAGTCAACACCAAACTAACTAAACTAAAAAAAGAAAATTCTGTTTCAAAAGAGTTCAAACTAGAAAAATATCAAAAGAGTAGAAAAATTAGGTTTTCAGACGCAAACAAGTTTAGATAATTATTCGCCAGCTACAAACTTTTCACATGCAGTCTTTGCAGCAACATCAGAAGTTTGTTCAATTGGGTGTTTCATCAAATATGCACTAGCAGGTTTGATTGGTCCTCCAACCCCTCTATCAAGAGCAATCTTTGCAAGTCTAATTGCATCAATTACAATACCAGCAGAGTTTGCTTTATCATCAACATCTAAACGAACTTCCATATTGTAAGGAATGTTTGCCCATTGACGACCTTCAATTCTCATAAACATCAATTTGGTGTTACCTAAGAATGGGATAAAGTCAGAAGGACCTACATAGATTTGATCATCATCTAGTCGTTCATCAAGTTGACTTTG
>REGJ01000015.1 GCA_003702525.1 Candidatus Nitrosopumilus sp.
GAGCATATGGAGATTCAAGGGAGAGCAACTTTTGTTTTAGTAAAGCAACCAACATGGAAAATTGCTCATATTCATCTATCAAAGATTAATGGATGAACTAGTTGTTTTTTGGTTCAGGTTTGTTTTGTGGTTTGTTTGATTTGTTTTGATTAGGTTTTTTGCCTTTTGATTTGTTTTGTGGTTTGTTTGATTTGTTTTGATTAGGTTTTTTGCCTTTTGATTTGTTTTGTGGTTTGTTTGATTTGTTTTGATTAGGTTTTTTGCCTTTTGATTTGTTTTGTGGTTTGTTTGATTTGTTTTGATTAGGTTTTTTGCCTTTTGATTTTTGTTTTTTATTAGAGTCTTGAGCAGCTAGTTGTTTGTACATTTTAAATGCCTGGTCAACATTTGCGTTTTGGTGAATGATTGCTCTTGTTGCTTTAATCATAGCAACTGGATGATCAGATTGCCAGATGTTTCTACCCATATCAACACCAACAGCTCCTGCTTTTACAGCATTGTAAGTTAGTTGTAATGCATCACGTTCTGGAATCTTCTTTCCACCTGCAACAATAATTGGTACAGGACAAGATTCAACAACTTTTTCAAAGTTTTCACAATAGTATGTTTTTACAATATGTGCGCCTTGTTCGGCTGCCATTCTACATGCTAATGAAAGATATCTTGCATCTTTGCCTAATTCTTTACCAACAGCAGTTACAGCCAATACTGGAATTCCATATTGTTCTGCTTCACTGACTAGTTTTCCGAGATTAACAACTGTCTGATACTCATATTTTGAGCCTACAAAGATAGACATTGCAAGTGCGCTAGCATTTAGTCTAATTGCATCTTGGATTGATACTGTAATGTCTTCTTGAGATAAATCGTCACCAATAATACTAGAACCGCCAGATACACGAAGTACCATAGGAGTATCAGTTTCTGCGGGAACAGAAGTTCTTTGTACACCTCTTGTTAGCATTAAAGAATCACAATGTTTCAACAAAGGTGCAATTACCTTTTTTGGATTCTCCAATCTTTCAGTTGGTCCAAGGAAATATCCATGGTCAACTGCCAACATTAATGCGCGGTTGTTATGTGGTTTAATTATACTAGATAATCTGTTTTTTAGTCCCCAATCCATATTCCATCGAATTTGAAATGCCTTTCTTAAGCCTTTCCTATTTTGTAATGATAATTTTCATTGCATTTTCACCACTACGTGCATGATCAAATGCTTTCTGAGTATCATCAATAGGATATGTGTGAGTGATTAACTGTTTAACATCAATTTGAGAGGATTCAATTAGATTCAATGCCTCCTTTGTGTCATTATCAGATGCAGCATAACTAGTAACAAGAGTAATTTCTTTTGAATAGATTTTACTCATATCCAAATCCATTGTTGCACCTTTTGAAGGAACACCAAACATCATTACTGCACCACCTTTTCTGACCATATCAATTGCATCATCAAGAGCTTTAAGACTACTAGTTGCAACGATAGCAACATCAACTCCTCTGTTATCAGTATGATCTAAGATTTTTTGCTTTCTTGTTTCATCAGTAGAGTTGATAGATTCTGTAATATTGAATTTTTTTGCAAAGTCTAATCGAAAATCATTGACATCAAAACAGAAGATTTTTGCGAATTTTTTTGCCTGTGCCAACATAACATGCATCATTCCAGTAGGACCAACACCAAAAATTGCTGCACTGTCACCTTCCTGATAACCATATTTTGTCCAAGCACGAACACAGCAAGCAAGGGGTTCAATCATTGCAGCTTCTTCAAAACTAAGGGAATCAGATATTTTCAAAACTCCACCATGAGAAACGTTCCATGCAGGTACAACATATTGTTCAGATAAACCACAAGGAGACAAATTTGTTTCATAGTATTTTTTGCACATTGTTTCATTTCCATGATTACAAAAATGACAATCATAACAAGGAACATGATGATGAGTAAATACCCTATCACCTTTTTTGAATTCAGTTACATCAGAACCAACATCTAAAACAACACCAGCAGGTTCATGGCCTAAACGCATTGAAGGTTGCCCATATTGTCCAAATACTTTTTCCAAATCAGAGCCACAAATTCCACATGCATGCATTTGAACCAAAATTTCACCAGATTCTAAAGAAGGATTTTCTGTTTCACTTACAGAGATAACAGATGGTTCTTTAACAGATGCAGTTTTCATGATTGGTCATTAGAAAATTGAGTATAAGTAGATTAAAAAAATTAAACACCAAGAATCTTCTTTAGCATCACTCTATAATCGACTTCAGTCTTTTCACTTCCAGTTGCAGGTAATGCAAATACCAAAGTTGATTTTTCAGCTCTTAATGCAGTCAACTCATCATTAATTGATTCAGTAATATCATCACTAACTAGAACCAATCCAACATCAGAATCATCAGTTAATTTTCGGATATCTTCTAAAGCCTTCTGAGGAGATTCAGAGATGATACCTGGAACGCCTGCTAACTGAAAGCTGGTTACAAATGATTTGCTGCCTACAGTGAAGATTTTCACAAATTCAATTCTTGCCCATTCTAATTTAACCCTTTTTGGAAGAAGTCAGATCAGGAAAGGTTGATTTAGTTTAAAAAATTAGTAATTTTATGGCAGAAATTGATACGCAAAAGGATTTCTTTCTTTTCCTACATGGAAAAATGGATCTCAAACAAAAGGCAACTGATGTTTTAATTGCAAAAGGATGTTCTGATGAAAAGATCACCATGGGAATACCAACAAAAGTTGGCAACGTAGGAGATTACATGGTTCAATTGTGGCCACCAGGACCTGCACCAAACCAAATCAAGATTCAACAAATAACCAAAGTTGAAGATGTAGAACCTGAAGGCATGATTGGATTGTGGAAAGGTGTTTCAAAAGAAGATGTTGAATCTATTCCATTAGAATAAGATTAACTGAATCCAGCACCAAAATCAGAACCTTTGTCTAAAAGGTCACCAGAATCTGAACTTTTTAATTTTCTAAATAACAACGTCTCATAAACTAATTTCATTGCGTCATCATCATTTAGATTACAATCCTCTTTGATTTGATTTTTATATTTTTCTAATTTTTCAGCATCTTGTTCATCAGCAGAAATACCGTCATGAACCATCATATTAGCAATTTTTTCAATTTCAGAATTTTGTTGTGCTTCATCCATATTTGCCAATAAATTTTCTAGTTATTAACACATTCGAATAAAAAATCATTACAAATCTGAAAGCAATCCAGAAAGAAAATCAGAAAACTCGTCATCAGAAAAAATAATTTTTTCAACTTTATTTTCTGCTTGAGCAAGTTTTACCGAATCTAGATGATAACAGGTCTTTTTTCCATTTAATTTGCCAAAATAAAATCCAGGACAAGAACAGTAAAGACCAGTTGGATCAACCCAGTGTTCTTCTCCCTTACCAACTACAGTCCAGATTTTCCTTTGGCTAGGCTCAAAAACATGTAATTTTACACGTTTTTCTGAAACTAGTGATTCTATCCTGTCTGGATCTTTGTTCACAAGAATTTAATCAGATATCTGCAGTATAACTTTGATGCTACAAACTAGGATCATACCGGCAAAGCCAGTATTAGTTTTGGAAGGAGAGAGAAAACATCTTGTTGTAACAGATCTGCATATAGGATTTGAAAGTAGTATGGCATCAAATGAAATTTTCATTGGAAAAAATTCTACGATAAATGAAACAATTCAAGAACTATCTGAAATGATTGATGCAGAAAAACCTGATTCAGTAATATTACTAGGGGATGTGAAATCAAGTGTCAAAAGTATTTCAAAAAGTGAGTGGGATGAGATTCCCTTGTTTTTTGATAAAATTAGTCAAAAATGTGAGATAGTTTTAGTTCCCGGAAATCATGATGCCAACATTTCAAGACTTATTCCTCAAAACATCACAATGATTAGTTCAACTGGAATGGTGGAGGAAAATGTATTGCTAACTCACGGACATACAATGCCATCAGAGAATTTTTCACATGTAGATAAAATAATCATGGGACATGTTCATCCAGTATTTTTTCAAGAAGATTCAGTAGTAAATGGTCAAAGGGTTTGGGTTTCCATTAAAACAGAAAAAGAAAGTATTTTCCCAAACAAATCTGGAGAGTTGGAAATTACCATAGTTCCATCTTTTAACAAGTACTTTTACGCAACTCATAGAAAAAAATACAAAAAATCAATTTCACCAATAATTGATAGAATAAAATCAGTTGCAAAAGCAAGAATAGTCACGCTTGATGGCACAATTATTGGAAATGAATCAATTATTGATCAGGTTTTATGATAATTATTCAATAGGGTCATATGGCTCAATAGGATCTTTTGTTGTTTCATTATGTTGTAACCACTCTAAGGTCTTAACAAATGAATCAGCAAGTTCTATTGTTGTTAGTACAGGAATTCCAAGTTCAATTGCCTTTCTTCTAATTTGATATTCATCATCAAGCATTCCAACATATTTTTCAATTGTAGAAGTACTTGGAATATTTATGATAAAGTCAATCTTTCTTTCATAAAGCATATCTGCAATGTTTGGTAGACGTTCAGGTTCTGAAATCTTGTGAACAATCTCTATACCACCAACTTTTTCTTCAAAGAATTCTGCAGTGTGTTCTGTTGCCATAATCTTGAATCCTAATTGTTTTAGTTTTGCAATTGAAGACAATAATTTCTCCTTGTTTTCAGTTCCTCCAACAGTAACTACTGCAGTTCCTGTTTTTGGGAGTTTCATTCCAACTGATGTCAAACCTTTTGCAAGTGCATCATGGAAACTATTTCCAAAACAAGCAGCTTCACCAGTAGACTGCATCTCCACACCCAGTGCAATGTCTGCACCATCTAGCTGCATAAATGAAAATTGTGGAACCTTGATTCCGTAATTGTGGATTTTCTGCCACTTGTTTTCAGGGATTTTAGGCAATGGTTTGTCCAAAATAGCCTTGGAAGCAAGTGAAATCAGGTTTGTTTTAACTAATTTTGAGACAAATGGCATAGAACGGGATGCACGTATGTTCAGTTCTATAACATAGACATGGTCATTGTTTATCAAGAATTGCAGATTAAATGGTCCTTTGACGTTAAAGGTCAATGCAATTCGTTTGGTATAATCAGTAATAGTTTCAATAATTTTGTTGCTTAGTCTCCATGGAGGAATACACATCATTGCATCACCAGAGTGCACACCAGCTGAATCAATATGTTCCACTATTGCACCAATGACAACTTCTTTTCCATTACTGATTCCATCAACATCAACTTCTAATGAGTTTAACATGAATTTTGAAATTACAACTGGGTGATCAGGCGATACATCAGTTGCTTCTTTAACATATGTTTTGAGTTCATCTTGAGACCAAACTACTTTCATTGCAGCTCCGGACAAAACATAAGATGGTCTAACTATTACTGGGAATTCTACTTCTTGTGCAAATGATTTTGCTTCATTAAGGTTTGAGAATGCTTGCCATCGTGGTTGCCCTATGTGCAACTTATCTAATTCAGCACTAAACTTTGAACGGTCTTCAGCCCTGTCAACATCTTTAGCTGAGGTTCCCAAGATATTGATTCCGCGTTCTGCTAATCCAGGAGTTAGATTGTTTGCGGTTTGTCCCCCTACACATGTAATGACTCCTTTTGGATTCTCAAAGTCAGTAATGTCAAGTAATCTTTCTTGTGTGAGTTCTTCAAAGTATAGTCTTGTACAGATATCATAATCAGTAGATACTGTTTCAGGATTACAGTTTACAACTGAGACATTCTTTTCTCCATTCTCCTGCAAACCCCAAACCATATTTACAGTTCCCCAGTCAAACTCTACGCTACTGCCAATTCTGTATGGTCCTGCACCAACTACAACAATTCCTGGATCATCTTTTGGAATTTCAATGTCATGAGAGTGTCCACCATATGTGAGATACAGATAATTGGTAACTGCTGGCCATTCTGCTGCAAGTGTATCAATCTGTTTTACAGATGGAACCACGCCTAATTCCTTGCGTATTGCACGTACTTCATCAGAGGTTTTTCCCTTTGCACGTGCAATTTGGTCATCAGAGAAGCCTAGTTTTTTGATATCCCACATCAAGGATTTATCTAGTTCAGATTCTTTGAGTTTGGCCTCGGCATTGATGATATTTTGTATCTTCTCAATAAACCAAGGATCAATTGCAGAAAGATTGTAGATTTTTTCAACTGTAATTCCCATTTTCAAAGCAATTGCAACATTGTACAAAATCTCATCATCATGATGAGATAATTTGAATTCAATTTCTTCTTCAGTGTATTTTTTACCATTAACACGGTTCAATACCAGTCCATCATTTCCAATGGAAAGCATTCGGATTGCTTTTTGTAATGATTCTTCAAATGTTCGTCCGACGGCCATAACTTCACCAACAGATTTCATTGTAACTCCAAGTTTTCTATTGACTTGGTCAAACTTTGAAAAGTCCCATCTTGGATGTTTACAAACAACGTAATCAAGTGAAGGCTCAAAGCATGCAGTTGTACTTTTAGTAATTCTGTTTACTAGTTCAGACAAACTATAACCTAATCCAATTTTTGCAGACATGTATGCAAGTGGATAACCCGTAGCTTTACTTGCAAGTGCAGAAGAACGCGATAAACGAGGATTGATTTCAATTGCAACATATCTGTCTGAATCTGAATCTAATGCATATTGGATATTACATTCACCAACAATTCCAACATGTTTTGTTGCACGCAATGCAGCTGAACGTAACATGTGGTATTCATGATTGTTAATTGTTTGAGAGGGGGCAACTACAATGTTATCACCGGTGTGAACTTTCATTGAAAGAACATTTTCCATGTTACATACAATTACATTATTACCATCATAATCTTGCATTACTTCATATTCAATTTGCTTCCAATGTCCAATGTATTCTTCAACTAGAACTTGACCGACAAGGCTTGCATTAAGACCGCGTTCAACAATTTCATGTAATTCAATTTCATTATGAGCAATTCCTCCACCACGACCTCCCAAGGTATAGGCTACTCTAACAATGACAGGATAGTGCAGCTCCTCTGCTACCTTCTTTGCATCATCAACATTGGTGACAGTTTTACTCTTGAGAACAGGAACTCCTGCTTCAGTCATTTGATCCTTGAAAAGCTGCCTGTCTTCGGTATTTTTGATGCCTTGAACTTGAGTTCCAAGCACTTTAACACCATATTTTTGCAAAA
Organism: Candidatus Nitrosopumilus sp.; assembly: GCA_003702525.1. Classification (GTDB taxonomy): domain Archaea; phylum Thermoproteota; class Nitrososphaeria; order Nitrososphaerales; family Nitrosopumilaceae; genus Nitrosopumilus. The sequence continues at coordinate 7,236 of REGJ01000015.1, forward strand.
TTCCTGCTTCTTCTAGTTTAACACCACAGTTTAGTGCCGTCTGACCACCATAGGCCAACATGATTCCATCTGGTCTTTCTTTTTCTACAACAGATTCAACATATTGTGTATTAACTGGTAAGAGATACACTTGGTCAGCGAATCTTGTATCAGTTTGAATTGTTGCAATGTTTGGATTAATCAGGACACTTTTGAGTCCGTCTTCATGAATTGCTTTAAGACATTGACTTCCAGAATAATCAAATTCTCCAGCTTCACCAATTTTAATGGCGCCACTACCAAGGACAAGAATTTTGTTTAATGATTCGTTTTTTGGCATTTTATTTCTCCATTAGTTCCTTTAGTTCTTCAAAAACATACTTACAGTCAAAAGGACCAGGTGCAGCTTCAGGATGAAATTGTACCGCAATACACCTCTTTGTTTTGTGTTTTATTCCTTCGACTGTTTTGTCATCAGCATTTGTAAACCATAAATTAAAATCAGATTTTTCAAGAGATTCTGGTTTTATTCCATACCCATGATTCTGACTTGTTACATAGACTTGATTTGTTTCCAAGTTAACACATGGTTTGTTTTGTCCTCTGTGCCCATACTTTAGTTTGTAAGTTTCAGTGTTTCCTGCAATTCCAATTATTTGTGCACCAAGACAAATTCCAAGTGTTGGAACATTATTTTCAATTAATTTTTTAGTTGTTTCAATTGTTGCAGGACATTTTTGAGGATCTCCAGGTCCGCTACTCAAAACAATTCCTTTGGGATTGTATGACATTATTTTTTCATAAGGAGTATCCCATGGAACAACAACAACTTTGTAACCAAGTTCCCGAACATTTCTAATAATTGCAAATTTTGCACCAGTGTCAATTACAACAACTGTTTGCTCTTCGTTTCCATAGATCTTTTCTTCCTTGGTTGAAACTGAATCCATAAACTGCTCAGAATTGTAATGTGTAGCCTCAGAAAGCTGTTTTTTGGCGGCTTCTACGTCAATCTCAGTATCTGAAACCACTAAAGCAGCCATCATAACACCGCTGGTTCTGAGTTTTTTTGTTAATGCCCTAGTATCAATTTCAGCAATTCCTGGAATCTTTTCATTGTACATCCATTCATCCAAAGTCATAGATAGATTCCAGTGACTTGCAGTATGAGATAGTTCATGGATTACAAGGCCCCTTGCTTGGATTTTATCTGCCTCAAAATATTTTGGAATTCCATCATCATCTTTAACTTCGGGATCGGGAACTCCATAATTTCCAACAAGAGGATAAGTTAATGTAAGAAGTTGACCTTTGTAAGAAGGGTCAGTTAGTGCTTCTGTATATCCAACCATTCCAGTATTGAATACAATTTCACCAAAAACAGTCGTCGAATACCCAAATCCTTCACCGTCAAGAACAGTCCCATCATCAAAAATGAGCTTTCCAAACTTTTTTGCGTGAGTTGATTTCTTTGTGGATATTGTGACCCTCAGCAATTCCGTTGTAATACGAATTTAAGTTTTATGTGAATTAGAGAAAATAATTTTTGATCGCAAAAATTTCGATTATAATGCTTGGAACTCTTCGCTCCACTTGTGATATGCACGGATCATTTCAGTTGAAACACTTGGTTTTCTTCTTACCATAATATCTTTGAAATCAGTAGATGTAAGTTCTCTTGGTTGAATTGGTTCCTCACCTTCTACTGGTTCGTGATAATCAGGAGAATCAAATATTTCGTGAACGGTCTTAATCTGTGCTGCTTGACAAACATCTTTGATATCACTTGCACTGTAGCCATCAAACAATTTAGCAAGATCACTGGTACTCACTCTAGCATCTTTACTTAGTTTAGCAGTATATTGCTCAAAGAGATTCTCTCTTGCAGCTTGAGTAGGTAATGACACATAAATTCTCTTTTGGAATCTTCTTAGGAAAGGCCAATCAAGAGCCCAAGGTTTGTTTGTTGCACCAATCACATACATCATCAAATCTTTTCCTTTACCATTAACACCATCCATTTCAGTTAAGAATTGATTTTTAGTTCTGACTTCCCCACCTACTTCACTACTTCTAGAACCCAATAGGGAATCAACTTCATCTACAAACAAAATTACTGGTTTGCCTTCTTTTTCAGCATAACTTCTTGCCATGTTAAATAATTTTGAAACATTTTTCTCTGCTTCACCTAACCACTTACTCATCATAGAGGATGCATCGACATTGATAAAGTAACCATCCATTTCATTTGCAGTTGCAGCTGCCAACATTGTTTTACCAGTTCCAGGTGGACCATAGAGTAGCATTCCTTTTGGCCATCCAAGTGGGAACAAATCAGGTCTTTTAGTTGGATATACAATAGATTCACGTAATGCACTTTTTGCATCATCTAAACCAATAACTTGGTCCCAAGTTACATCGGGTTTTTCTTTCATAATAAGGTCTTCAAAATCATTTTCTGCCTCTTGTCTCTGAACAGATTTCTTTTGTTCTTCATCAGAAGCTTTAGGATCAACTGCAGGCTCTACACCGTGTGCCTGTTGTAGTGCATTGATTCTATTGTGATAGGAGTTGCATCTTTCTTTGTAAATTGGGTTTAGTTTGCTGTTAGGGTATAACTGTAATAATTTTACCAAGGCATCAATTGCTTGTTGATAGTAAGTTATTGCTTGACCACGGGCACCCTGAGAATCGAATTTGATTGCTTCAGAAGCATATTTGCTAGCAGTGTTTTCTAGTTCTTGTGGGGCCATACTCATTTCAAATTACCTACGCAGTATTTCCTTGAGAATTTTGTTGGTATTCTACAGTGTTAATCTCTGTAGCAAAATTGGTTAAATTAATTGCACTTGTTTCGTGCTCGTTATAGTCAGGTCCATCATGATATTTCTTCTTAAAATCAGATTTTTCTGAAATATCCACGTGAATTCCTTTCACCTTACTAATGGAATCTTCAGCAGACATTATTAATTCAGAGATTTCATCATCCAAGTTCTCAATAGAGCCTGCAGTTTCAGAAATAACAGATACAAAATACTTGAGAATTGAGCGCATCTCTTTTTTATCAGCATGTTTGACCAGCATGAAATCTGCAATTCCAACAATTTTGTTCAAATCTTGCAGTTCTTCTATAGTTAATTTTTCAATATTTTTGTCATCAGAAGATTTTGCATCAGAAATTTTTTTATCAATTTTAGATGATAGTGATTTTATTCTCTCTAAGTCCTTTGAAAAATCTCGTTTAGAGTTTAGTACGTTCAAGTATTGCATAATTTAAAAAAATCAACATTAGGGTACTGCTTACTTATTTTAGAGTCTACCATCAATTTTACTTCATCTAATAGAGTTGATGATTCTGTGTTTGATTGACTAAAGTCAAAGCTTGCATGAGTAAGTGCTGCTGAATCAAGTACAATACTACCCAAATGAACAGATAATTCTGAGAGTTTTTGACTGCAATCAGGTACTAAATCATAGAGTTTTGCGCTGATGGTTCTAATTAACGGAATAGAGGAAGGCAAAACCTGAGGAATGGAACGAATGTTTGTAATGCTTTTTGTTTTTCTTTTTGTAAGAGTCAAAATCTCAAGAGAAAATGCCATGGTTCGTTCAAGTTCAATGGCTTGAAGATGAGTTTTGTCTGATTCGTCAAAGTCTGAAACCAAATCCTTGTTGGATTGCTTCAAATCATCTCTTTTTTGAGATATAGCATCTACAATTTCATCAAGCAAAGAAGTAGAGTACTCTAATCTTGGAGTCAAAGTAACAGAGTGAGCAATATTCTCATTGTCTATTTCTATACATTTAACCGACATGTCTTGTTTTTGCTAGATTTTGTATTTGAGGACGATGTCACGATTAATTTAGTAACCACAGTTACACCTATCTGCAGATACAATTTTGATTTTTTTTGAGTACTTGTGTAAAGGAATTTAGCTCTCAATTTTACCTAATAACAAATCAATCATAATCATGGTCAATGAGCACGCATTAACAGTCAGTCTTGAGGAATTCGGTTTGAGTAAATATGAAGCACAAGCATATGTTGCACTGATTGCCAAGGGAACAATTTCAGCAGGTGAGTTGGCATATTATTCAGAGATACCAAGAACCAAGATTTACCCAACATTACTGAAACTAGAAAATAAGAAACTTGCAATAATTTCAAAAAGTAAACCAATAATGTGTACTGCCATTGCGCCAGAAGATGCATTTGATGGTATCATTCATGAACAAATCAACAAAGTAAATGCAATGAACACTTTGGTATCAAACCTCAAAAAAGCAAGTGAAGAAAGTAGAAAGTCAAGAGGTTCAGAAGAAAAAAGGTATTTCCACATTAGTGCAAACAACGTACTATCACAACTTCAAACCATGATTGAGGGAAGTAAATCATCAATGAAGATCATGGTGGACCAATGGGGATTAGGATTACTAGCTGAATGCAAAGAACAACTAGTCTCAGTTTTGCGTAGAAATCTAGATGTCAAAGTTCTAGTTTCTCCAGCACAGATTTGTTCAGAATCATACAGATCAATTCCAGATGGAGTAGAAATTAGAGCTTCAGACATTACACAGAATTGCTTTATCTTTGATGAAACAGAATTGCTAATGGTAAATAATGAAAATGGAAAAGGCGCCATCTTTTCATCAACTGACATTTTAGGAGCTAATCAAGAGAAAGTATTCTCACATATTTGGAAAAATGCAATAAAAACAAAAGCACTTGGAGACATGACAAAAATAGAGGCACAAGAAATTTACAAAATTATCAAGACGATTAATGAAACAGGCCTAACTCACATTCTAAATTCAACAATGTTCTCAAAAAAGCCTGAATTAGACTTGTTCAAATTATTAGAAAAGAATGGTGTATCTTTGAAATCAAAATCATTAGATGATGTTATTGAGATTATGGATGCAGTTCTACAAATCACATGTTCAGGACATGTGAATTTTGAGGCAAATACAAAAAATATCACAGTAGAATCAAAGCTAAATAGCGGCCACTCTCTTCCATGGGTTTCAATTTTAGATGGATGTTTACAGAGACAAGGATACAAAACTAGAACAGTATTCCAAAATAACTCAAGCAAGGGCGAAAAAGTTCATATCAAAATAAGTAAAAACTAAAATCAGACAAAAATGACGCAACAATCGTCATGTCTGAAGAAAAACTCAAAGAATTAGGAATAGAATTACCAGAAGCCCCAGTACCTGCCGGAAATTATATCCCAGCAGTAAAAACAGGAAATCTACTTTTCATATCAGGACAGATTCCACTAGAAAATGGTAAAGTAGCATATACTGGAAAAGTTTCAGACGATAATTTAGAGACTGCCCAAAAATCAGCAAAAAGTTGTGCAATCAACATACTAGCTCAAATCAAAAGAGAAGCAGGAAGTTTGGATAAAGTAACAAAAATTGTCAGATTATCAGGATTTGTAAATTCAGTTCCAGAATTTACACAGCACCCAAAAGTAATCAATGCAGCATCAGATTTGATGTTTGAAGTTTTTGGAGATAAAGGAAAACATGCAAGAATTGCATTAGGTGCAGGAAGTTTGCCACTTGATTCAATGACAGAGATTGACGCAATAGTAGAAATCTCAGAATAATATGAAAAAAGTATCATCATATTTTATTATAAAAGATCACTTTTGATTATCAGGTATGATATTAGAATTGAAAAATTCAATGCATGTAAAGATTTGTTAACTTGTGAGAAACTTAACTTATTTTTCTCAAATCTTATATGAGTAAAGTTGGGAGTTATCTAAATGAAAAATGGAAAAAATATCCTGATTTTTTCAATAATACTATTTGGAATAGTATTTGTGTCTCAAGGAGTAATAGTTGGACATTCACAAGAATGGACAGATTACAAGGACTCAGATCAGAGATTAATCCCTGATTGGGTAAACCAAGTAGTTGATTGGTGGTCAGAAGGCATCATCAGTGATCGTGAATTTGCAACAGGATTAGGATTTTTAGTTAAAGAAAAAGTGATTGAGGTAGATACCAGAATAGTATTTGGCGCAACAGACCAAGAAATTCTTGATACCAAAAATATTGAGATTAATGTTGATGAAGATATTGTAATTCCTGATTGGATTAGAAATGGCGCAAAGTGGTATACAACAAATCAAATTTCTGAAAAAGATTTTCTTAGCGGTATAGAATATCTAATTAATGAAGATGTAATTTCATTTGGAGAAAAATCAGCATACGATTATGAAAAAATGAACAGTAAACTCATTGCAAATGCTTCTCCAATACATCTAGAAAATAATCAAAAAATAGAATTTTCTACAGATGTTATTGAAAAAATCATAGACGGGAAAAAAGTCCAAATGTTTGGATACAATAATCAAAGCCCAGGTCCAATGTTAATAGCAAATCAAGGAGACACTGTAACTATTGATTTTAAAAATAATTTAGATATCCCAACAACAATTCATTGGCACGGTTTAAGATTAGACTACAAAAGTGATGGAGTCCCACATCTTACACAAGAGCCTATTCAGCCAGGAGAGACGTTCCAATATACTCTAAAATTCCCAGATACTGGAATCTATGTCTACCACCCACATGTCAGAACAGAGATGCAGGTAGACAGAGGATTATATGGAAACATCCTAGTTCAAGAAAAGAATGACAGCTACCAGAATTTTCAGATTCCATTAATTTTAGACGATATAAGAATAAATGAAGAAAATTTCATAGAATATGATGAAGATATTGTAGGTCATGTTCTAATGGGGCATTTTGGAAATACAATGTTAATCAATGGAGATTCAGATTATGTTTTAGAAGTACCGCAAAATGAAATTCTGAAACTATATCTCACCAACACAGCAAATACTAGGACATTTAACTTTCAGATAGAAGATCAAAATCTCAAACTGGTTAGATCAGATGTAAGTGAATATGAAAAAAATAGTTTTGTTGATTCGGTGATAATTGCACCATTTGAAAGAAGAGTTGTAGAAGTTATGTTTGAACATACTGGAGTATACGACATAATTCATGCAACTCCAGAAAAAAAATACTCAATTGGAAAAATAATTGTCAAGGAATCAGAGGTTAAAATTGATAAAGAATTTTTCCAAGTTTCAGAAAATACAAAGATAGTTGAAGAGATTTCGGAATTTAAAAAATATTTTTCAATTGAACCAGAATTGGAACTAGAGTTTGATTTGAAAACCACGTTAGATTTGCATATGGATTCGATGGAACATATGGATTCGATGGAACATATGGATTCGATGGAACATATGGATTCGATGGAACATATGGATTCGATGGAACATATGGATTCGATGGAACATATGGATTCGATGGAACATATGGATTCGATGATGGAGGGTTCCATGGATCATGCAAGCATAATCTCGCAAGGCATGTCAATGGAACATGATGATGCTATGCATCAACATGATGACGGCTCTATGCATCACCACGGTTCAGCAGACGGCATTGAATGGGAGGATGAGATGCCTCACATGAACAAGATGTCAAATGAAAAAAATACAAAGTGGATTTTACGAGATAAAAACACAGGAAAAGAAGGATTTGATATTGGGTTTGAAGCCAATGTGGGAGATATCAAGAAAATCAGACTGATTAACAGTGAAGATTCCATGCACCCAATGCAGCACCCATTCCATCTGCACGGTCAAAGATTCATTGTTGTTTCAGAAAATGGAGAGATGAGCTCTAATTTGTCATGGCAAGACAGTGTTTTAGTGCCTAAAGGAAGCACCATAGACATTCTAGTAGAATTTTCTAATCCAGGGGAATGGCTTATGCATTGTCACATTCTAGAGCACCATGAGTCAGAAATGACATCAAAGATAACCGTCAAATCCTAACAAAGAATTCAAGTTATCTCAAGTAGTTCTTATATGAAATGAGAATGTGGAAATCTAAGGGAATCACATGACATTGAAAAATTCTATTTTCAAACAATTGTGGTTTCAAGTTGTAATCTCTTTACTTGTTGGTTTAGGAGTAGGTTTAGTTTTAGGAGACGATGTTGGTGTAGGTCTGGATGACAATACTTTAGATTCTCTTTCAGCATATCTCAAAATTCCTGCGAATATATTTTTGAGTGTGATTTTGATGATTATAGTTCCATTAATTTTTGCATCAATTATTGTTGCAATTACTAATTTAGGTACAAAAGAAAAAATGAAAACTCTGGGGTTGGGTATTGGATTTTATTTTGTAATCACTACAACAATTTCAATTTTAATTGCAATAACTCTTGCTTCAGTTATTGCACCTGGAAGTATTCTAGATCTTACTGCACTTCAAGAAACACATGACTTGTCAGAAGAGGATTTGAAAGTTACAGAAGGCTTCTCAGTAGATGACATTCCAGAGATAGCATCAAACATCATTCCAAGAAATCCAATTATGTCATATCTTGAAGGACAGATGTTAAGCATTTTGATAATGGCAATGATAGTTGGTCTGGCAATGGCTGCTCTTCCAAAAGAATCAGTCAAACCATTGTTGGATTTACTAGAATCCATTCAAAAAATTACATTATACATTCTAATCATGGCGATGAAGATTGTACCGTTTGCAGTTTTTGGTCTGATTGTAGGCATGGTTGCCAAAGTCGGAGTAGAAACAATGGCAGGACTTGGAGTATACATGGCAACTGTAATCCTAGGACTAGGAGCCATGTTGTTGGTATACACGATGATCATAAAGTTTGTGGCAAAAAGACCAATTTCCTCTACATTCTCAAAATTCCGCAACCCTCAGACATTAGCATTCTCTACTGCCAGTTCAATGGCAACAATGCCAGTTACACTAAAAACTGCAGAAGAGGATCTCAAACTAGACACACGTGTCTCAAAATTTGTAATTCCACTTGGAACTACTGTGAATATGGACGGTACAGCATTGTATCAAGTAATAGCAGTCTTCTTTTTGGCGCAACTCTTTGCAATTGAGCTGAGCATGTTCTCCATACTTGTAATTATTATCACTTCATTATTAGCATCAATTGGAACTCCTGCAGTACCAGGAGCTGGGACAATTGTTTTGACTACAATACTGATAACAGTTGGAATTCCACCAGTTGGAATTTTGTTGTTACTTTCAGTAGATAGAATTTTGGACATGATAAGAACGATGGTTAATGTTACAGGGGATCTTACCGCATCTTGTGCATTTCATGAAATAACTCGAGATAAGGGGAATTAGATTTTGAAATACCTGGAAGAAATAGAATCTGAAAAATACATCTCAGTTGAGACATATAGAAAAAATGGAGAGCCTGTAAGGACGCCAGTTTGGTTTACAATAAAAGATAATCAAATTTTTGTGGTAACTCGAGACCAAACGGGAAAGGTAAAACGACTCAAAAACAATATTCAAGTAAAAATTGCAACATGTACCATTAAAGGTGAAATCAAAGGAAAATGGGTTCCAGGAGTTGTAGAGATTTTAGATGAAGAGAAGACAAAAGATGCAGTAAAGAGAAGAGACAAAAAATATGGGTTCTTTTCTAAAATGGCAAGATTCCTAACTAAAAATAAAGGAGAACTGTTAGCATTCTCAATTAAGATTAAATGAATTTGTGATTTTTGGATATGATTTGGATAAACCCTTTTAATCATTTTTTAAATGCCTGAATTAATGAATACAGAAGCAAGCCTAAAGGGAAATGTATTACATGACATTACTCACTGGGGAATTAGCGCATCTATTGGTGCGATATTCATCATACACAGCATAAAGAAATTTGATCCTAGTTGGCAAGAGTGGTTAGTTTCAATAGGAATTCCACCTGAACTGCAATTACCAATTGCATTAGCTGAGTTTATTGGAGGAGTGTTACTCGTGGTTGGAGTTCTTTCGAGAATTTCTGCTGCAATATTATCAATAATTTTGCTGGGGGCAATATTTCATATCAGATGGGAAAATGGATTTTTTGTTTCCAAAGGAGGATGGGAATGGGATTTGGTAATGTTAGCTGCAACACTTGCAATTATTGTAGCAGGGCCAGGTAGAATTTCAATATCTCATGTAGCAAAAAAGATTCCTAGATTCTTACAGTGATTATTTTATTTTTTTATTTAGTTCTGTGATGAATTTTTTTATTTTTGGTTTTGGGATTACAGCACCACATGCTCTATCATGTCCACCACCAGAGCCACCAAGATCAGTTGCTAGCAAATTAACAATTTTTCCCAAATGTACTTTGCAGTTTTTAGAACCTCTAACAGATACGGCATAGATTCCATGGTCTACTCTTTCTTTGTATGCAACACCTACATCTTTACCAGACAACCCCATTACAAAATTCACAGCACCACTAGCACCAGAATCTAGAATTTCCATGTGTCCTAGATTTTTCATTGTTTTCATACCTGCCTTTACTTTGGCAATCATTTGAGAGAGTTTTTCAACTTGAATTTGTGCAAACTCAAAGGTATTTGGAATGTCATGAGGGAATTTGGATTCTGCTAACTCTTCTACCAAGTATAAGAGATAATCAGGTTCTTTTTGATGTCCTACAATGTTGTAGGTTAGAACAGTGGCACTAATGAGAGCAAATTGTCTATCATACATTTGAAGTAACTTTGAACCAAGAGGTCTATCTTCCATGTAATCAGTGATTGCGGCACATGTTGCAACAAAAGTTGCATGTTCATTTAATTTTGATTTGAAAGCATTGTAGACTTGAACAGTAGTACATTCTTGGATATCATGAATTACTTTGACTTTGAGTTTTTGTAGTGATTTTACAACATTAGGATCAATGTCATGATGATCAATGTATGTAACTGAGACTTTATTTTTTCTCAGAGTAGCCATAATATCAATAAACTCATCTTGAGTCTTTTTGCTTAGACCCAAATCACAAATGTATAACGATTTTAATTTTTCATCAGTGACAACTTGTTGCAATGCTTCCATTTGTCCAGGATAATCAACCAACATAGCATCACCACCAAATGCTTGTCGAATTAATGCTGCAGAACTAATACCATCAGCATCTTCTTTGTGAGAAATACAGATTACTTTGGTGCGTTTTGATTTTGTTGTTTTTTTAGCAGTAGTTTTTTTGGTTGTTTTTTTGACAACTTTTTTGGTTGCAGTTTTTTTGGTTGCTTTAGTCTTTTTAGTTGTTGATTTCTTTGCAGTAGGTTTCTTTGTCTTTGATGCAGCCAACATCATGAAAAATTACAAACCCTCATTTAAATGAAGAATGGGGTCTCAAGATTTTCTGGATGGGTTTTTGACACTTTGATTAATCAGAGAACTTGAATCAAGATATACCTCATAAAGAGAGAGTCCTTCCATTTGGTTTTGAGAGTCAACTTCCTGAATTTTTTTCAGTTCTTCAGCAGATGCGTTTAGAACCAAGTCATCAAGTTTTTGTAAATTTTTGCGTTCACTGGGAGTCATTTAATTTTTGATTAAAAATTCTCATTTAGAGCCAAAAGTTGGCATATTAGACTAATTACTAAATTTCATAGACACATTTTTGGCGAAAATATAATAGAAGAATTTTTGCTAGGCTCAATATGGAGACCAAAAATATTGGCTTGCGAGGAATTGAAGTTGCAGATACCAGAATTTCTAACATTGATGGTGAAAAAGGCAAGCTAATCTACAGAGGATTTGACATTTTAGATCTTACAAAAAATTCAACATTTGAAGAGACAGCATATTTGCTGCTTTATGATAAATTACCTACAAAAGCAGAATTAGATGAATTTAATTCAAAACTAGTTGAGGCAAGATACATTCCAAAACAGATGCAAAAGAACATGGGAAACTGGAGAAAGGATGCAGATCCAATGGATATGCTTCAGGCATTTGTGTCAGCTCTTGCAGGATACTATGATGAAGAGTTTTCAAACAAAGAAGCAAGTTATGATAAAGCAATCAACCTAATTGCCAAAGTGCCAACAATAATTGCAAGTTGGCAGAGAATTAGAAACGGACTCCCAATAGTAGATCCAGATTCATCTCTTAGCCATGCAGCAAATTTCCTATACATGATGTCAGGTGAGAAACCAGATCCTGAAGTAGAGAAAGTTTTTGATGTGTGTTTGATTTTGCATGCAGACCACACATTCAATGCATCCACATTTACAGCTAGACAGGTTGCATCAACAAGAGCTCACATGTATTCAGCATCTAGTGCAGCAATTGGAGCACTTAGTGGAGAATTGCACGGTGGAGCAAACACCGAAGTCATGAAGATGTTATTAGACATTAAAGAGATTGATAAAGTTGAGCCATGGATTAAAGAAAAAATGAGTGCAGGGGAAAGAATTATGGGAATGGGTCATGCAGTTTACAGAACATATGATCCTAGAGCCCAAGTTCTAAAAGAGTTATCAAGAACACTTGCAGGAAAAACAAAAGAACCATGGTTTGAGATGACTGAAAAAGTTGAAACTACAACAATTTCTGAAATGAAGGCACAGAAAGGAAAAGACATCTATCCAAATGTCGATTTGTATAGTGCATCAATTTACTATATGCTAAAAATTCCAGTAGATTTGAACACCCCAATATTTGCAATATCAAGAGTTGTAGGATGGGCAGCACACATCATTGAAGAAAAGTTTGCAGAAGCTGCGCCAAAGCCAGCATTGTATAGACCAAAAGCAACGTATGTTGGAAAGTATTGTGGTCCAGAAGGTTGTGAATACCAAACACTAGACTTGAGAAAGTAATTTTAATTTCTTGTACTAAGCCAATCTTTAGCTTTAGAGTTTACATCATGCTTGTATAACACTTCAAAAACCATATCATAAAATGTGATACCTTTTTTCTGTGCCTGCTCATCAAGCCACTTTATACCATCTGCTAATTCAGGATCATATTCAGAGAATTCTACTAATTCATCCACCATTTTTGAAAAGAAGGCGTGAGATTCAAGCATAACTACATCTTTCAATCTTTGATCATAAGTGAAGGATTCAAAATATATTGACAAAAAACCACTTTTTGGATGACAATTGGACCATGTTTTTTATTTTGACGGGGATGGTGAGAGAATATCATGGAAAATAGAGACAGGAGATTCCATTTCAGAGCAAAGTCGAGAACATGTTCAAATGTACAAAAATAATGTGACAAATTTACAATCAAAATACATTGCATTTCATGTAGGGCTTTTTTGGGCAATTGGAGTATTCATCATAAAAAATGAAGATAATATCAAAGTGAGGTGTAATGAAAAAGAAATGTTTGAGCATTTCAAATTCAACAAAGAAGTCAATGATGAGTTTATCAAAAAAAGAACAAAATTCATCAAACAATTGATTTCACAAAGAAAATTGAAAATGGAATTTGAGTTAGATTAATCATAAACAACAAAGACAAAAGAGCTTAAGACCAAAAACGGTTAGTTACTTGGTGACAGCTCAGATGCTTTGTATGATGTTATGATGTTTTAGAATCATAAAAGAAAGAATTGTCCAACTTCATTGACAACAGTTAGTGTTGCATTAGAGCGATCATATGTAATTTTCAAGGAATTTTTAGAAAATTTGAAAAAAATTGAAAATTTTACAGAAATCAAATCTCTTCAAAGAAAAAAACTAGAAAAAATCCATTATGAAGGTAAGATTGAAGATTAGATTTATTTACCTTGTAGGAAGTCTCTGATCAACTATGGCAGGTATAGATAAAGCTGCAATTGGATTTTCAATCGCAATTGTAGTAATTGGAGTTGCATTTGCTATGTATGGCGATGCAACTCAAAATGCCGGACCCAGTGTTTCTGCTCCAGTTGTAAGAGATACAACACCTGAGCCAGTAATGGATGAGCCAAAATCTCCTGAAAAACCAATGAAAACTGGTTGGGAGAGAGCCACATCTGCAACAGACCCAGGTATGGGACATGAATCACACCAACTTGCAGTGCTATTAGCACCAAGTGAAAACACCTATTCAGGTACACTTCTCTATGATGCATCTGAAAACATTCAGTTAGTTACACTTAGAGGACCAATCGGAGCTGATGAAAAACCAGCAAAGACTTGGACTCCAGATGGTGAAACAATCTTCGAATTAACATTCGTTGACAACAAGAATGCAAAAGGTGAATGGGCATTTTCCGGTAATGCTTTAGCAGTTCACACAATGAAGACCACACAATTCGTTGTTGATTACAAAATCCTCGACCTCACAGAAACAGAACCTATGATGGAAGAGAAAACTGTAGAACTTGAAGAAGAAATAGCTATGGAAGATACAACTCCAGCTATGGATGAACCAGCAGGTCCAATGACTCACACAGTTGAGATGCCAGCAGGTACTTCAGTTCCAGGATGTGAAGAAACCAACGAATGCTACTTACCAGCAGACCTTACAATTAATGCTGGAGATACAGTAGACTTTGTGAATGTTGACACAGCAGCACACACAGTTACTGGCGGCAGTCCAGCAGATGGACCATCTGGTGTATTTGACAGTAGTTTAGTAATGGGTGGAGCAACATATTCATTCACATTTGAGGATGCAGGAAGTTATGATTACTTCTGTATGGTACATCCTTGGATGGTCGGCAGTGTCACAGTGAACTAAGCCAAACTTTTTTCCTTTTTTCTTATTTTATCTGATTTTTCCTAATTGTTCTGTTGTATGCGACGCCAAATCTATGAGTCTCATCTCTAGCATGTTGTAAGATTTTCAAAGATGGTTTACTCTTTGCAATAACAACAGGGTCTTTTGTTTTTGGCAGATAAACTTCTTCATTTTCTTTTGCTAGAGAAATACAAGGTAGTTTCAAGCCTAGTGCCTCTAAAGATTTGATGGCAGCACTAAGTTGTCCCTTACCACCATCAATTACTATCAAGTCAGGCAACTCAGAATTCTCTTCTAGTAATCTAAAGTATCTTCGTTTAATGACTTCACCAATCATAGCAAAGTCATCTCTGCCAGATACAGTTTTGATTTTGAATTTTCTATATCCAGACTTGTTTGGTTTTCCATTGACAAATTGAGCCATAGAGCCAACTGCAAAGTCTTCACCATGATTAGAGATATCAAAACATTCAATCACATTTGGAATCACAGGAAGATGTAGAATGTCTTTTAGTTCAACCAGTCCAGGATCTCCACCCTTGGTATGAATCAGTTTAATGTTTTTGAGAATTAAATTTATGATATCTTTTTTCTTACCCTTTGTAGGAGTAGAAATTTTCACAGTAAAGCCAGCTTGTTCTGAAAGTAATGACTCTAGAAGTTTTTGATTATCAGGAAGTTCACTTACGACAACATGTTTTGGAATCTTATGTGTTGAATAGTATTGGAAAAGAAAATTGGAAAATGTGTTATCGCCAACAAGATCAAAAAAGAATTTGTCACTGTCTCTAATAACACCATTAATCATTCTAAAATTCATCACAGTTGCAGACTGCTCTTGAATTCCAATACCAAAATATTCCTCATCAGAGTTCTCCACATACTCCATCTTTTGTTTAGTCTGAAGGCTTCCAAGTCGAATCAATGTGTCACGAATGTCTTTTGCACGCTCAAATTGTTGTAATTCTGCAGCCTGATGCATCTCTTCTTCTAGTTTTTTTGTGAAAACTTTTGTCTTGTTTTTTCCTTTGAGTACTTCTTCCAAGGCTGCAACATGTTTTGGATACCTCTCTTGAGCATCTTTGAATTCACATGGTCCTTCACAATTACCCAAGTGATATTCAAGACATACTTTTTTTGGTAATGTTTTACAAATTCTAATTTGAAATGCCTTACGTAATGCACCAATTGTAAGTAGTTTTGAGCTACCTTGAGTGAAGGGGCCAAAGGTTTTTCCTTTGCCAAGAAATTTTCCATCCCTAGTACGTCTTGCAACAAGCAATCTAGGATATTTTTCATCAGAGATTCTAAGGTATGTGTATCGTTGTTGATCCTTTAACTCAATGTTGAATCTAGGACGATATTTTTTGATCATGTTTGATTCTAAAAGAAAAGCTTCGCTTTCATTATCAGTAAGAACAAATTCAATGTCAGAAATATTTTGGACTAGTTTTTGCGTCTTGTAATTTTGATTTTTTAGAAAATATGACTTTACACGTTTTTTGAGATTCTTTGCCTTGCCTATGTAGATTATTTTTTCATCAGAATCCTTCATCAAGTATATTCCAGGATCAGTTGGAATGGTGATCTTTGATATATCAAAAGTCATTTTTTAACTAGTTTCTTTAGATATTTTCCAGTATAACTTCCTGGAGCTTTTGCAATGTCTTTTGGAGTACCTGTAGCAACAATTCTACCACCTTCATCGCCACCTTCAGGACCCAAATCAATTATCCAATCAGAGTTTTTGATGACATCCATGTTATGCTCAATTACTACAACAGTATTTCCAAGGTTGACCAATCGGTTTAGAACATCTAATAATTTTTGAACATCAGCAAAGTGAAGTCCAGTTGTAGGCTCATCAAGAATATACATGGTTTTTCCAGTACCTCGTTTTGATAATTCTGAGGCTAGTTTGACCCTTTGAGCCTCACCTCCAGATAGTGTTGTCGAGGATTGTCCAAGTTTGATATAACCTAATCCGACATCATAGATTGTTTGTAGTTTTCGCTTAATTGCAGGAATGTTTTCAAAAAAGTTTAATGCTTCATACACAGTCATGTCTAAAACATCTGAAATGTTCTTTCCTTTGTAAAGAACAGACAAGGTTTCAGAGTTGTAACGCTTTCCTTTACATTCATCACACTTTACATATACATCAGAAAGAAATTGCATTTCAATTTGTTTTACACCATCACCATCACATGCAAAGCACCTTCCATCTGCAACATTAAATGAGAATTGACCTGGAGCATATCCACGTTCCTTTGATAGTTCAGTGTTTGCATATAATTCTCTAATTGGAGTGAATGCTCCAATGTATGTTGCAGGATTAGAACGAGGTGTTCTTCCAATTGGAGATTGATCAATTGCAATGACTTTATCGATATTTTCTAGACCAACAATTTTTTTGTGAGTCCCAGGTTTTACATTTGATTTGTAAAAGTGATTCTCCAAGGCTTTGAGCAAAATATCATTAATCAGAGTTGATTTTCCTGAACCAGAAACACCTGTGATTGAAACAAATAGCCCTAACGGAATTTCAACATCAATATCTTTGAGATTATTTTCTGATGCTTTTTGCACAACAAGTGAGCCAGAATTATTTCGTATTTTATCTTGTAGTAAGATTAAGGAATTATCTTTAAGATAATCACCAGTTACGGATTTGTGTCCATTCAGGATTTGATTTACGGTTCCTTCAAAAACAACACTTCCACCATTTACACCAGCGCCAGGACCCAAGTCAATCATCCAGTCTGAATTTCGTATAACTTCTTCGTCATGCTCCACTACAATGACTGTATTTCCCAAATTTCGTAGCTTATTTAGCGTTTTAATTAGTCGCGCATTATCTCTTTGATGAAGACCAATAGTTGGTTCATCCAAGACATACAAGACACCAGTAAGATTAGAGCCAATCTGAGTGGCTAGTCTAATTCTTTGAGATTCACCACCAGACAATGTAGAGCTTAATCTGTTTAATGTAAGATAATTCAAACCCACATTCATCAAAAATTCTAGGCGTTCTTTAATTTCTTTTAGAACATCTCTTGCAATGTATTGTTCATTTTCAGTAAGCTTTAGTGTTGAAAAGAAATCATAACAATGATCAATAGATAAATCACATACATCCATGATTCCTTTGTCATTGATTTTTACTGCAAGTGATTCAGGTTTGAGTTTTTTACCATTACATGCATTACATGGAGTATCTCTCATGAATTGTTTTAGCCATTCACGTTTTGATTCAGAATCAGTTTCCATAAAGACACGTTGGAGATTATCCAATACACCTTCAAAGGCATTAGTATATTGCCATGAAGAATCACCAGACTTTGAACGATAATTAAAATCAATTAGATCATCTGTCCCATACAAAATGATTTTGAGATGTTTTGGTTTTATTTTGTTAATTGGAGTCATTAAATCAAAGCCAAATTTTTTGCCGACTGCTCTTAATGCTTGTCTTCTAAATGAAGAGAATCGTCCACTCCAAGGAACAATTGCACCATCCAAAATTGATTTTGTTTTATCTGGAATTACTAGATCAGGATCAAACTCCATTTTAACACCAAGACCATTACAATCTTTACACAATCCAAATGGAGAGTTGAATGAAAAATTTCTTGGCTCCAATTCACCTACTGTCAATCCACAGTAAGGACAAGCGTTATTTTGAGAAAAGATTTTTTCGGATTTTTCTGATGCAATCATCACATCTCCTTTTGATGCCTTTATTGCAGTCTGAATAGCCTCAAACAATCTTGAGCGCTCTGATTTTTCAGTAGTTATTCTATCAACTACAATCTCAATATTATGCCATTTTTGCCTGTCAAGGGGAGGAATCTCCTCATCTAGGCTCAAAATTTCACCATTCAGGCGTATTCTAGAGTAACCATCCTTTTTGATCTGCTCAAAGAGTTTCTCATAGGTTCCTTTTTTTCTCTGGATGATAGGAGACAATATCAGAATCTTTTTGCCTGAAAATTCTCTCAATACAGAATCACAGATTGTTTCAATTGATTGTGTAGATATTTTTCTACCACAATTAGTACAATAAGGAATACCAATTCTTGCATAAAGTAATCTCATGTAATCGTAAATTTCAGTAGTTGTTCCAACAGTAGAACGAGGGTTTTTACTAGTTGTCTTTTGCTGAATTGAAATTGCAGGAGATAATCCATCTATAGAATCAACATCAGGTTTGTCCATCATCTCCAAGAACTGACGAGCATATGCAGAAAGTGATTCAACATATCGTCTTTGTCCTTCAGCATAGATAGTATCAAAAGCCAAAGTAGACTTTCCAGAACCAGACAGTCCACTAATTACAACTAGTTTATTTTTTGGAATATCAATGTCTATGTTTTTTAGATTATGATGACGTGCACCACGAATTTTTAATTTATTTTCTGTCATTTTTGATTTGGATCTCCTTTTCAAGCCTTTTTATTCTATCTCTGCATTCAATTGCACGTTCAAAATCCAAGTCTTCAGAATATTTTTTCATCTGAGCTTCTAAATCAATAATATCAGATGCAATATCATGAGTAGACTTTAGTTTAGAGTCATCAAGTGTTGTAACTTGTTCTGGAACAGACTTTATGATAGTCTTTGGAGTAATGTTGTGGTCTTTGTTGTATTGGATTTGTTTTTCTCTACGACGTTTTGTTTCATTCATTGCATTTTTCATTGATTGAGTAACATTATCAGCATACATGATGACATGTCCATTTTCATTTCTTGCAGCCCTACCAAAAGTTTGAATCAAACTGGTAAAATTCCTCAAGAATCCTTCCTTATCTGCATCTAATATTGCAACTAGAGAGACTTCAGGAATGTCCAATCCTTCCCTAAGCAAGTTAATTCCAACTAGAACATCAAATTCGCCTAGCCGTAATTGCCTGATTAGTTCTGTTCTCTGCAACCCTTCAATTTCTGAATGCATGTATCGCACCCTGACCTGTTTTTTTGAGAGATATTCAGCCAAATCTTCAGCCATTCGTTTAGTCAGGGTGGTAACCAAAACACGCTCAGAATTGGCTACTTTTTTGTTGATTTCCTCAATTAGGTCATCCATCTGATTTTTGGTAGGTCTAATCTCAACTTCAGGGTCAAGTAATCCAGTAGGGCGGACTAGTTGTTCTGCAATTTGTGAGGAAATCTTCTTTTCATATTCGGCAGGAGTTGCTGAAACAAATATTGTGTTTTTAACATATTCTTCAAACTCTTCAAATTTTAGTGGACGGTTATCATACGCACTGGGTAATCTGAATCCATATGTAACTAGTTCTTTTTTTCGTGAATGATCACCTTTGTACATTCCATGTAATTGTGGAAGTGTGACATGAGATTCATCAATTACTAACAGATAATCATCACCAAAGAAGTCCATTAAACAAAATGCCTTTTGACCTGCTTTTCTTCCATCAAAATGTCTAGAATAGTTTTCAATTCCTGAACAGTATCCTAGTTCTTCAATCATTTCCAAATCATATTTTGTTCTCATTTCTAGTCTCTGTTTTTCTAATTCGTTTAATTCAGGCAAACGTTTTTTGAGTTCGTCTTTAATTGATTGGACTGCTTTTTTTCTGACATCTTTTGCGATAAGATAGTGTTTTGCAGGAAATATTTTCATTTGGTTAATTTTCTTTTTTTCTTTTAATGAAACATGATCAAGAATTGATATCTTTTCAACTTCATCTCCAAACATCGAGATTCTAACAAGATCTTCAGAGTAAGCAGGAGTTATGTCAATGGTATCACCTTTGACTCTAAAGTTTCCAGGGGCGACCTCAGTGTCATTTCTTTCATATCGTGCATCAATTAATTGTCGAATCAGTTCATTTCGTTTAATTTCATCACCTGCAGTTACAGTAATTGCCAAGTCTTCCCAATCTTGGGGATTTCCCAGAGAGTAGATGCAAGATACAGTTGAGACAATTATTGTAGGCTCGCCTGAAAGCAACATTGCAGTAGCCTCTAGCCTCAATTTTTCAATTTTTTCATTGACCTGAGTATCTTTTTCAATGTAAGTATCAGTTTGAGGAAGATAACTTTCTGGTTGATAATAATCATAATACGATACAAAATACCCAACATTGTTTTTTGGAAAGAATTGTTTTAGTTCTGAATAAAGTTGTGCTGCAAGTGTTTTGTTATGGGAAATTACAAGGGTGTTCTTTCCAGTTTTAGCTATAACATTTGCGACTGAAAATGTTTTTCCACTTCCGGTTACCCCCAAAAGGGTTTGTACACTACCTTTCTTTACGCCATCTACTAGTTGCTCTATTGCTGTAGGTTGATCTCCGGTAGGTTCAAAGTCAGAATGTAATTCAAAATTTTGTAAAATTTGCATGTGCTCTCTTAGTTAGCATTTAGGATATATAATTTCAATTAGTTTTTGGGATTAATTTTGAGTATTTGGGTTATTTTCTAAGGTGGAGAATTTTTTCTTAAAGTGTTTTTTATGCATTTTGTCTAGTTTCTTATTTGTGGTGATGGAATCAATTGAATCTAATTTTTTAAATTTGATTTTATCACCTTTTAGGAACACATTGTAATTTAATTCAGAATCCATATTTTTCTTAGCCCACATTGGAAGAGTTGTTAGATTCTGAACTTTTGCACGAATATAATATTCAGGTTTTACCCAAATTGGATTTTGGTTTTGGATTTGTTCAGGAATGTGTTTTTCAAAGAAAACAAAATTCTTTGGAATGTCTGCTAATTGTCGCGAGTGTATATCTTTTGAAATTTCTTTCCATTCATCTTCAGGTAATTCAGTGTGAATATATCCCACGCTAGAAAATCGTTCATTTTTAGAATCGTATGAAGCCAAAAGAAGGTAAGGGTGCATATTCTTTGTTCCTAGTCCCGCATATCCCCCAATGATTGCCAGAGATACTTGTTTTGGTCTTAAAATTATGAAAATTATAATCAAAAATATAATCAAACCAATCACTCCAAGGATGTAGAGAAATTCCATAGGAATGGAAGGAATTTGAGTATTAATCAGAGATGGTGACTCCTCACTTTTTTCAGATGGTTCAGTTAGCAGTTCCCACTTGGATTTTTTTTCTAATGTTATTTCAGAAAGTTCTAATGAAATTCCATATTCATTTGCAGTATCCACATTTACTAATTGTGACAATGAATCTTTTTCAAATGAGATTTTTATTCCCTCATCAACTACCATATCCAAAATCTTTTCAGATTGATCAAATTCTAGAGAATTGATTGGGGAATCATTGTATTCAAATTGAATACTTTCGATTTGTTCAAATGACATGTTCTGAATTTCTGATTCATTCTGGTACGTGACATCAACTAGATACACGGTTGGAACAGTAGGAATGTATTCATCAATAATTTGTTCATTAGTGTTCTCATCAAATTCTTCTAATATTGAATACTCAGTGTGGAATTCCTTTTGAATTACAATTTTTTCAATAGTTTCACGAATATTTGTTTGGTCATTTGATGTTGTTGGGGTTTGGTCATCTGATGTTTCATAGACAGTTGATTCTATAACGTCATAGTCTATAATTTCAATCAAATTTGTAGGTTCTAGAGGCAAATCATCAGAAATTTTAGGAATTACATTCAATATTTCGAATGGTTCTTTAGACAAATCAAGTTCTTTATCTTTTTCTGGGATAACGACTACATATGGAACTAATTCTTTGTACCACTTTACAACAACAATATAGATCGGTTCCATAGTTTCATTTGATTGGCAAGAACCCTGTGAATCACCATGATTAAGATGAGTTGTTAATGCGGATGGATGAATTTGTATTGTAAATGGGTTATTAGAGTTTCCTGGAAAAATATGACAAACAGATTCCTTATCAGATACTTTTTCTTTACTGATAATGATTTTCCCTGCTTTCTCATTTGTTAAATCAAAATTTTCTAGTTCATCTGAATTTAACAAATTAGTTAATGGAGTTTCATTTT
>REGJ01000016.1 GCA_003702525.1 Candidatus Nitrosopumilus sp.
AGTAATGTGTAAGCTAGTGTACTTTTTCCTGAACCGTTTGGTCCCATAATGGCATGAACTTCTCCAGGTCCTGTTTTCAAATTAACACCTTTGAGAATTTCTTTTCCTTCTCTTGTTACGTGAAGGTCTTTAATTTCTAAAATTGCCATGTTGCGGAATGTTTTGTTTCTATATATAATACCGACGAAATTTAGCTAATCCTAACGTATGTTTTTGATAATAAAATGAAAAGAGGGGTGGGGTGTTAGTATCTGGCCAGAGATGGTCTCAAAGTAATTTTGAGTTTGTAATTTGTTAGAATCTCTTTACATCTGTTTCTGATAGTAACTTCAGTTACTCCCGCAATGCTTGAAACGTCTCTTTGGAGTACGTTCTGGCCTAGCAGAACTGATGACACGTACAGATATGCTGCAGCAATTCCATTTGGAGCTTTTCCATCTGCAATGCTGCTATCTTTGGTTTTCTCTGCTATTTCTAAGGCTAGTCTTTCAACTCTGACCTCAGTTTGTGTCATATTTGCTATCTTTGAGATGTATTTGTCCATGGTTACTATTGGGGCAGTTAATTGTCCCATTTCCATTACCATGGTTCTGTAGTATCTTGCTGCAAGTTTTGTTTTTGATTTAACGTCTTTTGGTGGACATATTCCACGAATAATTTCTTCTAGTGATCTTACTACGTCACATTGTTTACATGCCATGTAAATTGTAGCTGCTGTAATGCTTACTACTGATTTTCCCTTCACATCAACATGTCCATCCAAGTTTCTGTATATCATAGAAGCAGTCTCCAACACATTTTTTGAAAGACCTAGACCGTCACATGTTTCACCCATTTTTGTTAAAACATTTGCTAGTCGTCTTTCTTTTGGTGTGGACACTCTTACTCTTTGTTGCCACTTTCTGAGATTGTGCATTTGGTTTGCAACTTCGTGGTTGATTGTTTTTCCACTAAAGTCTTTTGAACTAATTGCTATCTCAGTTGTAATTCCCAAATCATGTTGGGAATAAGTTGTTTGTCCGGTTGCTCTTGCTAACTTCATTTTGTCTTCGAGATTCGAACTTATTGTTTCTGGACCATAATCTGCTACTTGATCATCGACTACTACGCCGCAACCAGAGCAGATTATTTCTCCGTTCTGCATGTCACTAACTACTGTTGCTTGACATTCAGGACAGTTTTGTTTTTCTAGTATGTTCATTTTCTTCTTCTCCTAAATTTTTTCTTTGAATTGTCAGGAGAATGTTCTGTTGCGAAAACACTTTTGCCAATGTATTTTTTGATGTTGTTTGTTAACGGAGTTGCGGATGCAAATGGTCTCCTTACTGGACCAATCAACTCCATTACTTTTGCAACTCTAGTTCCCTTCTCGTCACAGAGTATTTGTCCTTCAACTAATTTGTTAGATAGTTGAATGATTACCCTGCCACTACCGGCTAGGTGCATTATTTCGCCTACCTCCTGCAATTAAAAATACTAATCATGATATTGTTATCATAGACTTCTGTCAACTTTACTTTAGCTAAGAGCTAGATTTGATTTTATTTTGATTGTTTGGACCTTTTTGCAACAAGTTTCTCAGAAATTTTGTTAAGAATTCTTGTCTTAGAGGATCCTTTTGGCAAAACAACGTATCCTGACCTGACAAATGGTCTTTTAGGAAATCTTACTTTGTCATCTGATTCTGTGATTTCAAATCCTGCAGCTTTTGCAGCTTCTGTCAATTCTTTTAATGAAGGATCAAAAACACATTTCTCTAATCCTAATCTTCTGCCTTTTGATTTTTTTAAATTCTTGTTAAAATAATCCAACCAGATTACGATGTGTTCGTAATCTTTCATTTTATTCCGTTACTAAAACTGCGTTAACGATTCCGTTTTGTCCTGGTTTAGAAACAACTCTGCATTTACCTTCTTGTGTTTCTAGTATTGCACCTTTTGTAATGATGCCACGTCTTTTGTAATCGTTATTTGTAGCGTTGTCTAATACTTTGAGAATTTTTGCTTTCTTTACTTTTGCATCTCCTGTTGCAAGATTAACAAAATCAATTGTCTTAACAGCTGTTTTTCTATTTTTTCCACGAACTGTTCTTGTTACTGTTACTTGAGCTCCTGTTACAGCTTCATTTGGATATCTATCAGTTTCATACTTTCGTCTAATTCTAAGTGGATGTCTTCTTCCTCCAGTTGTTTTACTGGTTGCTAAATTCTCTACTGATTTTCTCACGAAAACTTGTCTAAATTACTCTAATTTATACAAAACGCAAAAAACTAGCCTTAAAGTAAAAAATTCGCTTAGTTTACTTCTGTTGCTATTTGGGGTACTGGATTTGTATGTCGTGCACTTGCTGTTTTTCTTACTTTTGAGAATAATCTCTGTTTTAGATCTTCGACGTCTCCTTGAATTCCAAAATATTTTTGGAATTTTTCTGTTGTAGTGTAAATTTTCATTCTTCCAACATTTTGATGACTGATGTAATCTAATTGCCTAAGTTCTTTCAAGTGTGCATAAACTCCAGAACCTCTAACTTCTACAAGTTGTTTTGATGATATTGGTTGTTGATATGCAATGTAAGATAATGTCTTGAGTGTAGCATTTGGAAGAACTGGTTTTGAAGCATATCTTTTGACTGTGGCGCTATACTCTGGTTTTAGTTGCATGACGTAGGAGCCATCTGGAAGTATGACTACTTCGAGTGCCTTGAATGCAGACTTTGTCTTTTTCATGATGTTTTGAAGAATATCTAGTGTCTTTGTTCTTGATTCTGTGCCTGATGCTCTGATGATATCTTCTATTCGTAGTGGTCTGCCTGCTGAATAAAGTGCAGCTTCCACTCTTGCGGTTGCTTCGTCAATATTTTCAATTTTGGCCAATTATTCATCATTACTCCAAAATATAGTTAAAGAAATCCTTTCTTCATTTTTGATCAGTTTGTTAATTCTTCTTTTATTTTTGTAATTTTGATATCCTCTTCGACTTGCTCTAAATCCACTTTTTGATCTCTTGCCAAGAACAATATTGCAAAGAAACATCTGATTGAATCCACTGGATCTAATTCTGCAATTATGTTTTGTAATAACCCATACCCTGTATCTGCAATTTTTTTCATAACCAAGTCTTCATATTTTCCAATTATGCTTTCAAGTGAAATGAAATATTCTTGAAAGTCTGGTGCTTCAATTGGTTCGATCTCAACTTGTCTATTTCTTCTTGATTGAGGATTTGCAATCGTGCCGATGAGATTTTGTAATAATCCTAACAAATCATCTAATGATACTGGGTATGTAGATTCATGTCTGTATGGCATATCAATTAAATCGATATCTACATCTGTTCTCTGATGCATCGGTTTTTTCTCCATTGCTGCTCGTTGTAATGCAAAAATACTTTCAACTTTCATTCTGTAAATCAGCGATGATGACAATGCTGCCATTCCTGCTACTTTGAGGTCTTTCTTACCTGATTTTTCAAGAATCTTTATCAATAAATTCAAAATTTGGATTAAATCAATCTCCCACACGTCTTTTTTTACAACTGCTTGAGGACTAAACAGAATGTTTACTGGTTCTTGAGAAATACTATTTGGTGTAGATGACTCACTCACACGAATATTTTCTTCCTATTCAATAATATCTAAGGGCTCTATTTTTTTCTCATATCCAGTCAACTCTTATATTGTTATCATCGAAAGTCATTTTATGAAATCTGCCCGAATTCCCGGCCCAAATGAACCTCTGACCATATCAGAATCTGAAAATCCAAAACCTTCTGGAACTCAGGTTTTACTTAAAGTGAAATCTGAAGGTGTATGTCACAGCGATTTGCATTTGTGGGAAGGTGGATACGACCTTGGAGATGGTCAATTTTTGAAAGTTACTGATCGAGGTGTAAAATATCCTGTAACTCCTGGTCATGAGATTGTTGGAACTATTGAAGAAGTAGGAGAAAATGTTTCTAATGTTTCTGTAGGTGATGATGTACTGGTTTTCCCATGGATGGGATGTGGTGAATGTCCTGCATGTAAAGTTGGAAATGAAAATCTGTGTGATGCACCAAAATCAATGGGACTTTTCCAAAATGGTGGATATGCTGATTATGTTTTAGTTCCAAATTCTAAATATTTAGCAAAACTTGATGGTGTTGATCCTGATGCTGCAACTTCCCTTGCATGTTCTGGATTAACTGCATACACTGCTATCAAAAAAGCAAATCAAAACTCCCCAGAGTTTATTGTAATTGTTGGCGCTGGTGGATTAGGATTGATGGGTGTTCAAATTGCAAGTGAAATTACTGACGCAAAAATTATTTGTGTTGATCTTGATGATGCAAAATTAGAAACTGCAAAAGAGATGGGTGCACATTTCACTGTAAATTCTAAAGATCCAGAAACTGTTCAAAAAATAATGTCAATATGTAATGATAAAGGCGCAGATAGTGTAGTTGACTTTGTTAACGCTCCTCCAACTGTAAAAACTGGTTTAGCCGTGTTGAGAAAAAGAGGTAATCTTGTTCTAGTTGGATTGTTTGGCGGCTCTTTGGAGTTGTCTCTTGTAACAATTCCTCTCAAATCCATTACAATTCAAGGTGCTTACACTGGAAATTACAATGACATGGTTGAACTACTTGCACTTGCAAGAAAAGGAACCATAAACCCAGTTATCTCAAAAAGATATTCTCTTGATGAGGCAAATTCTGCATTACAAGATTTGAAAGATCGTAAAATCCTTGGACGTGCAGTTATCAACCCATAATAATTATTGTAAATCTTATTAAATCAAAAAACTATATGATGAATGTTGGACATTAAGACGGGCAGTGAAGTTGCACTTGCACATTTAAAAAATAAACAATTCATTACTGCTCATACTTTATTCACTAATCAAGCTGAATCGATAAAAAAATCAGAACCTGTAAAATCTGCTTTATTGTATTTACTAGCTGCTGAATGTAAAAAACAGCATGGTAAAGAATCTGAAAATGAAATTACCGAAGCTGGAAATTTGTTTTTAAAATATTCTACTCTAAAAGATTCTGATAATGTAAAAGGTGCATTACTTTGTGCATCCAAATGTTTTTTGAGTTTAGGGGAATTCGACAAAGCAAGAGATATGTATCAACAAGCAAAGGCAATGTTTTCTACACAAATTCAGGTCACAAGACCAATTGTAATTGTAGATGACAGTAAAGCAATTGCCTTAAAGTTGCAAACTTATGTTGAAAAATTAGGATACTCTGACATTCATGTATATCAAAATGGAAAAAATGGTGTTAAAGGATGCAAGAATTTATTTTCTGAAGGAAAACATCCTATTCTTCTTTTAGATATGGGATTACCTGATCTTGAAGGGGACGCCGTTGCAGAAAAATTACTTAAAGAAAAATTGGATTTGCAAATTGTGGTTATCACTGCTGATGAAAAAACAACTGAACGTGTGAACAAAACACTCAGCTCTGGTGTTTCAGCATTTATTCAGAAACCTTTCACCCTTGATGAAGTTAAAAAAGCAATTGATGTAGCAGAGGCTGAGTATTCTCTCTTACAATAAAAGCAATGACATGTTGAGAATGTTGACATCTCTAATGTCTATCTCGTTTATTCTGTAATCGATTAATTCTTCAGAGAATTTTTCCACAATTTTCTCTGAGGTGTTATCTTTCTCAGATTCAATTTGAACAATAACTTGCATATTCCATTCTCCTTCCATGTTTGCAACAAGAACATAGTTGTTTAATTTTTTAACAAAATCTGTAATAGAATCCCTAACTGTCTCTAATGATTTTGATGGTTTTAGTTTCATC
The DNA here is from genome assembly GCA_003702525.1 of Candidatus Nitrosopumilus sp. Classification (GTDB taxonomy): domain Archaea; phylum Thermoproteota; class Nitrososphaeria; order Nitrososphaerales; family Nitrosopumilaceae; genus Nitrosopumilus. Next base: position 5,800 of record REGJ01000016.1, read on the forward strand.
ATTACAGATTGGTATTTGTTAATTCCAGAAACATCTGTTAGAACTGCTTTGTATCCTTTAATGATTCCACTTTTCTCTAAACGTTCTATTCTCTTTCTAATTGTTCTATCTGAAACATCATGTCCTGATTTTTCTAATTCTGCAGCAATTTCCTTTGATGGAGTTCTTGCATTATTATTTAAAATTTCAATAATCTTCTGATCTACTTTGTCTAGATTAGACCAAGCATCTTCACTCAATTCTCTATATCCTCTATTTTTCCTATTTTTGCTTAATTTTATACTTATATCCTAATTGTCATTCTTCGAGAAACCAACCTGATTCAAACAAGTCTTTATCTTGTTCTTCCCCCACATCTGTTGCAAATCTCCAGATGAATGGTAATTCTGTATTCATCTGTTCTTTAATCTTCAACAAAGACTCTGTTTCAGAATTTAGATTTTCATCAGCTGTTTTGTGTTCTTTACAAAACTTGCATTTCTCATCAAGTGTAATTGGATCTGATTCAATTAATGGATATGTTCTACATGCAAGAGGTCTGTCTGTGTAAATTTTACATGGAAATCCATTGTGTGGTGATTTGTTACCACTTTCTGTATCTAGAAATGGACAAGTGTTTCCATTTTTCTCAATACCCATCATTTGATATGCCAAAATTTTTGATGGATTGGTGTCACTGTTATCTGAGACTCCAATTCTTGGTAAAATTTTAATGTCTAGATTATTTTCTTTTGCTAGTTTTTCTATTCTTTCTTTCTCATCAGGTAATATCAAAACCCCAATCTTTCCAAATTTTTTGCTTGGATAATACTCTCTATCAATACAGCATTGAGAACACTCATCAATACACCTGAATTCCACAAATTCTTTCTATTTTTAACGCATAAAACTCATTATGAAAATTGAAAACCTATCAGTTATATGCTCATGATGTGAATTACTTTCATGGGTAAGCGTCAAGTAAAAAGTGAAAGTGCTCTAAAAGAAATTCGCCTTCCTGAAGAGGGTGAACTATTTGGTAGAGTTCTCAAAATGCTTGGTGGTGAAAACGTCTTAATCAAATGTACTGACAATGTTACAAGACGTGGTAGAATCAGAGGCAAACTAAAGAGAAGAGTTTGGATTAGAGATAATGACATTGTAATTATTGCCCCTTGGGATTTTAATGCAGATGAAAAAGGAGATATTGTTTGGAGATTTACACTTCCACAAGTTGAATGGCTAAAGGCAAATGAACACATTCCAAAAGATTTCTGATTAATGCCTTAGTTAATATAGTGAAGAAATTATTTCAAAACCAAATGGAACAAGGTACCGTAAAGTGGTTCAACCGAACTAAGGGCTTTGGTTTTATTGAAAGAGAAGGTGGAGACGATCTATTTGTTCACAAAACAGATGTTGACGGATTCATCAACGAAGGCGATAAAGTCGAGTTTGAAATCGGTGAAGGCAAAAAAGGCCCAGCAGCACAAAAAGTCAAAAAAACAGAGTAGACAATGAATTTTTAATTTAAGATTTCATCTTATGTTTTCTTAACCTAGTCTATCTTTTTATTATTTTTACAATTATTTTTTAATAGAATATTATGTGGTCCCGCGGGGCGGAGTTGAACCACCGACAACCCGGTTTCTGTATGCCTGATATGCTGTTATTCGGTCAGCCATCTAAAGCCAACAACTACAGCCGGAAGCTCTACCAGGCTGAGCTACCACGGGACAAGAAAAACGAAGTTTACTGCTATTAAAAAACTATCGTAGACATTTGATCGACTCATCAATATAAGCATAAATACTCTCCCAAGTGGGTGATTGTTAAATGTCAGAACTTAAACTGTCTTATTCTGGTTATGTTTGTGCACCTTATCTTCATACTCATGAATCTGTTGAACTAAAAGAATCCTGGCTGAAATCAAAAAATATTGAAAGATTATACTTTGTTACTGGAACATTTTCATCTGAAAGCAAACCCTATTTTTCAGATTCTACAAATCATTACCTCTTAGCAAAATTTAAAGACAGTTCAAAGATTGCCGATAATATTATTGAACATAATCAGGAAAAAACATCCTTTATCTTTAATGTAAAAGACGATCTCTTCCAACACGAAGTTCTTGGTGACGTCAATTTTGTGTCTGTATACTATTTGGAATATGGTGAAGATGAAGATATCTCTGAAATTGCTAATTTATTGGTAAAAAAAGATCAAATTGAGAGTGCTGGAATAGGAAACATGGAAACATTTTGTAAAAATCCTTCTAAATTTACATTTCCATACTCTGAAAATATCATTGTAATTGAAGTTGCAAGTGAGAAGAGTCATCAAAGTGTCAAAAAGTATTGTGAGCAAACAAGACGAGATGCTAACAGAAAAGGTCTGTCAATGACTAATTTGATGAGTCTTTCAATTTTAGAACAACTAAAGTAGAAAAGTTAAATATTCGACCAAAACCTGTTTTTTCATGAGCAAACCATCTGATCTTGGTTCATTAAAAATTGGTTCTTACATCCTATTGCCACATTCAGATCAACCAAGTGGCGAACCATGTAGAATCGTTGAATATGATACATCAAAACCAGGAAAACATGGTGCAGCAAAAGCAAGAATTGTTGCTGAAGGAATCTTTGATGGCCAAAAAAGACCACACGTGGGACCTGTCAGTATGCAAATTCATGTACCTATGATTAACAAAAAAGTAGGACAAATTATCTCCATGACTGGTGACACTGTTCAGTTGATGGATTCTGAGACTTTTGAAACAATTGATGTTACATTGATTGATGATGAAGTTCAAGGAAAATTAGAAAACGGACAAAATGTAGAATACTGGGTTGTAATGGATAAAACTAAAATCATGCGCATTAAGACATAGTCTGGATGCTGATGATTATCGGAAAAGCCGTCTGATTTATGATGACGATTATGAGTGTTGAAGCGTCCTTTGAATAAACTTAAACAATTGTTAAATTGATTTTTCTATAAATTGAAACTTGCATCTCTTTTTTCAGGTGGAAAAGATAGTACTTTTGCTATATACTTGGCACAAAAACAAGGACATGAAGTCAAATGTCTTTTGAGCATCTTTGCAAAATCTGATGAAAGTCACTTACTTCATCACCCAAACATACAGTGGACAAAACTACAAGCAGAATCCATGCAAATTCCACAAATTACAGTTAATTCAGATTCTGATGACACTGATGATGAACTTTCTTTATTAGAAAGTCTACTAAAGACTGCAAAAGATGAGTATGGAATTGAAGGATTAGTTCATGGTGGAATCAAAAGTAATTTTCAAAAAGAAAAATTTGAAAAGGTTTGCTCAAAATATGGTTTGTCTGTAATTACCCCTTTGTGGAATCTTGAAGCAGAAAAATACATGAATAATTTAATTGAAACAAAATTTGTTTTTATTATGATTACTGTATCTTCTGATGGATTAGATGATTCTTGGCTTGGAAAACCAATTGGACTCTCTGAAATTAAAACTCTGAAAACATTATCTTACAAATTTGGATTTAATCTAAATTTTGAAGGAGGCGAAGCTGAAACTTTTGTAATTGACTGTCCTTTGTTTTCTAATTCGATCAAAATTAATCAAGCCGAAAAAAAATGGGATGGTTATAGAGGAAGGTTTGAAATAGTGGATGCGGAATTGAATTACAATGCTTGATGGACTTAAGACTAGTCTTGGTGATGCAATCAAAAAGATTGTAAAATCCTCAGGAATAGATGAGGAACTAATCAAAGATCTTTCAAAGGATGTTCAAAGAGCATTATTACAATCTGACGTTAATGTGAGATTGGTACTTGAAATTACTAAACATCTAGAAGAGCGTGCTCTAAATGAAACCCCTCCTCCAGGTCTATCTAGAAAAGATCACATTGTAAAAATCTTGTATGATGAACTTGCAAATCTTCTTGGAAATGAGTCTGAATTTGACTTTAAACCCGGAAAACAGAACAAAATCATTTTACTTGGAATTCAAGGAAGTGGTAAAACAACAGTTGCTTCTAAACTTGCCAAGTTTCTGACTAGACAAGGATACAAAGTTGGTGTTATTGGAGCCGATACGTACAGACCTGGTGCATTAGTACAACTCAAAACAATGTGTGAAAAATCCAACGTTGAAGTATATGGTGAAGAAAATAACAAAGACTCTCCTAGCATTGTACAAAGTGGTCTCAAACATTTTGAAGATCAACCCTTAGATGTTATCTTAATTGATACTGCTGGACGTCATAAAGAAGAACAAGATCTTCTTGAAGAGATGGATAGAATAAACAAGGTTGCTGATCCAGATTTAGCATTACTTGTAATTGATGGAACAATTGGACAACAATGTTTCAATCAAGCCGAAGCATTTCACAAAACAATTCCTGTGGGTGGTGTAATAATTACAAAATTAGATAGTTCTGCAAAGGGTGGTGGTGCACTAGCAGCGTCAGCTGCAACTGGTGCACAAATCATGTACATTGGTACTGGTGAACGAATAGATGATTTAGAAAAATTCTCTCCAACAAGATTTGTTGGTCGTTTACTGGGAATGGGTGACATTCAAGCTGTTTTGGATTTGGCAAAACGTTTGGAAAGTGAAAGTGACGATGACAGAATGAAGAGAATCTCTAGTGGAAAAATGAATATGGAAGATTTCCTTTCTCAATTAGAAGAAGTAACTAAGATGGGTTCGTTACAAGGAATTCTTGAAAGTATGCCTGGTCTCTCTGGAATGGTAAAAGATGATCAAGTAAACCAAATGGAAGATAGAGTTACAAAATGGAGATACATTATCCAAAGTATGACTACTCAAGAAAAGGCAGACCCTGAAGGATTATTGAATTCCTCTAGAATCAAAAGAATTGCACGTGGTTCGGGCTGGCCTGAGGGTGAAGTTAAAGAATTGATGAAAAATTACAAAAATTCTAAGAATATGATGAAGGCCTCAAAAGGTAGACAGATGCAAGGTACTCTTAGAAGAATGGGATTGGGTTAGTTTAACAAACAAATTTTCTACAACATGACTACTTATCAGAAAATTGTTCCTATTGCAAATCAAATATTAAAAAAATATGATTTGTGTGATCACTGTCTTGGCAGATTGTTTTCAAAACAACTTTATCTTTCATCAAACAAACTTCTTGGAAAAAAATTAAAGAAAAATTCAAAATCTACTCAGAGATGTTATATTTGCAAAAATTTGTTTGACAATTTGAATTATTTTCTAAAAATGATGCTTGATTCTGTGTCTTCCTATTCCTATTCATCATTTAGTGTTGGTGCAACCATAAAACCTTCAATAATTGATAGAGATGATGTCATTCGCTCAAAGTTTAAACTAAAAGGAATTGATGGTATTAAAACAGACATTACAAAAGAATTGGTAAAATTATTTTCAAAAAAAACCAAAAAAACATTTGATTATTTAGATCCAGAAATTGTTTTCACTGTAAATCTAAAGGATGAGTCTTGCAATGTTAGATCAAAATCATTAACTCTGTCTGGAAGATATGTTAAGCCGGTACGGGATTTTTTACAAAAACAAAAATCTTGTTCTAATTGCTTAGGTAAGGGATGTAGAATTTGTGATTTTCATGGTATAACTGAATATGACAGTGTTGAAGGTGAAATTTCTCAATTTCTTTTCAAAAAATTAGGTGGCACCACTGCTAAATTCACATGGATTGGAGGTGAGGACAAATCGAGCTTAATTCTAGGCATGGGAAGACCATTTTTTGCCAAAATTCAAAATCCTCATAAAAGAAACTTGAGAACTCCTTCTGCAAAATTAGATCATATTCAACTTAACAATGTCAAAATTGTTTCAGACTCTCCAAAAAAACCGCTAAAATTCAATTCTCTAGTTGAAGCAAAAATCTCTGCATCTTCAAAAATTAATTCTAAACTTTTGCCAAAATTAAAAAATCTCACTAAAAAGCCAATTACCGTTTATGAAAAATCTGGAAAACGATCTGAGAAAGAAATACTTTCAATAAAATACAAAAAACATGATGATATGTCTTTTACATTATTTTTCAAGTTTGAAGGTGGTTTGCCTGTAAAGCGTTTTGTTACTGGTGATGATGTTTCTCCTGGAATAAGTCAAATCCTCGGTGTGTCTTGCAAATGTGTTGAATTTGATTTTCATGATGTTGAAGTCAAATGATAACAATTAACTAGCTCTGAATATTTCAAAATGTCATGCCAATAAGAAAAAAAGGTAAACATCAAAGACATGCTGATCAAAGAGCAGAAACACGAAGAAAAAAGAAGGCAAAATCTGGAAAACCTAGCTCCTAACCAAATCAACCTTTTTACATTCAAAATTGTCGAGGGATGATATTGGATCCGCTAGTTCGTTTCAAAGATGCACATTCTAAAGGAATAATTCCAGATGATGTGTATGACCTTGCAATCAAACGTTTTCCAATTACTGTTGCAGGAATTAATAGAATTGAAAAGGCATCCGGAATACGTTATCCTGTCGCATATGTAGAACCTTCACTAGTCATATCTGCCCCTAATCCTAACTCTTATGAATATGGAATTTTGTTTGCAAGAACTATTCCTGTAGTGTTTGATGAGAAATTTCAAGTTGTAATCCAAATCTCTGCTCCTCTAGTAGCCTATGGACTCAAAGGCACAATTCATGCAATTTTAGCACATGAATTTTTGCATTTTCTAGAACTAATTCGAAAAATTTCAAAGATGGAATTACTATCTGATGAAATCTCTGGAAATTTATTTGAAAATGTGTATAGTGATGAAACTAGATTGTTTGAACCTAGAGTTGTATTCAAAGATCGTACATTACTAAACCACATTACAAAAAAATTCCCTGCAGGATTCCGTGATTATAAACTAGAAGATAAAGTTACAAAATTTTGGATTGACAAAAATCTTCCTAAAACAAACATCTCTTTAGATTCCAACACTGTAAAATTATCTGCAGATGCTCTTTCAAAAATTAAACTTGACCCTGCATTTGTTTCAAAAATTGAACAACTAGAAGAAAAGAGTTCAAAAATTCGTAAAAAGAAATTATATTGATTTTAAAATAATTTATTGATTAAATTCTGTTAAACCACATTTTCCACATGTGTGTCTATCTTTGTGTTCAGACATGAATACACCTTTACCACATCTTGAACAGATTTTTTTAATTCTAGATACTTTGTCCCCGTCTACTTTGTAGTATCCATAGACATTTGGACTAGAACCTTTCTTGCCTGCCATTACTCAGATTTCTCCTCTTCTTTTGGTTCTTCAGCAGGTGCTTCTGCTGCTTTGTCTTCTGCAGGAACTTCTTCAGATGCTGCCTCTTCTGCAGGAGCTTCTGCTGCTGCTTCAGCTTCTGCAAGTTTTGCTTTTGATTTTTCTAATCTAGCAAAAATTGTTGGGTTGACGTGTTTTTTTGCCAATCCTTCATCTTCATAAACAAAGAAAGTTCCTGTTACAATTGGTTTTCCTACATGAGTTTGTAATCTCATTGGAATTACCACTTTACCATCAAGTTTGAATTCTTTAGTAATCATGTCTACTGCTTCTAATTTCTTGAGTTTTCCTGCCAATCCAGCAAAATTGCATGTAAGCTCTCTTCTAGATAGGAAGGTGTTATCTACGTCTGTAATGGTCTCAATTATGGACATGTACCCAAAATCCTTTAGATATTTCATATAAACCTTGATTGAAATAGATAAGAAATTTAAGAAAATCTTAGGTAAATATTACTATGGAACGCTATATGCTACATTTGAAAAATACTCGCTACGGTCCTGAAAATTCACGTGAGGTTGTTTACAAAGCAAGGGATCTAGCATCTGAGATGAATGCTTCAATCAGAGTTGCCAGAATTGCCAAAAAATTTGTTGAGTTGGATGTTTCAGTTGAAAAAGAAGATCTAGACAAATTAATTGAAAAACTATCTCCTATTGGTCCTATTGATAATATTCGTCATGTCTTTGAAGAAGAAATTGAAAAAGAAAAAGGAATCACTGATGGAATTTTCTATTTTAACAATGAGAGATTTTGGGAAAGTCATGAAGCATTTGAAGGTGTTTGGAAGAAATGCTTTGGCCGAGAAAAAGAAGTTGTACAGGGAATTATCTTAATGGCTGTAGCTTTTGCACATGGTCAAAAAGATGAGTTGAGTATTGGAATCGGAATGCTTCGAAGAGTTTTAGACAAATTAGGAACGTCTCCTTCTACATATCATTCAATTGATGTAGATATGATTAGAACTAAAGCGGTTGAAATGCAACAAGCAAACAAACTAACTACGTTTGAGATTTAATTAATTCTAAAGATTTTGTAACTACGTCTGCACCCTGAAGAAGACCGATACTTCCTTTCTTTGCTTGGGCTTCAGTCATTCTTGTAGTGCCATCTTTTTTGATGAAATCTCCTGAAACTAGTACTGGAACTGGGTCATCACTATGTCCTTTGTTAATACATGGAGTTGAATGGTCTGCAGAAATTACTATTGCAACCTTGTTTGTATCAATATTTTCAACAAGTGTTTTGAAGAATCTTTGGTCAATCTCTTCTATGTTTTTCATTTTTCCTATAGCATCACCATCATGTCCAAATTCATCTGGCCCTTTGAGGTGAACGTAGATTGAATTTTGTGTCTCCATTGCTTTTGCAGCAACTCTTGCTTTTTCTTCATAATCAGTTAGTCCCCCAGCTTCAAATGCTTTCATCTTTAGTACTTCTGAAATTCCTAATTCTACTGGCATGTCTACAATACATGAAAAATTCATACCATACTTTTCATTAATTGGAATTACATCTGGATACTTGTTTCCTGCATCTCTAAGTAATATACAACTAAGTTTCTTTTTTCCTTGTTCATCTCGTTTCTTGTTGATTTGACTCTCTTTACAAATACTGATTGTTTGTTCAGAGAATTCGTTTACAGTATTTGCAGTAGATTTTGCATCCTCAATATCTTGTAAAGGCAAACATTTCTCAATTTTCAAAAAGTCTCCAACAGCTTTTGCAACTCCCATGCCTCCAATGTTGCTATATGCTGGGTCTGTGTTTGTGATTTTTGATGATAATTTGTTTGCATTGTTTCTTATTCTAACAGTAACTCTGTGACCAATTGTGGGTGATACTACAACAGATGTGTCTGGATTTGAGAACTTTACTTTCTCTTCAATCTCTTTTGCTATTCCATCTGCATCTTCTTTTTCAATATGTCGTCCTGCTCTTCTGTCAATAATGACTTCTTGATCATCTAATGTGGAATAATTTCCTCTTAATGCAAGGTCTCCATCTTTAAAATCAATACCAATTCCTATTGCTTCGATGACTCCTCTCCCAGCATAGTCTTCGTGTTTGAATTTGTAACCTAACATGTTGAAAACTGCAATATCTGATTCTGGTGCAATACCCTTTCCAACAGAAATTACTTCGCCAATTGCTCCATTACTTGCAATTTTGTCTAAAATTGGAGTATTTGCAGCCTCCAGAGGTGTTTTTCCATCTAAATCTGGATGTGGAAGATCTCCTACACCATCTAAAAGAACGTAAATCATGTGAACATCTGAATTATCCAAGATCTTCCCCTGATTATCTCAGATCTGATGCTCTCCTTTAAAGCTTGCAACAAATTTTGCGATCAAAACAACAGTAAACTTTCTCGTTTCTTATTTTTATTTCTAAATGGAATATTTTTTGATGAAATTCGTATTTTCTTATTTTTTACAAATCTTTTTTCAAAAATAATTTTCAAATTTAGATGTTAATGGATTTTAGTAAACGTTTTAACAGACATTTACTGCAAATTACAATTATGGGAGATATGCGCAAAGACTATGTTTCTGAGCGTTTCATGATTGTCTCAAAAAAAGAAGAGAAAGTTAAAGATCCGAAAAAATCTCCATTTGCTCCTGGAAATGAATCAATGACAAATCCTTCTGTTTTGTCACTTGTTGCAAAAGATGGAATGTTACAAAGATTACAAGACAGTGATGATGAATTTGTGGAAGGATGGTCAATCAGAGTTTTTGAAAGTAAAAATCCTATTGTCTCAGTTGAGACCGAAAACTCTTACAGTGATAGACCATTTTACAGTGAACCTGCATATGGTTATCACTACATTGTTGTTGCATCCCCAAATCCAAAGGACACTTTTGCAACCATAGATACTGAACAATGGTCAAACATCTTAGTTGTTGTTCAAGATAGATTAAGATGGCTTTATACTCAAAAAGGCGTTACGTATGTTTCAATTTATGCTGATCAAGGAGAACTTTCTGGCAGCTCAAACCCTCATCCTCATCTCAATATTTTGACATTCTCAACTATTCCTCCAATTATTGAGGAAGAAGCAGAGGCATCTCACAAAATTCTAAATGAAAAGGGTGTGTGTCCAATGTGTCAAACAGTAAATGAGGAAATTAGTGGTCCTAGGCAGGTTCTTCAAACTGAAGGCTTTATCGCATATTGCCCTTGGTCTCCATCATATCCCTATGAGTTCTGGATTGCTCCAAAGAAACACACTACTAGTTTCTCAAAAATCACTCAAAAAGAAATCAATGACTTGTCTCTAATCCTAAGAGCCACACTTGGAGGTTTGTCTCAAACTATCAAAAATGTATCATACAATCTAGTCTTTCATCTTTCTCCTGAGAAAAAGAATAGTAGACAGATTCATTGGCACATTGAAATTTATCCAATTACAAAATCTTGGTCTGGTTTGGAACGTGGATATGGAATTTTCTTAAATGATATTTCTCCTGAAGAGGCTGCAGAAAAATTAGGTGCTGCCTGTAGAAAGGAATTAGCTAATCTTGTTGGAATTGTATGATTTTTGAATAGTTTATTATTCAACTAAAATCTCCAATAAATCATGCAACTTGAACATTGGTTATGTCTTGGAAGTATTGCATTTTTCGTGTTATTTGTTCTTGTAGTAAGTTCACTTTACATTTTCATGTTTGATGATCCAAATACATCTAATCTTCCTATAGATGCTGATAACTTTGCAAATCCAAAACTCTTGCAATTCATATCTATTACAATTGCCCCTGGAGGAATTTTAGCTGCAGTTGCGTTCATTTTGTCAAAGTATTATGGCTCTAAAAAAATTGGTGCAATGCTAATTGTGGATGGAATCATATTGCTTGCTGGAATGGCATTCGTTCAAACTCTAATTGGAAACATTGCTGAGCCATACATTACAGATACTGTTTTGATTCTACCTCCGTTGTTTATGGGATTGTCAATACCTGTATTCATTTTTGGAATACGTTTGATGAAAGTCAGAAAGCCTCGTCCAAAGAAAGAATATTTCTAAGTATGGTCAAACCTTAGTTCATTGGCAACTTGTTTGAAACCTAGTTTTTCATAAAATGGTTTTACGTCATCAGTACAATCTAAAATTGTCTTGTAACAGCCTTGATTTTTGGCAATTTCAAGAAGATATTTCATAATTTTTTCTCCGATTTTTTGCCCCTGGAAATTTTTGTCTACAACCACATCTTCGATATGGCCTACAAGACCTCCTTGATGGATGAATTTCTGCTCAATCAATAGTGTCGTGGAACCCACCACTTTACCATCTATCTCTGCTACTGCTATGGTATAATCTAGGTTTGAATCAATTTTTTTAAAAATTTCTTCTGCTTTATTTTTGTCAATATCACTAGCTTTTCTTAATGAATCAAGTGATGTGAGAAAACCATTTTGCAAATCTTCAATTCTTAGTTTTCTAATTATGGGTTCAGCCATCTTCTACCTCTTTTTTGATTTTTTCGCAAATTCTTCGTTTGCTTGTTTGTATGATTCTTTATTTCCAATATCTAGAAATCCTTTTTTTGTAATAAAACTACTAACTAATTTCTTATTCTTCATCGCCTTTTTAATCACATCATCCATTCCGTATGGTTTGTTTTTTGGAATGTATTTCAAAATACCTGGCTCCATCACATAACATCCCATATTGATATTTGCTTTAATCTCTGGTTTTTCTTCCCAACTTGTAACTTTGCCTGTATTTGAGGAATGAATAACTCCATATTGCAAGTTAGTTTTGTATTCGTATAGACTCATAGTTGTAAATGCTTTCTTTGTTTTGTGTTGTTTTATCATGTTTCTAAGACTAAAATCAAAAATTGAATCTCCATACACGCAAACAAAAGTATCGTCGATAAATTCTTCAGCAGTTTTGAGTTGACCTGCAGTTGCTAGTGGTTTTTTTGAAACTGCATATTCTATGTTAACTCCAAACTTTTTTCCATCTTTGAAATAATCTTGAATTTTTTCTTTACGATAACTTACACACAAAACTATTGATTTTACACCATTTTTTTTACTCCAGTCAATAAGATGTTCTAGAATTGGTTTTTTGCCTAATGGTAACATAGGTTTTGGAGTTTTGAGTGTTAGTGGACGTAACCTTGTACCTAAACCACCTGCTAAAATTACTGCCTTCACAGATATCATTTCGTATGTGAGTATTTATGTTCGAGGATGATTTGAACTAAATTTTATCCTTTGATTTTTGATATCTTTTCTAAAACATTTTCTGGTGTTCTACCAAAAACTATGATCATTGGTTCTTTTCCAAAATCTCCTTTATGAAAAATGACATCTGGAACTGTTTTTGAATTTTTTATTGCAGAATTTATTCCCCATTTGATTGTAGAATCTTGAATCTTTACATTTTTAGGCTCTTTGCTACGGTCATAACTACTAACTGTTAATTTTGATTTTTTAATTTTTGACAGAGTTGTATTTTGATATTTCAAATTAATCGCAGAGCAAATTCCTGGATATTTTTTATTCATTGATAGCAAAGCAGTTGCAACATGTTTTGATCCTCCATATTTCAAATCACCTGCAATCAAAACATCTTTTCCAGCTTTTACAATCCTTCCTGAAACTCCTAAAACATCTTTTGTAGATTTTGGTTTTTGTTTTGAGAATACAAAGTTTGTTTGACACTCTGGAATGTTCTTGTAAATTCCTTTCATTTTTGTAAATTTAGTTATTGCTGATGATAATTTCTCTTCTATTCCACTTTCACTTGGAATGTCAGTAATCACAATGCCTTTTCCAATTTTTTTTGCATTTTTTATTGAATTGTATGTGAATTTTTTTGCAAAATATAGTGATTCTTTGATACTTTTCTTTTTTACAAGTGAGTAAATTAGAGCAGCAGAATGATTGCATCCACTACCATGATTGATTTTGGGAATCTTTTCTCCTGAAATGATGTATTTTGAATTCTTTTCTAGAACAAAGTCTGATACTTTGTTATTTTTCTCTTCAATTCCTGTAATTATGACGTTTTTTGCTCCCATATTCTGAATCTCTTTTGCAATTTTTTCAGGCGTATTTTTTGTTGAAATTTTAATTTTTGAAAGTATTTCTGCTTCTGTTTTATTTGGCGTAATTATTGTTGCAAGAGGAATTATATATTTTTGAAAATCTTTTTTTGCATTATTTTCTATTAGATTTCCTCCTGTTGTTGATTTTATTACTGGGTCAACTACAATTGGAATTTTTAATTTGTTTAATTGTTGGTGTATTATTTTGATAATTTTTGAGTTGTATACCATCCCAATTTTAATTCCGTCAATCTTAAAATCTGAAAATAACGATTCTAATTGCTTTTTTAGCATTTTAGGTGAAACAGGTTCTACAGTTCCAAACTTTGAAGTATTCTGACTTGTAATTGCTGTTATTACCGTCAGTGTATGTGCCCCAAATGCCGAAAATACTCTGATGTCACTTTGAATCCCTGCCCCCGATGATGGGTCCGATCCACCGATTGAAAGAATATTCACAATATTTTCTAATCTCAAACACTAATCTATTTTTCTTTTATAGTTTGAAGTTTTTTTGATATTATTGACTGAAATTCCTATGATTAATGATTCCCCTCCGGAAGAACTTCGTTGTACTACATGTTTGCTACCAATACAGTATCAAACAAAGAAGGATGGAAAGTTTTTGTGGCAATGTTTCAAATGTGGAAAACAATATCTTGTATCTGGAAATACAGATGATTCTGTAGAAGAAAGTTGGAGTCCTCCAAGATAATGAGTGAAATAGATTCTATAAAATCAGAAAATCAAAAACTACGTCAATACATTTCACTGATTAATGCTGAACTTGAATTATCTCAAAGAGTTTATGAGATAAAGGAAAATTTTGCAAATTCTCCTGATTCTAAGCGTATAATCAAGCCTATTTTAGATAGAATTACTAAAATTCAATCTGAAAAATTACCTCTTCAAAATGAATTAAATCTGAACTAGTTTATCCTGATGATTGAGTAACACAATCAAAAGAGCAGAATTCATCTTTCATACTATAAAATTCTCTTCCACAATGCCTGCATTCCCTAATAGTTCTCATAAGATCGATTACAACATTATTTGATTTAAAGGCGATCTATTTTCTTAATATAGTGGCAATAAAATTTCAAGCGATCAATAAATTTCTGTAACTTTATGATTGTTTAAATCAGGCAAAAGCCTAGAATACTTTATGACAACTCAAATGACTGCTGCAAGACGCGGTGTTGCAACTGATGAAATGAAACAAGTTGCAAAAGATGAAGATGTTACACTTGATTGGTTAATTCCAAAAATTGCAAAGGGCTCTATTATTATTCCGAGCAATAACTGTAGACCTCAAAAAATTCACAATGTTGGAATTGGAAAAGGGTTGAAAACCAAAGTAAATGTAAACATTGGAACTTCTACATTAAATGTAAATCTTGAAGAAGAGATTGAAAAAGCAAAGGTTGCTGTAAAATATCACGCCGATACTATGATGGATCTTAGTGATGGTGGTGATGTAAAACACATAAGACAAACTCTGTTAGAAACTGCTCCGATAACTTTTGGTACTGTTCCGATTTATGAGGCATACAACTATGGTGTTGAAGTACACAAAAATCCTTTGAATCTTACTGAAGATGATTACCTAAATGCATTTGAAAATAATGCAAAAGATGGTGTTGATTATACTACTATTCATTGTGGAATTACAAAAGACATTGCAAAAAGAATTCTTAAAGTTCAAAGATATGGTGGCGTCGTAAGTAAGGGTGGCACAATTACTGCTGCATGGATGCTAAAGCATGACAAAGAAAATCCCTACCTAACTCACTATGATTATCTTGTAGAGATGGCCAAGAAATATGATGTCACATTTAGCCTTGGAGATGCGCTTAGACCAGGCTCAATTTTGGACTCTCATGATGAATTACAAGTTCAAGAGATGATTAACATATCTCAATTGACTAAACGTGCACATGAACAAGATGTTCAAGTGATGGTTGAGGGTCCAGGACATGTTCCACTAAATGAAGTTGCAGCAAATGTTAGATTAGCAAAATCTTTGATTGGTGATGTTCCATATTATGTTCTAGGACCATTGGTAACTGATGTTGCATCTGGACATGATCATATTGCAAGTGCAATTGGTGCAGCTGTATCTGCTAGTGAAGGTGTTGACCTTTTGTGTTATCTTACACCTTCAGAACATCTTGCATTACCAAATGCTGAAGAAGTAAAGGCTGGATTAATTGCATATAGAATTGCTGCACATGCGGGTGATCTTGTAAAAATTCGTGATAAAGCGATCAAATGGGATATGGAGATGACTGAAGCTCGACGTACCTTAGATTGGGAAAAACAACTTGCATTATCTATTGATCCTGAAGAGGCTGCTAAAATTCACAGCAGAACTGGCCAACATCCTGGCAATAATGTCCCTTGCACTATGTGTGGGGGTGCATGTGTTTACATGATGTTGCCTCAACAAAAAAAGTATGAAAAAGAAAACGAAAATCTACAACAAATTGAATAGCACTTTTTCTAGACTGGGAACTGTTTCGTAATTTTTCAACTCATCAATTTGAATCCACTTAAAATCCGAATTTTCCCAATTAAGTTTGATAGTTGGATTTTTTGCTTCAAACAAAAATGGAAAAATTTCCCATTCGTGATTCTGATATTGTGGTGAATTAATTCTCATTTCTTCAGCTGATTTTACTAGAGTTATTTCATCTTCTATAATTCCTACTTCTTCAAAAATCTCAATTTTTGCTCTTTTGAGAGGCTCTTCATTTTTTTCTATGATTCCGCTTATGCCTGCCCATAAACCCTTCATGGTTTTGACTTCATCACTTCGTTTTAGAATTAGTAATTTCTCATTATCTTTAATGAATGAAGTAACTATCTTTGTTGAGCGCATGCCCGTTATTTTTCAACGGCTTTGACCATCTTTGTTAGTTTCTTGTAAGATTCATTGATGTCTGTATGTTTTGCTAATCTTTCTTGGCAATCTTTGATGTAATTAACTACTTCTTCTGTTTTAGATTCTTGAACTGCAGTCAGTAATCTTCCAATATCTTTCCAAAGCTCTTCTGCAACTCTACGAATTTCAGGATTTGCAATTATTGTCTCAATAAGTTCTGGAGATTCTGTCATGATACTTTCAGCTAATGTTTTCTGAACTCTGAAAGTTGTACCCGACATTTTCTCAGTTAATAACATCTTTTCGTCTTTTGAAACAATGTTTGCAAAAACCAAATTCATTAAATGAGTTAGTCCTAAAATTACTGCAATTTTTTTGTCATGCTCTACTGCATCAATTGTAACAAAGTTTGCTCCTTCAAACAATGATTTTGTTACGGTTAATTCTTTTTTTGCATCTTTAATTGGAACTGAAATTATGTTTTGACCTTTGATTGTTTTTACGCCTGGTCCAAACATTGGATGAATACAAATTGGATTAATTTTTGCAGGCATCTTTGATAATGATGACACAACTTTGGATTTCTCAGATGAAATCTCTATTAGATATGTTCCTCGTTTCATCTCTTTTGCAATTAGTCTGATAATTTCTGGTGTTCTTCTTGTTGGTGTACATAACACAACATAATCTGCTTTGAGAATTGCACCTACTAGAGAATCTGATTGTATGATTCCTTTGCCTGGAATTTTATTTTCTGAGTCAAAACCTGTTACTTCAAATCCTTTATCTGCAAAATATTTGGCAAACCATTGTCCCATTTGCCCTCCTGCACCAATAACTGTAACTTTCTTCATTGATCTTCACTCATAATCTCCTTTAGTATATTCATTCCCTCAATTAGTGTTTTCTCATCTTGACATGCAGAAATTCTGATGAAATTTTTGTAATCTCCGAATCCTTCTCCAGGAGATACTGCTAAACCTTTTTCCAATGTACTGTTTGCAAATTGAACTCCGTCGAATCCCTCTTTATTGACTCTGGCAAAAATGTACATTGCACCATCTGGAACAACAATATCCAAATTCATTTCATTTGCTTTTTGAATCAATACATCTAGTCTATTTTGGACTGTCTTATTATTGTTGGATGTGTCTGCTTCTAATGCCTTCATGGCAATGTATTGAATTGGTTCTGATACATTTGTTAGACATAGTGCTTCTAGTTTTGCCATTTTTTCAATAATTCCTTCATCTGCGATTGCATATCCTACTCTGAATCCTGTCATGGCATGAGATTTTGAAAATGATTGTGTTACAATGCTTTTTTCATAATTGTAACTCAATATACTCTTCCAACTTGACTTTACATATTCTGAATAAATCTCGTCACTTAGTACATAGAGATTATTCTTCTTTGCAATTTCAATAATCTGATCTTGTAATTTTTCTGGAAGAATTTTCCCTGTTGGATTGTTTGGATAATTCAAAACAATCATTTTTGTATTTGGATTGATTGTATTTTCAATTTGTTCTATGGAAGGCTCCCACTTGTTCTCAAAAGATGTGTTTATTGTTCTGACTTTGATTCCTGAATTTAATGCGCAATCTTTGTAAGCTGGCCATGCAGGCTCAATTACAACCATCTCGTCTCCTGGATTTAGAAGTGTGGTAATTGCAGTAAATATTGAGAATCTTGCACCTGGACTAACTATGATGTTTTCATGAGATACATTTGCATTGAATTTTTTGTTTACATGATTTGCTAATGCTTCTCTAAATTTTGGCATCCCTTTTGCTTGTCCATACTTTAGAAATCCTTTCTCATATACTTCCTCTAATGCATCTTTGACAATTGTTGGCGGCAAAAAGTCAGGTTCTCCTACTTCCATATGTATAATGTTTTTCCCTTGCTGTTCCAACTCTTTTGCTTTAAGGAATATTGAAAGATGAGTCTGTTTGTTTGATGACTGAACTTTGATTGATTCATTTAATAGGAAATTCAAAAATTTTGTAGCAATTTTTTCATCTAGACCAATTTCTTGACATAATGAAATCACTTTACCTCTAAGATTATCTTCTCTTGTTTCGTCAGTTACTCCTTTGCCAATGTTTTTCTTTACTTCTCCAATCTTTTTTGCGATATCTGTTCTACTTTTGAGTAACTTTATCATCTGGAGAGTTACTTCATCCATCTTGTTGCGTAAATCGCTGATATCCGACATTTTCTTACAAAACAGGTTTGATTTGACCCGAAATTAGTGCATGATCTGCAATGGTTAATGCCACTAGTGAATCTACTACTGGTGGTGCTCTTGGAACAACACATGGATCATGTCTTCCTTTCACTTGAAGTGTAGTCTCTTTTTTGGTCTTGATGTCTACTGTACTTTGTTTTTGTGAAATTGATGATGCTGGTTTGAATGCAATTCTCATAGTGATAGGCATGCCATTTGAAATTCCTCCTAGAATTCCGCCTGAATTGTTGGTCTTTGTGACAATTTTCCCTCTTTTCAAAGTGTACAAATCATTATTTTCAGAACCGTATAGTTCTGAACCTTTGAACCCTGAACCAAACTCTACTCCTTTTACAGATGGTATAGAAAACATTGCTTTGCTCAAATCTGATTCTAGTGAACTGAAAATTGGTTCTCCTAAGCCAACTGGTACATTGGTTGTTACTGATTCAATTATCCCTCCTAACGAATCTCCTTTTTTTCTTGCATTCAAAATATTTTCTCTCATCAATTTTGCAGTTTTAGTTTCCGGACATCTTACTTCATTTTTGTATATTGAATTAATCATTTTTTCATTGAATTGCCTTTCCATCTTTATTTTTCCAATTTGTGATGTGAATGAATTTGTTTCAATTCCTAATGTAACTTTGAGAAGTTTTCTTGCAATAGCTCCTCCCATAACATGTGTTGCAGTTAGTCTTCCTGAAAATCGTCCCCCACCTCTATGATCATTGTGTTGATTGTATTTTACCATTGCAGGATAATCTGAATGTCCTGGTCTGAGTTTAGTTTTCAAATTTTCATAATCTTTTGATTTTTGATCACTATTCCAAATTACCATTGTTATGGGAGCACCTGTTGTATGGCCTCGAAACACTCCTGAGATGATTTCTACTACATCTCCTTCTTTTCTTTGTGTTGAAATTAAATTCTGACCTGGTTTCCTTTGGTCTAACATTTTTTGAATATCTTTTTCGTCAATCTCTAATCCTGCAGGACATCCATCCAAAACTGCCCCGATTGATTTCCCATGACTTTCCCCAAAACTTGTCAACACAAGACGCTGACCAATAGAACTTCCCGGCAACATATTATCAAAGCTAAATGATGCTTATAATTCCTCATTCCAAAATTTGGAAAATTTTGATAGTGATTTTGGTTATTTTTTCAAACTTTTCTAGGTATGGTTGAAATTTATAAAATATAATATAGTTTTATGAAATAATTATAATATATTCTTAAATATCATAATAACATATAGATTATATGGAAAAACGTGCAAATTTTACTGCATAATTTGCGCGGCCTTGCGAAAAAGACATGTTATCTACGCAAAAGCGTTGAGGGTGTGGAGAATGCTTTTCACCCTATACAAGGTCGCGCCTTTTACCCCCTTTAGTTGATTTTTTTGAAAAAATTATTCTGGTTGAATTTTAGCTCCAATCCTATTCATCTCTTCAATGAAGTTGGGATACGAAACTTGAACTGATTCTGGATCTGTTACGGTGCAGTTTCCAACAAACATTCCTGCAATACAAAATGCCATGAAGAGTCTATGATCGTTTTCAGCATTTAATTCTGAACCATTAAGATTCTCTGTTGATTCTAAAATTAATCCGTCTTCTTTTTCATCTACTTTAACTCCAAGTTTAACTAACTCTCTTGATGTTATTGCAATTCTGTCTGTTTCTTTGAGTCTTGCATGTTTTACATTAACAATTTCAATTGGACTTTCTGAATTTAATGCGAGTATTGCTAATGGAGGTAAAAGATCTGGCGAGTTACTCAAATCAAATCTCCCTCCCTTTAATTTTGTTGGAGATTTTATTTTGATTTCATCCTCATCAATACTTACAGTTACTCCCAATTGTTCTAATATGTCTATGAAGACTTCGTCTCCTTGTGGCAAGTTACCAATGTTTCCTTTGATTATGGTTTTATCTCCATTAAGTACTGCTGCAGACAATAGTAATGCAAGACTTGAGAAATCAATCGGAACTGTAAATATTGCAGTGTTGTAAACTTGTGGTGAAATGTTGTATCTTTTATATGGAATTAATGTTTGTACACTAACCCCAAATTTTCTCATTGTAGCAATTGTTGCATCAAGATATGGTTTCGATACTAAATTGTCTTTAATCGAAAGATTAATTCCGTTTTCAGTTAGTGGTGCACTAATTAGTAATGCAGAAATGAATTGACTTGAAAAGTTTCCTGGAATTGTTACGTCTCCTCCTGAAATCTTTCCCTTGATTTTGATTGGTGGTTTTCCATCAGTTGACTGACATTGGGCTCCAATACTTGATAGTGCATCTAAGAGAGGCTGCATGGGTCTTTTCTGCAGACTCTCATCTCCAGTCAATGTGATCTCATCTGAAAACAAACTTGCAATTCCTGATGCTATTCTAATTGTCGTCCCAGAGTTCTCAGTATTGATTTCAGGCACGATTTTATCGAATTTTATGGGATTTTTGACAATTATTGATGAATTTTCTGTTTCTATCTCTGCTCCAAACTTCTTGCATGCCTCAATTGTTGCAATAGTGTCTGCTGATAATAACACATTTTCCACCTTGCTACCATTTCCTGCAAGTGACGCAAGAAATATGGCTCTGTGGGTATAGCTCTTGTTTGGAGGGCAAACTATCTGTCCTGAAATATTTGATTTTTCTACTTTACACTTCATGAACTTCAGCCTTTTTGTTACTGATCTTTGAAACTATGATTCTTCCTTCTAATGATGAAAATACTTTTTTGATGTTTGATTCATTTTCTTTTTTTGTAATTGCTGCTATTGCTGGACCATTTCCTGAAACTGATGCACCTAAAGCACCTTTTTCAATTAACCCAGTTATGACGTCTGGATTTGAACTGAGAATTGATGCCGTAGCTAATCCATTAATTATCATTGCTTCCCAATAATTTGCTTTCTTTGCTAGATTCCAAGCATGATCAAAAACTGATGATAAAACTTTGAGTTTTTTTAGATTTCCACGTTTTCTATTTTTTGGGATAAAGATTATTGCAATCAAATTTGCTGGACCTTTCTCAAAACTCATTCTTTTCTTCTTTGCATTGTCTGTTACATTAAATCCTCCATAATAACATGAACATGCATCGTCATATGCACCAGTAATGCTAACTTTTGATTCAATTGATGCATCGACACCTGCAAGTAAAATTTGCTGATCAGTAAATTTTGATTTGAAAATTTTTGCGCATCCTAATGCAACTGCTGATGATATTGCACTAGAGCTTTTTAATCCGTATCCTGTAGGAATCTCTGATTCTAATGTGATTGTTATCTTGTTTTGGTCAAGGTCTTTTTTTGAAACAATTTTTTCAACTGTCTTATTGATCAAGCGAGAACTAAGTGTCTTGTTTTCTGATTGGATAACTATGCCTTTTCCAGGAGTTGTCTCAACTATGGCTTCAACTTTTAGGTCTATTCCTACTGTAGCTCCTTTCTGGTTTGCAATTGCATTCACTATTGAGACTGCCCCATGAACTGTCGCCTTTGCTTTTGCCATCAAAATCCTCCTAACAGTGCTTTTTTCATGGCATTATAAGGTGCTTCCATACCGTGCCAAATCTCAAATGCTCTTGCTGCTTGACCTAATAGCATTTCATACCCAAAAATTATGATGGCGTTTTTTTCTTTTGCCTTTTTTAGAAAATCTGTGTTCATTGGCATGTAAACAATATCATACACTACTGTTTTCTCATCAATTCCTTCAAGCGATATAGGACTGGGTTCTTTCTGTAGTCCTATTGATGTTGCATTGACAATGATGTTGTAATTTTTTGCAGATTCTCCAATCTCATCAATAGTTATGGCATTTGCATCAAGACTGATCTTTTTTGCAAATTCTACTAGGTTGTCTGCTTTTTCTATTGTCCTGTTTGCAATTGTAATGCTTTTTGCTTTTTCTTTTGCAAAACCTGCTATAATTGCTCTTGCTGCCCCTCCTGCCCCTAGTAAAAGTACATTAGAATTTGAAATGTCTATGTTTCTTTTCTTTAATGGCTCAAGAAATCCATCCATGTCTGTGTTGTATCCTTTTAGCACCCCGTCATTGTTTACAACGGTATTTACAGCTCCAATCAAACTACATGATTCGTCGATTTTATCCAAATATTTCATCATCTCAACTTTGTGAGGAATTGTTACATTGAATCCATCAATTTTGATTTTTTTCAATCCTTCAACCCCGTCTCCCAGTTCATCTTTTGGAATTCTATATGCAATATATGAGCAGTCTAGATTCAATTCTCTAAATGCTGCACTGTGAATATTTGGAGATAGAGAATGATCAATCGGATCTCCAATTACTGCAAATGTTTTTCCCATAATATCTTCGCGTAATATGATTGATTTAAACTCTCAATTGATGTGATGATTATTTTTTCAAGTTGGTGATTTTATTTACTTCATCAACACTGAACTGACCTGGAGCAACCGGCTTTCCTAAGGACACATACGTATATGGGCTTCCCAAATATAGGCACAAAATCCTTGAAATTCTGCCAAAATCTCCCATGGCAAATGAGATTAGATTGTTTTTGCCTCTCTTATTGTATAATTCTAACATTCTTGTTGAATCATCAGTTGATTTTGCAGTACTGACAATTTTTACAAAGTTTGAGAATTTACTCATTTGACTCATCTTCTTTTTTAATTCCAAAGAACTTGGTGTTTTCTTAAAGTCGTGCCAAGAAACAAGTAATTTTGTTTTTGTTGATTTTAGATATTTTGCTAATGATGAATTTCTTTTCAGAGTGTTAAACTCTACATCTAGTAAAAATGGATTGTACTCTGCAATTAGTTTGATAATTGCAATTCTTTCTTTTTCATTTCCTGGAAATTGACCTCCTTCTGTTTTTGGCCTTAGTGTACAAACTGATTTTTTCAAATCTTTTTTGATTAGTTCTAGTGTTTCTGGAATTTGTTCAATTTTTAG
>REGJ01000017.1 GCA_003702525.1 Candidatus Nitrosopumilus sp.
CTCCTCCAAGTCCTAGAGGTTCATTACCAAAAGAATCAACAGAAGAACTTCTACAAGAACTTGATTTATCTCTAGAACCTGTTATAGAAGAACCACTGCCAGAACCAGAAGAAGAGGCAACTTCTGAACAATTAGAACAATTAGATGAACTACAAAAACAAATTGATGAATTAGAATCCAAATTATCTGAAAAACCTGTTCCTGAAATGAATTCTGAGCCTGAAGTTGAGCCTGTTATTGATGAATATTCTGAATTCAATGACTTGGAAGATCAGATTGATGAATTAGAAAATGAATTAACTTCAAAATTACATCCTTCTGAAGAAGCTACAGAAGAACAAATTTCAAGAGTAAATGAGTTAGAAAAAGAAATTGAAAAATTGGAATCTGTTGATATTGAACATGAAATTATTCAAACATTACAAAAACAAAATAAAAAATTAGATGATATTGAGAAAAAACTTGGACAACCTTCTCCTCAAACTTCTTCAGAGTCTTCCTCTATAGAGGCTTATTGTGTTAAATGTAAAACAAAAAGAAAAGTCAAAAATCCTGAAGAAACAATTATGAAAAATGGACGTCCTGCAGTAAAGGGTACCTGTTCAACATGTAATTGCAAAGTTTTCCGTATAGGAAAAATGAAAAAATAGTTGTTTTAAAAACTACATTTGACCTGATTGCCAGGCTTGGTTGAATCTCTTTATAGCTTCTTGGTAAGCCATGATTGAGTCATCTCCTGATGTTTTAAGGAATTTCTCCCACTGTTCATTGAATTTCTTAATTGATTCGATGTTTGTTTCTTTGAAAATATTTTCAATCATCTTTGTTTGTTGTTTGATGTATTCAGGACCAATTTCTTCCCAAGTATTTTCCCAGCTTGAACTAACTTTTTTTAATAATTCCGCATCTGATTCTACAGCTTTTTGACATGCATCATGATATGTCATTAGAGTTTCATTTGTAGCCTTTTGCCATTGTGCCAAAGATTCTTTCCATCCGTTTAATGCAGAATTGTATTCTCTCCAAGCTTTCTCAAATTCTGGTTTTTTTGTAGATGATTTTGTGCTTGATTTTGGCTTTATTGCTTTAGATTTTGTCGATTTTGGCTTTGAAGTTGTTTTTTTGACTGGTTTCTTCTTTGCTGTTGTTTTTTTCTTAGCAGCCATATGGTAGTTTGAAAATAGTAGATGTTAAATCTTTCAATAATTCTGAAATTTGAAAATATCTAAATTATCTCATTTGAATTTTGATGCTTTTGTAAATTTGATTGTGTGTTTCTTGTCTTTATTTTGGAATAATTCTAAGTGTTCTTTGCAAAGATTCCTTGTTTCTCTAAAACTGATCTGGACAGTTTGAATTGCTTTTGCTTTGCATTCTGAAATACTACATTGCATATGTGAAATATTGATAATTTCCTAATAAAACTTTGAAATTATACTATTACCTACTACAGATTTTTATCACTGATTCATTTTTTTACAATTATGAATGACGATGAGAAAGGTAAACGATTTCTTGAATTAATTGATGAGCAAAATAATGTTCAATGGAGCATTGTTGCAAAATTAACCTCTTTGATTTCATCAAATTGGAACTCCCCTGATGTGCAAAAAGAACTTGAAGAATTAGTTGAAAAGCATACATCAATTACAAAAGAACTTAACAGTTTAGATGAAAATAGCAGTATCTTATAGAGCAGAGTCTACCATTAATGCAATAAACAACACTGCCAAATATGGACTAGAAAATTTAAACAAAGTCCATGATGCTTTTTCCATAGGCTTTACTATTACCCATATTGATAATGCAACCATCAAAATACCTGATGCAATTGCAGTCCACAGGTAAACTCCGCCTACCATTTCTTCTCCAGATTGTGTTGTTATGAAAAATGGTGCTATTGAAAATAATACCATTACAACAGTTGAACCTGCTATTGCTCTTGCAGATGTTTTCTCTGATTGAACTGCTGTTAACATTGGAACATTCACTTTGTTATAATCATCTTTGAAATGTAATGTTAGTGCCCAAATGTGCATTGGAATCCAAATGAATACAAGTCCTGCCATTGCAAGTCCCATTGTCCATAAATCTGACATTGTAACTGCAACCCATCCAATCATTGGTGGTGAACCCCCACATAATCCTCCTAAAATTATGTTAGTTCTTGAATTTCGTTTTAGTGCATAAGAGTATACGAGAACATTGTTTAGTAATCCAAATGCTATGAATGCAGTAGCCCATAGTCCTTGTTCTACTGTAGTTGTAAATGAAATTCCAAATGCTAATACTAATGAAATTCCAGCTAATACTAATCCAAAATTACGTGCTTTTACAGCCGGATAGATTCTTTTTGATGGAAGTGGTCTTCCTTTTGTTCTCTCCATTATTGCATCAATATCTCTATCGTGATAATTTGTCAAAGTGTTAGCTGCAGCAGAACCTGCGGCAACTGAAAATAACATGAGTGCCCATGTAGAAGGTGCAATGTCAATTCCGTAAATATTGGATGCTGTTAAAGCAGCTCCAAATGCGGTAAATACTAGTAAATACCAAATTTTTGGCTTTGTTAACTCATAATATACTGCAACTCTGGATTCTGTCTTTTGTTTTTGCAATACTAGTCACTATCCTTTGATGGCATATATGGCATTGCTTTGGCACGTGATTTCATCTCAATAAATGACTCTGAGGACTGAATGCCCTCAATTCTTCCGATTTTTTCTGAGACCATTTTGTGCATCTGATCTAATGATTTTGAATACATTGTAACAAGAATATCAAATCTACCGGTAACCTCTGCAACTTCTCTTACTCCGTCAATTTTGAACAATTCTGAAATTATATGATCGCGTTTTTTTGTATCCATGTTGATTCCAGTCAATGCTTTAACATTGTATCCTAATTCCGCATCATTTACAACAATTGTAAATCGCTCAATTAGTTTTCTTTTTACTAACCTCTTAATTCTAGAATACACTACTGAAGAATTCACATTGATTTTTTTTGATAAGCGTGGAACTGAAATTGATGCATCATTTGATAATTCTGATAATATCTGAAGATCTAGATCGTCTACTTTTGCCGTCTAAAACACCTGAGTCGTTCTAGATTTCTGGTTCTTATAAAGTTATTATTGAAAAAATTGCAAGAAAAATCTAGATCTTACCTTTTTTGTATAACATTTCAGCTAAGAGTACTGCTCCTTTTGCTGAACCCATTTTCTTGTTATGAGAGAATAACATGTACTTGAGTCCTTTATCAAACAATTCTTCTTTTTCAACTCTACCAATCGTTGTAGTCATTCCACCGCCAACTTCTCTTTCCATTCTTGGTTGAGGTCTTGTTGGATCTTCGTGGAATGCATAGTATTCCTTAGGAGCTGAAGGTAATCCTTGAACTGAAATTTCTTTATTGTAATCATTGTAGAGTTCTTTTGCTTTTGATGGATCAATGTCTTCAGATGTTTCTACAAATACTGATTCAGTATGTCCATCAATTACTGGAACTCTAGTACAAGTACAACTAACTTTAATGTCTGCATCTTCAATTTTACCATCTACAAGTTTTCCAAGAATCTTTCTTGTTTCTAGTCTAACTTTACCTTCTTCTTTTGGAATGTATGGCAAAATGTTATCTGTAATTCCCATTGCAGATACTCCAGATTTACCACCACCTGAAATTGCTTGCATTGAAGTCATCATGACTTTTTTTGCACCGTATTTTTCAAGTAGTGGTTTTAATGTAATTGCTAAACCTGTAGTTGTACAGTTTGGTAGTGGTGCTACAAATCCTTTCCAATTACGATTCTTCTTCTGAGTCTCAATTAGTTCAGCTTGTTCATCATTTACACCTGGGATGAGTATTGGAACATCTTCTTCGTATCTGTATGCAGAACTAGTTGAAACCACTGGTAGTTCTGCTGCCATTTTGGTTTCAATGTCTCTTGCAGCTTGGGATTCTACTGCTGAAAATATTAGATCTAATTGTGATGTATCAAGTTCGTCAATGCTTTTTACAGTCATATCTTTGATATAATCTGGGATTTCGCCACCTACATCCCACATGATAATTCCGCCTTCATTTCTGATGGCGTCAAGATAATTTTTACCTGCAGAGCGTTCTGAAGCTGCGATTTGGGTTACTTCAAACCATGGGTGATTGTTCAAAGATTGTACAAATTCTTGTCCTACAGAACCTGTAACGCCTATAATTGCAACTCTTTTCTTCTCCATGATTAAACCATTGATCGGTTTCAATTAATAATCGTTATTCAAATTACCAAAAGATACTATATCGCCTGCCCCTATTTTGTAATGTGAAAATAAGGGCAAAATCAAGCATCACTAAACACCATCCCATATCTCATGGGGGAAGATTTTCTGGGGGAAATCAGAAGATCGATGTTTTAGACTTTAGCTCAAATACCAGTCCTGCTGGAATGCCTTCTTCTGTAAAATCTGCTATCAAGAAAAGAGTAGATGAAATGGAGCATTATCCTGATACCGATTCACTTAGTTTACTTTCTAGCCTCAAAAAATACACTGGGTTATCTGACTCTCACATAGTTGTGGGTAATGGTGCAATTGAAATTCTCTATAACTTCTGTACTGCATTTTTGTCTAAAAAATGTGTTTTAATCCCAACTCCAACTTTTAGTGAATACGAATCTGCATCAAAACTTGCTGATTGTAAATTCACTTTTTTTAAAACGATGAATCTTTCTGAAGATGTAGACTCTTTTATCTCACATATTCCTAGAAACGGATGTGTTTTTGTATGTAATCCAAATAATCCCACTGGAACTATTTTATCAAAAACACAATTAACGAAAATTATTTCTGCTGCAAAAAATAAATCTAGTTTTGTCTTTGTTGATGAATGTTTTATTGAATTGGTACCTGAATCAAACCAATCTGTAATAAATTTAATAAAAAAATATGATAATCTCTTTGTTTTAAGATCATTAACAAAATCTTATGGATTAGCAGGAATTAGGATTGGATATGGCATAGGTTCAAAAACAATTATTGATATTTTGAAAAAAATTAAAATTCCTTGGAGTGTTAATGCACTAGCACAAGAAGCAGGAATATTGGCTGTCAAAAATAAATCTCATCTTACAAAATCAAAATCAATTATCAAAAAGGAATCAAATTTCCTGAAAAAGAAAATCACTAAAATCCCTGGTTTTCAATGTCATGAATCTTCAACAAATTTTATTTTAATAAAAACAAAAGATGATTCTACAAAAATTCAAAAAAAATTATTGAAACACAAAATATTGATTCGTGATTGTAAAAATTTTCGTGGACTAGATAATCACTATATTCGAATTGCAGTAAAATCTCATAAAGACAATCTAAAACTTGTAAATGCTATGGAGGCTGTTGCATGAAACCTTTGATGATTCAGGGCACATCTTCTGGTGCTGGAAAATCCACATTGGTTGCAGCACTGTGTAGAATCTTTGAACAAAAGGGATACCTTGTGGCTCCCTTCAAATCCCAAAATATGTCTAATTTTGGCTATTCCACACCTGATTTTGAGATTTCTCGCGCTCAAGCAATTCAAGCCATTGCTGCTAAATGTCCAATTGAGCCTGATTTGAATCCTATAATGCTCAAGCCTTTGGGAAATTACTATAGTGCAGTTTACCTCAATGGGAAATACTACAAGAAAATGCACGCTAAAGATTACTATGCAAAATTTGTAAAATCTAAAGGACTCAAGGCAGCTACTACATCATTATCAAAACTCAAAAAAAATTATGATCTAGTAATTTTAGAAGGTGCAGGCTCTCCTGCTGAAATTAATTTGCAAAAATATGATATTGCAAATATGCAAATTGCTCAAAAAGCAAATGCATCTGTACTTTTAGTTTCAGATATTGACAAAGGTGGTTCATTTGCAAGTTTAGTTGGAACTATGGATTTAATTGAAAACAAATACAAAAAACTAGTCAAAGGGTTCGTATTAAATAAATTCAGAGGAGACATTAATGTGCTAAAGCCTGGATTTAGAAAAATTAAACAACTTACTAAAATTCCTGTTATTGGAACTATTCCTATGATGGAAATAGATCTTCCTGAAGAGGATTCACTTAATGTTAAAGCAAAACAAATAGCTTGGACCAAAAAGAATATCTCAAAAATTGATAAAGAGTTAGATAAACTAGCAAAAATTGTAAAAAATAATTTAGATATCAAAACTATTGAGAGGATGATAAAATGATTTTAGAATCTTTGATAATTGTAGGATTTGCATTGGTTCTTGATTTGATATTTGGAGATCCTAAGAATAGATATCATCCAACTGCTTGGATTGGTGAATTGATTGCAAAACTAACTCCACTGGGACAAAACCAAAATCAAAAACTTGAAAAACTTGGTGGAATATTTGTAGTTACAATACCTATTGGTATTGTTGTTACATTACTCTTAACTTTGGATTTTGGAATTTCATTCCTCTCAACTGACTGGATAACATTGGTAGTTTCAATAGTGATGGGTGCTTTGTTACTAAAGACCACTATTGCAATCAAAGGTATGGAACGTTATGCAATTGCAGTAGTGGAATCCCTTGAGATGGATAATCTTGATTCTGCCAGAGAAAATCTGTCTATGATTGTAAAGCGAAATACCTCTGATTTGGACAAAAATCATGTGATTTCAGGCGTGCTTGAAAGCGTAAGTGAGAATACTGTAGATGGAATTACTGGACCTCTCTTTTACTATGCAATTTTTGGATTACCTGGAGCATTTGTGTACAGAATAATCAATACTGCTGACTCTATGATAGGATACAAAACTAATATTTTCAAAAATCTTGGATGGTTTGCAGCTACTTGTGATACAATACTAAATTACATCCCTGCAAGACTTACTGGACTTGTAATGATTATTTCAGCTGCCATTTTACAAAATAATTGGAAGGAATCATACAAGATAATGATTCGTGATGGCAAAAAAACTGAGAGTCCTAATGCAGGATATCCTATGGCTGCATTAGCCGGAGCACTTGGCACGAAATTTGAAAAAGTAAATCATTATGAATTGGGAAGTGGTGAACTAACTCTTACAAAAGAACACGTGCATTCTGCAATATCTATAATGAAATTAACTTCAGTT
This sequence comes from Candidatus Nitrosopumilus sp., assembly GCA_003702525.1. Taxonomy (GTDB): domain Archaea; phylum Thermoproteota; class Nitrososphaeria; order Nitrososphaerales; family Nitrosopumilaceae; genus Nitrosopumilus. The sequence continues at coordinate 7,131 of REGJ01000017.1, forward strand.
CTATTCTTTGGAATTGTAATTGTTCCAATTGTTACTGTTTTTACATTAATTGGATGGTGGATTCATGCTTAAAGAAATAGGTTCTGTCTTTTCTTTCTTGACAATATTTCCATCATCAAATGCAACTCTGGAAAATATTGCAAAATACATGTATGTCTTTCCTATTGTTGGAATCGCAATTGGACTTTTAGTTGGCTCATTTGGTTTTGGTTTATCTTTCTTTTTAGATCCACTACTTGTTAGCTTGTTAGTTGTTGCATCTGTTGCAATAGTTACTGGAATTCATCATGCTGATGGTTTAGCTGATTTTGCAGACGGACTTATGGTAAAAGGTTCAAAAGAAAAGAAAATCAAAGCAATGAAAGATCTTTCCACTGGTTCAGCTGGAATTGTTGGACTCGTTTTGTATCTTGTTGGTCTGATAATTACAATATCTCTTACTAGTGGATTTGATTTGTTTAAGGCAATTCTGATTAGCGAAATTTTAGCCAAATTCTCAATGGTGCTTATGGCCAGTTTAGGAAATTCAGCTGCGTCAGGCTCAAACTCTCCTTTTGTACATCTGATGAAAGACAAGAGAAAATTAGCAGCTGCCTTTATCATCATGCTTATTCCTGTAGCCTTGATTGGTGAGACTACTGGATTGATAATGCTTGGAGTTACTGTTGCCTTGACATTATTTCTACTTGGCATATCTACTCGTAGTTTTGGTGGAATTACTGGAGATGTAATTGGCGCTACAAACGAACTTACTCGACTAGCTTCATTGATGGTGTTTGTATCAATATGATTGGCATTGTTATGGCAGGTGGTAAAGGAACCCGCATGAATTTAGATGATGAAAAATTACTCTTACAATACAAAAAACCAATCATCCTTCATGTCATTGATTCATTAAAAAATTCAAATTGTTTTTCAAAAATTATTGCAGTAACTAGTCCTAATTCGCCTAAAACAAAAAAACTACTAGAGGAAAATAACATTGAAACTTTTGATACATCTGGGCTTGGATATGTTGAAGATCTAAATTTAGTTTTACAGGAATTCAATGATTTAGTTTTAGTTACCTCTGGTGATCTCCCTTTGTTAGATGCAGAAATTATTCAAACAATAGTGAAACAACATGATTCTAAAAAAATTTGGACAAGTATTCTTGTAACTGACAAATTATTATCTTCTATTGGAACTAAATCTGAATATTCGATAATTCATGATAATCAAAAATGCAACTTTACAGGAATTTCATTAATTGATTCTAAAAAAATTAATTCACTTGAAAATATAGAAGAAAATTATGTTATTCTTGATGATAAAAGAATTGCACTTAATCTAAACACTAAACAGGATTATGATTTACTCAGCGCTGCCTGAGACTTTGCCATTAATTTTTGCTTTAGAACCTGTTGCTTCTGCAATTGCATTTCCGCATGAATTACAAGCAACTTGTGTTGATGCATGTGAATAAACAATTTGTAGTTCTCCACATTCATTACAGTTGACTTTTTGAAACTTGCTTGATGGTTTTGGAATTTCGACGTGATCTTTCTTCATGCTGCCACCAACTCAAATTTCTTAATTCTAACACCTAGTTTATTGTACTTCTTTTTACATACAGTACATGTCATAATTGGAGTAACTTTCTTTGTAACTTTGGCTGGTTTTGCTAATTTTGGGAACTTTTGTCCACCATACCCATGTTTACGTTCAGCGTGTCTACGTTCACCTCTTGCAGAACCGCGTCTCTTTCCAGCCTTGTAAATGGAGACCTTTTGTTCAGTATGTGTCTTACATTTTGCACAATACTTTCGGATCACCTTTGGTATGTTCATATCAACAAAACCTCCTCAACCGTAATTTAAGCATTGAATCTATAATAGGCGCAAATTCTAATTAAAAATCGTGACTTCGAGCCTAGCAAATTCGATCTCTTCTTTGAATTCAGTGGCTATGGGTGATAAGAAAGCAGATCTGATTTTAAAAAATTGTAATTTACTATCTGTATACACTAGAGAAATCATTCCAAAAACTCAGATTGCAATAGTTGGTGAGAGAATTGCATATGTTGGACCGGATGCAACGCATGCACAAGGCCCTAAAACAAAAGTCATTGATATCAAAAACAAGTATGTCGGTCCTGGTTTTGCAGACCCTCATCTGCATATTGATCAATTTGTTCTTCCATCTGAATTTGCAAAACAAGCACTTCTTTGTGGTGTAACTTCTCTTTTCTCTGATCCTATTGATGTTGTCAGTGTAGGAGGATACAAAGGCTTTCAAGAATTTTTAAAATTAGGTGAAGATCTTCCCGTTAGAATTTTTCAAGTTGTACCTGGTGGATTACCTGTTGATGCAAAATTTAGTAACAGCAACACTCTTACTTTATCTCAAGAAAAATCTGCAGTAAAACACCCACATGTACTTGGATTGGGTGAAGTTTTTTCTTGGACAAAAGTTACTCTACGTGAACCAAAAACAATGAAGTCTCTTTCTGCAATGTTGGAATGTGATTGTATTATCAATGGACATACTGCTGGTGCAAGTGACAAAAAACTTAACGCCTATGTTTCTTCAGGAGTTCTTTCTTGTCATGAACCAATTAACTTTGATCAAGTTTTAGAAAGACTACGTCTTGGAATGTGGATAATGATTAGAGAAGGTTCTATCAGACGTGATTTGCAAGAAATTATTCCACGTGTTTTGTCTCATGGAACATATCTAAACCGATTGATGTTTTGTTCAGATGGTCTTGATCCACAAGATATTACAAAATTCGGTCATATTGATCATTGTATTCGTGAATCAATCAAACTTGGCCTAGAACCAATTGATGCAGTAAGTATGGCATCAAAAAATAATTTTGATTACTATAACATGGGAAAAGATCTTGGTGGTATTGCACCTGGAAAACTAGCTGATATTCTAATTTTTGATGATTTGAAATCCTTTAGACCTAAAACCGTATTTGTAGGAGGAAAACTTGCAGTATCTGATGGAAAAATTGTTTTCCCAATAAAGAAAAAAGTAATTCCTCCTTGGATCAAAAATACTGTAAAACTAAAAAAATTCTCAAAAAATGATTTTGAAATAAAATCTAAAAAGAAAGATGTTGTTGCAAACACCATTTTCATGCAGACTGAAATTATTACAAAGATAGGTTCAGCTGAACTTCAATCTAAGAATAATTTGGTATCTGCATCTTTAGATTCTGATATCTGGAAAGTAGCAGCATTTGATAGAACTCATGGAACAAGTAAGCACTCTATAGGATTTCTTGAAAATTTTGGTGCTGATATTGGTGCATTTGCATCTACTTGGAGTTTTCATGAAAATGATATGATAGTTATCGGTTCAAATGACTCTGATATGGCAGTTGCTTCAAATCACTTGATAAAAAATCAGGGTGGATTAGTGGTAGTCAAATCTGGAAAAATTCTTGCTTCACTACCTTTACAATTTGCAGGAATTGTTTCAACAGATTCTTTTGAAAAAGTTTCATCAAACTTTGAAAAAATCAACAACTCTATTGTTGATTCTGGATGCAAGTTTTCTAGGCCTCATCTAATTCCTTTGTTCTTACCATTCTTGGCCTTGCCATCAGTTAGAATTCTTTCAGGTGGTATAGTTGATGTGAAAAAACGAAGTTACATTTCGCCGATCAACTAAGTAATGTTAAAAAGGGGGATTCAGGGGATTGATGCAGAATCTAAATGGCATCAATTCAACAAGGACCAAATGGACCTGTTTTAGTACTCAAAGAGAGTGCATTACAACAAAAAGGTAAAGACGCTCAGCAAAATAACATTGCAGCAGCAAAACTAGTTACAGAATTGGTCAAAAGCAGCCTTGGACCACGTGGTCTAGACAAAATGTTAGTTGATTCCTTAGGTGATGTTACTATTACAAATGATGGAGCAACAATTCTTAAAGAAATTGATGTTCAGCATCCTGCAGCCAAAATGATGGTTGAAATTTCAAAAACTGTTGATAATGAAGTTGGAGATGGTACAACTTCTTCTGTAGTTTTTGGAGGTACTCTTTTAGCTAAAGCAGAAGAACTACTCAAAAAAGACGTTCACTCTTCAACAATTATTGACGGTTATCAAACTGCTGCAGAAAAAACTCTTGAAATCTACTCTGAATTATCAAAGAAAATTAAACCTGATGACAAAGAATCACTAATTAAAATTGCCACAACAAGTATGCAATCAAAATTAATCTCAGAAGACAGCGATACATTATCAAAAATTGTAGTTGATGCCATACTTAGCATAGTTACAAAGAAAGGTGAAGATTACTTTGTTGACCTTGAAAACATTAAGGTTGAAAAGAAATCTGGTAGTTCTATTCAAGATACACAAATTATCAAAGGAATTGTTTTAGACAAAGAAATTGTTCACAGTGGAATGCCTACCAAAATTGATGGTGCTCATATTGCATTACTTAACTCAGCACTTGAAATTGAAAAAACTGAGATGAGTTCTGAAATCAGAATTTCTGATCCTACTCAAATGCAGATGTTCTTAGAAGAAGAAAATAGAATGCTCAAAACCATGGTTGACAAATTACACGACATTGGAGTTAATGTCCTAATTTGCCAAAAAGGCATTGATGATATCGCACAGCACTATCTTGCTAAAAATGGAATCATGGCAGTACGTCGTGTAAAAGAAAGTGATATGATTAAACTAGCAAAAGCAACTGGTGGTCGTGTAATCAATAACATTGATGACCTATCTGAAAATGATCTAGGTTCTGCTAATTTAGTTCACCAAAAGAAAGTAGAGTCTGACAAGTGGGTATTCATTGAAGGATGTAAACATCCACAATCAGTTACTATGCTAATTCGTGGTGGTTCTCAAAGAGTAATTGATGAGGTTGACCGCTCTATTCATGATTCTCTTATGGTAGTAAAAGACGTAATTGAAAAGCCTGAAATTGTCGCAGGTGGCGGTGCTCCTGAGGCCTTTGCAGCTGCTCAACTCAAAGATTGGGCTGATAATTTTGATGGACGAGAACAACTTGCAATCAAAAAATACGCTGAAGCCTTAGAGGTAATCCCATTAACCATTGCTGAGAATGCAGGAATGGATCCAATTGACACAATGGCAAACTTGAGAGCAAAACAAAACCAAGGTCGTAAATGGACTGGTATTGATGCTAAAAACACAAAGATTGCAGATATGCTCTCTATTGATGTTGTAGAACCTGTTGCTGTTAAAGAGCAGATTATCAAATCTGCAACAGAAGCTGCATGCATGCTTCTTAGAATCGATGATGTCATTGCAGTATCTGGCGGTCCAGGTGGCGGTGGCATGCCTCCAATGGGATAATTGATTAAAACTTAAGCATTCTAATTTTCATAAGTTATTGTTGTACAAATTAGGTATTGATTTAGGTGGAACAAAAACTGAAGCAATTCTATTAGATGACTCTCTAAATGTTTTAGAAAGAAAAAGAGTTCCAACTCCAAAAGATGATTATTCTGAAATAGTTGACACTATCTCAAATTTAGTTTTAGACGTATCAAGTAATGTTTCAGATTTCTCTTTAGGTGTATGTACACCTGGTGCAATTTCAAAAAAAACTGGAATGATAAAAAATAGTAACACTCAGTGCTTGATTGGAAAACCTCTAAAAGAAGATCTAGAAAAAAAATTGAAAAAAAACATTACAATGGAAAATGATGCAAATTGTTTTGTTATGGCAGAATCAAAAATGGGTGCTGCAAAAAATTTTGATTTTGTTTTTGGCGTGATAATGGGAACTGGTGTTGGTGGAGGTATTACTGTTAATGGAAAACTGCATTCAGGAAGAACCAATATTGCTGGAGAATGGGGGCATCACACATTGCATCGCAATGGAAATTCATGTTATTGTGGAAAGACTGGGTGTATGGAGACCTACATCAGTGGTCCTGCACTGGAACAAAAATGGGAATTACTCTCAGGAGAATCAAAATCCGTGCCTGAAATTCTTTCAAATCTTAATGATGATGTGGGAAAAACCTGGAAAAGTGAATTTTTAGAAAATTTTGGATATGGTCTTGCTAACGTGATTGATATTTTGGATCCTGATGCAATTGTACTTGGAGGCGGTTTGTCAAATATTGATTTCTTGTATACTGAAGGAAAAAATTCAGTTTATGAAAAAGTATTTTCAGATTTAGTTGATACCCCTATTTTGAAAAATGAATTAGGCGATTCAGCAGGTGTCTATGGTGCTGCTTTACTAAATTAATTATTCAGGACAGCCTTCCATCTTTGAAATGAAATAACCGTTAGTCATTATCTCGATTTCAATATCTTCAGGAACAGATTGTGTGTGACAAAATTTACATTCTTCAGTTGTAACTTTGGAATTTTCTTCTCCAATTGTATTGAGCCATTCTTTTGCAAAAGAAATTGCCTTTTCTACATTATTGTTGTCAGTAACTACATCAAAATGCATTGTATGCCCATCTTTTGCCTTGACATATGTATCAAAAACATGAAAGTCCATATTCATCACAAATTATTCCGAGTATTTATTTTTGATTTCTAAAACCTTGTCAATTATCTCAATTACGTTGACATCTAATTCTGTACTGAATAAAATCAATCCTGCACCTCCAACTGGGACTGTTACTCTGTAGATTTTCTCATATTTTGCTAGTGCAAATTCAGGCTTTCCGATTTTATCTGATGTTTTTTTACGTGTTGACCAACGATAAACTGCTTGAGATAATGATAACTCTGTTTCCTCTCTTGATAGGAAACTTTCTACACCTGAACGCATTTTGTCATGTAATTCCCCATAGTCATATACTCCAACATATCTAATTTTTTTATCACATTCTAAAATCTCATCACAAATTTTCTCATATTCCATATTCTTCACCTATTGAGGCTCAATTGTAGCCGGAGGCTTGCTTGATATTGTATATGTCACCCAAGTTACATCTTCAATCTCATTTGTTATTCTATTACTCATCTTTTCTAATAATCCATGTGGTAATCTTGTCCAATCTGCAGTCATTGCATCAATTGAATCAACAACTCTAATCATTACAATGTTTCCATATTTTCTCTCATCTCCTACTACGCCAACTGCTCTATCATCTCCTACTGCTGCATAAGCTTGCCAGACTTTACCATACAAACCAGCTTCAACTAGTTCATCTTCTACAATTTTACTTGCAACTTTAGAAATTTGGAGTTTTGTCGGTGTAACTTCTCCTATGATTCTTACAGCTAATCCTGGACCTGGGAAAGGATGTCTCATGAAAAGTTTTTCTGGAACTTCAAGAATTTTTGCAATTGCTCTTACTTCATCTTTGTATAGTTCTCTTAGTGGTTCTAAAATTTCTAAATTGAGCCAATCAGGTAGTCCCCCTACATTGTGGTGTGATTTGATTACATCAGCTGGTCCTTTTGAAACTCCACTTTCAATTACATCTGGATATAGAGTTCCTTGAGCTAACCACTTGAATGGACCATTCTTTTCAGCAAATTCTGTAAATACATTAACAAATTCTTCACCAACAATCTTTCTTTTCTTTTCTGGATCTTCAACTCCTTTGAGTTTGTCAAGAAAACTATCTACTGCGTTAATTGATGTAAAATTCACATTGAAATTATCTTTGAACATTGTTTCAATCTCTGTTTCCTCGTTTAGTCTTAGCAATCCGTTATTGACAAAAACACACTTGAGTCTGTCTCCTATGGCTTTGTGAATTAATAATGCGGCTACGGTAGAATCTATTCCTCCACTGACTCCACAAAGCACATTGCCCTCAATTTTTGAGATTTTTTCAACTGCTGAATCAATAAACCCCTCCATAGTCCAGTCTTGTTTTGCTCTGCAAACTTTCAATACAAAGTTCTTGAGAATTTCTGTTCCTTGCTCTGTATGAACAACTTCTGGATGAAATTGAATCCCATAAACTGATTTTTCATCTGATGCTATTGCAGCTGCTTTTGCACTTTCTGTATGTCCTATGACTTGAAAACCAGGAGGAATCTCTTCTGCTTCATCACCGTGACTCATCCATGCTCTTACTGATTCACCAACACCATTTAGCAAATCTTTGTCATTGTCAATTGTCAGTAACGAAGATCCATATTCTTTGTTTGCTCTTTTTACTTTACCTCCATACTTGTTTACGATTAATTGGTGACCATAACAAATTCCAAGTAATGGCAAGTTCATATCAAAAATTTTACTCTCTGGAACTGGTGCATCTGAACTATAAACACTAGATGGACCTCCAGAAAAAATTATTCCTTTTGGATTGTGTTTTTGCAACTCTTCATAACTAATATCAAAAGGAACCAATTCTGCATATACTGAAAACTCTCTGATTCTTCTACAAATCAAATGACTATACTGTGAACCAAAATCTAAAACTACAATCTTGTCCATGCAATCACTTGTTAATGTTCTCCAGCATTCTTGATAATGACCAACCTGCGGTATTGATCAATTCATTTACTCTTTCTTTCTGTCTGTAGTTTTTGATAATAATCTCTCTAATGTCTGAACCATTCTTGTTAATGATGTAATCAATTACTGATTCTCTTTGGATTTTTCCGTTTTCAGCATCTGTAGAGTCTTTCCTTTTCATTTCTCCAATGATTCTATCTAGGAAAAATGATTTGAAAGGAGGCGTATCTGCACTAATCTCTACATTATCATCTAATACAATTGAAACTTGTTCAGGCGTGACAAACGCATTGGCAATAACTTTTCCATCTTTTCCTTGTGTAATTGGGATTGAATTTTGTACTTCTTTAACTGATTCTTTGATTTTTTGAGGCTCTACTTTTTCTGTGGATGTTAATTGTGATGCTTTGGTAAAACTAGATTCTTTTAGGAATCCGTCTAAAATTACAATATTTTTTTCTAAAGCCTCTATTGCTTCTTGATGTTTGTCAACTTGTTCGATCAGACTTTCCTTCAAAGTAACAATTCCCTTCATTTGCTCCTCTGAAAATTTCATAATTTGGTAAATGAGGAATGGGTATTAAATGCATTCTAGGTTATTATAATATCCATGCTTTTGTATGGTATTTTTTCAAACCCCTTGATCTTAGTTGAGGTCGTAAATAATTCTGATTTTGTCTTTGTAGCTAACCATTCTAAGAGTGATTTCCCTTTTTTTAATTTCATTAATTTTGTTTTTCTTTCTGATTTTTTTGTATTAGAAAATTTTCCTATTCTGTTACCAAAATCCATTCCAAACAAAATAATTTTTTTTGCTTTAAAATGACTTGCTAGAAAAACTCCTCTGTCTCCATCTGTGAATCCCCCGAAATTTTGTATTTTGTTGAATGGTTTTGTTTGTGTAGTGCCAATACAATTTTTGATTTTTTTTGCAAAGTCTAATTTTTCAATATTGTCCCCATGTGCATGAACTACAAAGATTGATCTTTTTGCAATTTTGTTTAATGACTTTTCATCTCCGTCTAAATCTGTTACAACAATGTCTGGGATGATTCCATTTTCTAATAGTGGTTTTAGTGAACTATCTGCTGCAATCTTTATTCCTTTTTTTAATTTCTTTAATTTTGGAATTGCCGTTGATAATGATGGACCTGAACCTATGACAAATACTGTGTTTCCTTGAATCAAACCCTGAATTTTTTCATTGGTTTTTGATTTTTTTAGAATTGTATCTAATATTGTGGCTGATTCTTTGTCTTTTTTCTCGTCATATTTGAACTCCTTTAGAATTTCTGCATACTTTGTTTTCCAACCTGAAATCATCATATGACTCAAATTGCATTAGTTTTTGATAAACCATGTGACTAGAATTGCAAAAGTGAGTGTTGGAGGTAAAAACCCAGTTCGTATCATGGGTATTTTGAACACTAGTCCTGAGTCATTTTATAAAAAATCTATTCAAACTACTAAAACCCAGATAAAAAATTCAATCAAAGAGATGGAAAATGATGGCGCTGATTTTATTGATGTAGGTGGAATGTCTACTGCTCCATACCTTTCTACTATTATATCTGAAAAAACTGAATCAAAAAGAATACTTGAAGCAGTAAAAATCATTCAAAACGTATCTAACATCCCAATATCTGTTGATACCTGTAGAGCAAAACCTGCTAAAGATGCTTTAGAGCAAGGTGTGGAAATAATTAATGATATTTCTGGTTTAAAATATGATGAGAAAATGAAAGATGTGGTTTCAGATTTTTCACCATCACTAATCTTATGTGCTTTTAGTTCAAAAATGGTAACGGGCAATCCCATGTCTACAAAAAAATTACTTCAAGAAAGCTTGAAAATTGCAAAAAAATCCCATGTATCTTCTGAAAGAATTGTACTGGATCCTTCGATTGGATTTTTTAGAAAAAAAGGAAATGGTCCATTTTTCACCAAAATCAAATCTGATTGGGTAAACAGAGATCTAACAATAATTCAAAACTTGAATTCAATCAAGGGAAACTATCCTATTCTGATCTCAGTTTCAAACAAATCTTTTCTTGGAGAAATTTTACAAAAAGATCCATCTGATCGCTTGTTTGGTTCAATTACTGCTGAAGCAATATCTGTCGTTAATGGTGCAGACATTATACGTACTCACAACGTAAATGCTACAAAAGATGCAGTTACTATTGCATCAAATCTGAAAAAATAACACAAAGGCTTATAATCAATATTCAACTTTCTTAACAAGGTTTCATTGGAATTCAAAGAAGGATTAACTTTTGATGACGTTCTTCTTGTACCCAAATATTCAGATATCACAAGTAGAAGTCAGACCGATCTAACCACAAAATTATCTCGAAATATTACACTTAACATCCCATTTGTGAGCGCAAATATGGATACTGTAACCGAATCTTCTATGGCTGTGGCCATGGCTCGTGCTGGTGGAATAGGAATTATTCATAGATTCTTGACTATTGAAGAGCAGGCAAATGAAGTCCTAAAGGTAAAGCGTTCAGGCAGCGTTATGATTGAAAATCCATACACTATATCCTCAGACAAATCTATCCAAGACGCATTAGATTATGCTGAAGACAAAGAAATTTCTGGACTATTAGTTACTGATTCAAACTCTAAACTAGTTGGAATTGTTACTGAGAGAGATTTGCTTTTTGCTGGTTCAAATGGAACAATTGCTGATGTAATGACAAAAGATGTTGTTACTGCAAAACCAGGCGTATCATTAGATGAAGCAAAAGACATTTTACATAAACACCGAGTTGAAAAACTCCCAATTGTTGATGACTCTGGCATTGTACAAGGATTAATCACCAGTAAAGATATTACAAATAACACTGATTATCCAAATGCATCTAAAGATAAGAAAGGCAGACCATTAGTTGGAGCTGCAGTTGGTGTCAAAGGTGACTTTTTGGAGAGAAGTGAATCTTTGTTAGATGCAGGTGCTGATGTCCTTGTTGTTGATATTGCACATGGTCATAGTGAGAATGCAATTAGTACCGTTCGTAACATCAAGAAAGCATTTCCTGATTGTGAATTAATTGCTGGAAATATTGCAACTGCTCAGGGTGCTGAAGATTTGATAAAAGCAGGTGTTGATGCAGTAAAGGTTGGTGTAGGCTCTGGCTCAATTTGTATTACTAGAGTAATTACTGGTTCAGGTGTTCCACAATTAACTGCTGTAATGGATTGTGCAAAAGTTGGAAATGATCATGGGATTCCAATTATTTCTGATGGTGGTACTAGAACATCTGGTGATGCAACAAAAGCTCTAGCTGCTGGTGCATCTTCTGTGATGGTTGGAAGTATGCTTGGTGGAACAGATGAATCTCCTGGTACAGTTTTAACTAAAAATGGAAAACGATTCAAAGTATATCGTGGAATGGCTTCTCTTGCAGCATCAATTGGAAGAAAATCAAAAGAAACAGGCTCGATTTCACTTGAAGATGATCTAAATGACTATGTTGCAGAAGGAGTTGAGGCTATGGTTCCTTACAAAGGAACAGTTACTGATATTCTAAAACAACTTGCAGGCGGTGTACGTTCGGGTTTGAGTTATTGTGGTGCTCATACAGTTCCACAAATGCAACAAAATGCAGAATTTATCAAAATGTCAAGAGCAGGCTTTGCTGAAAGTCAGCCTCATGATGTTTCATTAATGTAGATAATTTTTTAAGCAGTATTGAGATTGATTGAATCATGTTGTCAAAACGAACTATAATTGGATTAGTAGTTGGTAGCATAATTATCGGTATAGGTGGATATTCATTAATTACACATATTGGAACAATCACAATTAACGAAGATTACATTGTAGGCACTGGTGATTCAACGGTTTACACAATCCCTGCACCCGATGGAACTCCACAATATATGAAAATTGTTGGAGATTCATTTGATTTAGAAATGTCTAGTCCTGGTACTGGACTTCAAATTGATAGAACCTCATACAAAGAAGAACTGGCTTTAGATTGGATTCATTTAGAAGATGGTGCTACAGTTATTCAAATTCAAAATACCGGAAATACTGAATTAGAAATTACTGGTACTTTGATTAGAAGTTCTGATCCAATATGGTTTACTTTTGATCTAATGGTCATCATCTCTGGAATGGTTATCATTGGATTTAGTATGGGTTTTACCCTAAGAAAACCAAAAGGCTTTTAGCTAAGTTTTGCTGAAGGATACGAACCCAAAACTTTCAAAAATAATGTATCTTGTTTGATTTTTTCTAACATTTCAGAAATCTTTGAATCTTTTTGATGTCCCTCAAAATCTACATAGAAATTGTATTCCCAAGTATTGGTTCTAGTTGGTCTTGATTCTATCTTTGTTAGGTTTACATTATTTTTATGAAAATTCTCAATTATTCTATATAATGAACCAGGTTCATGCTTTATTGAGAAAATTATTGATGTCTTGTCATTTCCTGTAATGTCTGACTCTTTTTTTGATAATATCAAAAATCGTGTGTAATTGTTCAAGTTATTTGCAATATTTTCTGCAATAATTGGAACATCATTAATTGAGGATGCTGTTTTACTTGCAATACAGGCGCAATTTTTCTTGTTTAATTCTTTGATTATTTTTACACTACCTGCAGTATCATATGTTGGAATTGTTTTCATTTTGTGTTCTTCAATGAATTTTCTACATTGACCCAAAGCTTGTGGATGTGAATAAACAGTATCAACTTCATTAATCTCTCCTGTACCAATCAGACAATGTTCAATTCTATGATAAATCTCTCCTGTTGCGTTTAGTGATGTAGAATACAATAAATCATAACTCTCTCCAACACTACCTTCTAGAGAATTTTCTACAGGTAAAACTGAATACTCTGTTTTCTCTTTGGATGTATTTTCTAAAACTTCAGCAAACGTTGCAAATGGAACTGTTTCAATATCTTCAGTAAAGAATGATCTTGCAGCAGCCTCACTATATGCACCTCGTTCACCTTGGAACGATACATTGATCATTTTTATTCTCTCAGTTTTACGAAATCGCTTTTGTTAAAGTCTGTAGATAGTTTTCTTTCGTCAATCCATGAACACTCTGTACATTTTATGGCATCTCTCATAGGTACTACTTTTCCACCACATTTACGACATTTTGTAAAGAGTATTCCCAAACTTGGTTCATCAACAGTTGCATGAATTGTACCATTAAGATGATTTAAGATCTTTAATTTTGCTATATCATTTACTAATGCAACATTTCTTTTTCTAATGTTTCTTGTAGAACATACACATTCTACTTTAGATGTAGTTGGGTTTCCATTAATGTAATCAATTGAAACTGCAATCATTGATGACATTACAGCTGCAACTGTTCCAATTACGATATCTCCTACTTTTGGTATGGATAGATCCTTTGGATGTCTGATATTTGCAGTTCTGGTAGTTTTGTCAATGTCTTTTTGACCAATAGTTGCTGCTCTTACCATATCTCCGTCATCAAAAGCATTGTATCCAGCCTCATATTCTTCAATAGATGCTATTTTTTCACCTGGATATGTGGCATTTTCAGACATGCTGAAATTCTTGTTTTTGTGATTATAATTGTTTATGGCTACAACTGCCAGATAAGCCATATATTTCCAAAAATATGAAAAAAATTATGAAAGCTCTGGTTTATGAAGAATATACTACTGATGATGACTATTCAAAAATTTTAAAAATTAAAGATCTACCAATCCCTGAACCTAAATCAAACGAAGTAGTTTTCAAGGTAAAGGCAGCCGCTTTAAACTATGATGATATTTGGGGAATGAGGGGAAAACCTCTTGCAATTCCTTTACCTCATATTTCTGGAACTGATGCTGCAGGTGAAGTCACTGCAGTAGGTGAAGATGTAAAAAATTTCAAAGTAGGCGACAGAGTAGTTTCACATGGAAACATGTCTTGCAGAGTGTGCAAGCGATGTACCTCTGGACGTGAATATGATTGTAAAAAACGAACCATCTGGGGATTTGAAACAGGTCCTCTTTGGGGAGGCTATTGTGAATACACTCATCTTCCAGAAGTAAACGTTGTAAAAATCCCTGAAGGTGTTTCATATGAAGAAGCAGCAGCTGCATCAATGACTATGTTAACTTCATGGCACATGTTAGTTGGTAGAGCAAAAATTCAACCTGGACAAGTAATTTTGATTATGGGTGGTGGTTCTGGTGTTGGAAATTATGGAATTCAGATTGCAAAACTTTTTGGCTGCACAGTAATTGCAACTGCTAGTCCTGATAAATTAGATAAACTACTTGAACTTGGAGCAGATTATGCAATTGATCATCGAAAAGAAGACTGGCATAAAGAAGTAAGAGCAATTGCAAAAAAAATTCCAAAAGCATATGGTGAGACTCCTGGGGTGGATGTGATTTTTGAGCACATTGGTGGTTCTCATTGGAACAAAGAACTAACTTTGATGAATTATGGTGGTACTGTAATTACTACTGGTGCTACTACTGGCTATATGGCAAAAACTGATCTTAGGCATATTTTCTTTAAAGGACTAAACATTTTGGGTTCAACTCAAGGCACAAGAGCTGAACTCGAAGAAGGATTCTATTGGATGTCTAAAGGAAAAATCAAATCTATAATTGATTCTGAATATACTCTTGAGCAAGCTGCTGAAGCTCACACAAAGATGCTAAAAGGCAAAGGTCTTTTTGGAAAAATCATAATGAAACCAAGCTGATTATTCATGGATGATCCCAAAACAAATTCTATTTTAGATGAAGGAAATAGATTGTTTTTAAAAGGAAAATACAATGAAGCAATCTCATATTATGATAAGATTCTAGATGAAAATCCAAAACATCTGAGTTCTCTTAACAACAAGGGATATGCTCTCAGTAAACTAAAGGATTATGACAATGCCATGAAGTGTTATGATTTGGCACTTGAGAATTATCCTGATGATCTTTCTGTATTGGTAAACAAAATTTCTTCTTTTAGAAAACAAGGAAACTTTTCTGAAGGACTATTGATTTGTGATAAAATACTAGCATCTAATCCAAAATACAATATTGCATTATATCATAAAGAAAGAATTCTATTTTCTATGACCAGATATGATGAATCTATTTCTTGTTGTGATGTAATTTTGAATGATTATCCTGAAAATGGTGATGTTTTATTTGATAAATCTTGTAGTTTGGCAATGCTTTCAAAAATAGACGATTCTTTGTTATTACTTGAAAAATCAATATCTCAAGGAAAACAATACAAAATCAAAGCAAAAAAATCTAAATCTTTTGAAAAATTGCTTGATAATTCTAAATTTCAGAAACTAGTATCATAACCAATGTGGGATTTCTAAATACCCTTCAATACTTTCATTTCTTAGAATTTTTAATAGTGCATTAGCCTGAGGAGATGATAAAACAGGCTTGTCAAACTGATTATCTGTTGAGATTCTTGGACATGCAACCTGAATAAAAGCATCTATTCCTTTTAGATTTCTTAATCTATCATTTGTGATATCTGTTAATGCAAATAACTGAACTTCTTTTCCTTCTGCTTCTAGTTCTTCTTTGATTTTTAATGCAAAAACCTTTGATAGTTGGCCTTCCTTCAATCCAACAATCACTCCAAAAGTTTTTGCTTCAGCGGCTTTGTATATTGCAAGGGTTGCTTTCTTTTTTAATTTCTGTGCAAATTCTGTAACTTCTCTTACCTCATTAAAGTAAGGATCCAAAACATATGTTGGTAAATTCGTGGATAACGCAATTCCTGATGCGTGAAAATTACTTTGTCCTAGGAAAACATATGCATCAACTTCTTTTTTTAGATCTGTTGCAGGATAAAACTCACAACCAAATACTTGTCCGTCGTTTAATTGTCCTTTACCTTTTCCAATTTTGACTGTAATCTCATTTTCAGTTAAAATTTTCTCAACTTTGTCTACTTGATGTAAATGTTGACTATCTGTTACTAGTGAAATTGTTTTTCCTTTCAATAGTTCTGCACATTTTTTTGCAACACTGTCAAATTCTACATCATCATACGCATCAATTAAAATCAAATTTTCTTCATATTTTTCATTGTTTATTGTATGTCCAATATTGAATTGAATTTCTGCTCCAAGAACTTTTGAACCATTTGAGTTTAAATCACATGTTCCCCAAGTTGTATCGGCTAGAACATATGCTGGAATGTCAAATTTTTTTGTAATATTTTTTGCAGTATCTTGTACTTGTGGCAAAATTCCATCTGGTCCATTTAATGAAACTGATGCAGGATTTTTTTCTTCTATTTCCTGAAAAATCCTTTTTTCATCTATGACAATCAATTTAGCTTAAAAAGTTATTTTATTAATTTAAACCAACTCATCCTACAACAACTAAAAATGTCTGAATTAATTACAAAAAATGTGGTAAAAAAAACTGTTCTAAATATTGGCTTTGATGATACTGATTCTCCAAAAGGAATGTGTACAACTTTTTTGGCGTATAAGGTAGTTGATTTACTCAAAAAACAAAAAACTGAATTTCTTGATTTTCCAAGATTAATTAGATTCAATCCAAACATTCCATGGAAAACACGTGGAAATGGAGCAGTTTCTATCAAAATTAAGACTAGTAATCCTTCAAAAATAAAAAATCAGGTCAAAAACCTTGTTTCAAAATATTCTGATACAAAAAATGGAGCTAACCCTGGTTTAGTTTTTTTTGAAAGTGATTCAATCCCTGATGAATTTACAGAATTCAGTGATCTAGCATTATGGCAATTAATTAATCGAAACAATGCAAAAAAATTTGCTAAAAAAAATAACCTTGAATACTTCTACAAAGGAAATGGACAAGGATTAGTTGGTGCAATTGGTGCAATAGGCTATGATTTCCAAGATCACACATTAGAACTGTTGAGTTATCGTAAAAAACAAAAATTTGGAAAAGAACGAGAAATTTCGATAACAAGTGTTAAGGAAATGCAAGAAAAAACATATCCTAATACTTTCAATAGTTTTGATACAAAAAAAGGACGGGTTTTAATTACTCCTCATGGTCCAGATCCTGTTTTTTATGGTGTTCGTGGAGAAAATGTAAGTTCATTAGTTTATGCTTCTAAAATTATTAAAAGCAAAGAAAAGTTAGACGGCTACATGATCTTCAAATCTAATCAAGGAACCGGTGATCATTTGAAAAACGAACTTACTTTTGAAACAATGAAACCATATGCTTCTGGAAAATTAACTGGAATTGTTTCAAATTCGCCCAAAGTTGTCAAGGGTGGACATGTATTTTTTAAAATCCTTTCAAATAACAATGAATTTTGGTGTGCAGTTTACAAACCAACAGGCATGTCTGTTGTTGCTTCAAATCTGATCAAGGGTGATAAAATATCTGTTGGAGGTGGTGTTAGAAGGGCTTCAAAAAATTTCCCTCGAATCATTAATCTTGAATTTATTGAAATTATTTCTCTTGAAAAACAAACCAAAATCTCAAATCCAATTTGCAAAAAATGTAATAAAAAAATGAAATCTAAGGGTAAAGGACAAGGATTTCAATGTATTCGTTGTGGAAAAAAATCTTCAAGAAAAATTAATGAAGAAATTACTAGGGAACTCAAAGAAAAATTGTATTTGCCCATAGTCTCTGCACATAGACACCTTACACGCCCTCAACAAAGACAGAATATTCAAAATAAATCAACAAATTTTAAAAATTCTCTATCTTGGTTTTGTGTTTATGAAAATTAAGTAGCGGGGAGTAGATTTGAACTACTGAACTGCGGGTTATGAGCCCGCCGGGATGACCTGGCTTCCCCACCCCGCTGATTCAGAAATTAACTCGAGCCGTATATACGCTTTATTGAATTCTTGAAAGTAATTAATATGAACTGAAGAAATCTAATTTTCATGGATAAAAAAATCTCAGTTGCGGTAGTTGTTGTTGCAGTTGTATTTTCAGTATTTGTTTTATCTTCACCATCTGATCCTATTCCGTTACCTGACCCAAATTCTAGTTACAAAGACGAGTCTGTAGAGATTCTAGCAGAGAATTTGGATAAACCCCGTTCAATTGCAGTTTCTGAGAATCGAATTTTTGTAACAGAAAAAGATGGTTCTATTGTAGTAATAGAAAATGATGTTCAATTAGAATCTCCACTTGCAACTTTTCGTGCTGCTGATGTTTTTGATGGTGGTCTATTGGGAATTACATTACATCCAAATTTTGCAGAGAATCATTACATCTATGTATTTTTGACTTATGAAGAAAATGAAGCCTTATGGAATAAAATAATGAGAATTACAGAATCTGAAAATAAATTACAAGCTGCTAAAACTATTTTTGATAAAATCCCTGCTTCTTCTTTTACAAATGGTGGATTTATGAAATTTGGACCTGATAACAAATTGTATATCGGCACTGGTACTACATCTGATTCATCTCATTTGCCACAAGATCTTGATTCTTTGTCTGGTAAAATTTTAAGAATAAATGATGATGGTTCAATTCCTGAAGATAACCCATTCTCAAATTCCCCTGTCTATTCTTTAGGACACAGACATCCTCAAGGAATGACTTGGGATGGTGATGGAAACTTGTATGTTGCTGAATTTGGACCTGAAAAAAATGATGAAATCAATCTAATTCTAGCAGGCAAAAACTATGGTTGGCCTGAACAAGAATGTTCTGGAAATGAAAATTTCGAAGCTGCTGTTCTATGTTATGACCCAAGTATAGAACCTGGAGGAATTTTATTTTATTCCGGTGACAAGTTTGATTTTGAATTTCCATTTATTATGGCTTCAATGAGAGCATCAAATGTATATCAAGTAGATTTTGAAGAGGGACTAAGTTCTCAAAAATCAATACTTAGTGGAATTGGACGTGTTCGTGATGTGGTTCAAGGACCTGATGGATATCTTTACGTAATTACTTCTAACACCGATGGAAAAGGTTTTCCGGCTGCTAATGATGATAAACTATTGAGGATATTGAAATAAAATGCTTGATTCATCAATTTCAAAATTTTTTAAAAAATCAAGGAAAGAAAGATTAGATGTTATCAAAAATTTTGCAAATCTTTCTGAAGACGACATAAAATCATTAGAACTACCTGATGGCGGAGTCACGTTTGATAAAGCAGACAAAATGGTCGAAAATGCATTTGGAACATTTTCTCTTCCATTAGGAGTTGCAACGAACTTCAAAATTAACAACAAAGACTATCTTGTCCCAATGGTAATTGAAGAACCATCTGTAATTGCAGCGGCATCAAAAGCAGCTAAACTTGCAAGACCAAAAGGAGGATTTACAGTTGAGGCTGATGAATCTTACAGCATTGGACAAATCCAAGTTCTAGGTGCAGATATTGATAATGCAGTATCAAAAATAAAAGAAAATACTGCAGAAATCCTAGAACTTGCAAATTCAAAAAGCAATACTCTTTCTAAAATGGGAAAAGGTGCAAAAGAAATTACCTGTAAGAAACTCGATACAGATTTTGAACCAATGTTGATAGTTGAATTATTGATTGATGTAGGTGATGCAATGGGTGCAAATGTAACTAATACCATGTGTGAAGGTATAGCACCATTAATTGAAAAATTAACTGGAGGAAAAACACTTCTTAGAATATTATCAAACTATTCTACAAGACGTATGGTCAAAGCCACTGCTATTTTTGATAAAGAATCAGTTGGAGGTGAAGAGGTTGTAGATAATATGATTCATGCATATCAATTTGCAAAACATGATGTGTATAGAGCAGTAACTCACAACAAGGGAATAATGAATGGAATTATTGCAGTAGCTAATGCAACAGGACAAGATAGTCGTGCAATTGAAGCTGCAGCAAATGCATATGCATCACGTTCTGGACAATACCGTTCTTTGTCTGAATGGACTAAGGATGCAGATGGAAATCTTGTTGGATCTTTGGAAATCCCCTTATCTGTTGGTATTGTAGGTGGAATAATCAATGTTCATCCAGTTGCAAAAATTTGTACTAAAATTTTAGGTGCAGAATCTGCAAAAGAGATGGCATGTATAATTACTGCAACAGGCTTGGCTCAGAACTTTAGTGCAATGAGAGCACTTGCAACTGATGGAATTCAGAAAGGACACATGAGGCTACATGCTAGAAATCTAGCATCAGCAGCTGGTGCATCTACAGAACAAATTGATAAGATAGTTTCTCAGATGATTGAAGAAAACAATATTTCAGTAAATAGAGCAAAAGAACTGCTTGAACAAAATTAATGACGTTATTATATAGACAGATTGAAAGGAGATACCATGTCAGAAATAAGATTTGCAATTCCAAAGGGAAGCTTGGAGGATGCTACATTCAAGCTCCTAGAGAGATCTTGGACTAAGGTAAATCGTAAGAGTAGAACCTACCGTGTATATCTCGATGACCCAAAAATTATAGTAAAAATGCTAAGACCTCAAGAAATTCCAACTTTAGTTAATGAAGGGTTGTATGATGTAGGAATTACAGGTAAAGATTGGGTTGGTGAAACAAAATCTGATGTAGAACCAATTTTAGATTTAGAATATGGAAAAATTAGACTTGTTATTGCATTTCCAGATAACTATCGATACAAAAACCTAGATGCAATGATTGCTGATTATGCTAAAAAGAAAAAGACTCTGAGAATTTCTTCTGAATATCTTACAACTGCATCTCGTTTTATCAAAAACCTAGAGTCTTACAAGAAATATTTTGGAAATAAAGATCCACAAATTGTTACCCCTTGGTTACGTATTGGTAATAACAAATCAGTTCAAATTCATTTATCATTTGGTGCAACAGAAGCAAAACCTCCAGAAGATGTAGATGCAATAATGGATGTAACTGAAACTGGAACTACACTCAAACAAAATAAATTGAAAATTGTAGATGAAGTTCTAACTTCAACTGCTCACTTGATAGTAAACAAAAAATCTCTCAAAGACAAAGCAAAACGAGAAAAGATATTTGATATTGTTACTTTGATGCGTGGAGCAGTACATGGCAAAAAATATCTACACATTTACCTAAATGTAGAAGAAGAAAATCTGCCTAAACTACTAAAACAGATTCCATCATTGAAAAAGCCTACAATTAGTCCACTAAGTGAATCTGGTTGGTATGGAGTTAACACTATAATCAAAAAATCAGATTTCCACAAAATAATTCCAAAACTGCGAAAGATTGCACAAGGATTAGTAGTGCATGAACCACGACAAATACTGGAACTTGAGGAGATCAAACGTGACG
>REGJ01000018.1 GCA_003702525.1 Candidatus Nitrosopumilus sp.
GTGTTGATAGTGTTCTTTAGTTCCAACACCTCACCTTTTACCTCTGCAGTAACTTTCTGAGACAGGTCACCCTTTGCTACTGCAGTCGTAACGTTTGCAATCTCTCTTACTTGTGTGGTAAGGTTGTCCTCTAATTCGTTTACAGTATCAGTTAACTCACGCCACTTTCCTTCTACGCCCTCTACCTTTGCCTGGCCACCAAGCTGTCCTTCTCTTCCTACCTCTCTTGCCACTCTTGTTACCTCTGATGAGAATGTATTCAGCTGGTCTACCATTGTGTTGATAGTGTTCTTTAGTTCCAACACCTCACCTTTTACCTCTGCAGTAACTTTCTGAGATAGGTCACCCTTTGCTACTGCAGTCGTAACGTTTGCAATCTCTCTTACTTGTGTGGTAAGGTTGTTCTCTAATTCGTTTACAGTTTCAGTCAGTTCTTTCCATGTTCCTTCTACACCCTCTACCTTTGCCTGGCCACCTAGCTTTCCCTCTCTTCCTACCTCTCTTGCCACTCTTGTTACCTCTGATGAAAATTCGTTTAGTTTTTTTGTAAG
The DNA here is from genome assembly GCA_003702525.1 of Candidatus Nitrosopumilus sp. Classification (GTDB taxonomy): domain Archaea; phylum Thermoproteota; class Nitrososphaeria; order Nitrososphaerales; family Nitrosopumilaceae; genus Nitrosopumilus. The sequence continues at coordinate 552 of REGJ01000018.1, forward strand.
ATTATCAAAGTTAGTAAGTAATTCTCCAAATTCATCTGATCTCTTCTTAATTTCCATAGGGGTCAAATCTCCCACAAGAAGTTTTTGTGACATTTTTGTAAGTGACTCTATTGGTTTAAGAAATTGATGTGAAAAGAACCTTGCAAGAATGAAAACTACTATTCCAACAATTACCGCTGAAATGGCAAATACTAAACCAAGAATTGATGTTTCATGTTGATCCGTTATTCCAACAACTAGGATATATTTTTCTAAATCATGTTGGTTGTAAAAAAACTTCCCGTATGCAATCTCAACTCCTTCTCTTTTAAATGAATCTCTTTCCTGCGTTCCTAAATTCTCTGTTCCTGATTTGTATGTTTCACTTAGAAAATTATTCCCCGACGATGATATGTGAAATAAATTTTCATCAAAAAAATGATATTCGATATGGGTGTCCTCAAAAACTGAAAAAATATCTAAATCTGGATATGAATCCCAAACCACATACCCTTGAATCTTCTCATCTACAGAAACTGGAGTCCCATGTGCTACCAAATATTTTTGTTCATTTTGAAATTGTGCGTCTATAATTGCTGTAAACATTTCGCCTTGTTCTAAATTCCCCATATCAGATACTAAACCAACATGAGTGAAGATACTACTGTGATGGTGAGGTATGGATTTAATTATTTCCCCATTTTCATCTTTGTAGACCTTGATGATTTCAAACCCTCTCAAATCGACAAATGAAATTGATTGAATTTGATTTTTATCTTCTAAAATCCTCTTCCAAAAATCACCTACTCTGTCAAATTCGTACTCTAAAACATCATTTGCATCTGAACTTTTTTCCTCACTGTTTATTATTTGAGATATATTTTTGATAGAAGGTGCACTTGTAATGATTAACCCCACCTCAGAACCAAAGGATAACCTGTCCTTCATTTGCAATATTTGATGTTGAATCTCTCTTTCCATTGCTACTAGTTCTGCGGCTTCTAAACTCTGGTCTATTTCATTCATAGAAAGAATTGCCAATAATGTTAATGGAATTACACTCAAAGAAAACATCAAAATTGTGAGTCTGATTGCAATCTTCATTTTTCTAGTACTCCTACGTATTCCAAATCTGTATCAATTCCTTCAAAATTCATTTCAAATAATTCTGCTGCTTCTTTATTCACAATGATTGTTTGAATTTCTGGAAAACTAGATTGAATGTTACTTGGATGTTCACCGTTTAAGATTTGTACTGCCTTTAATCCTGATTCGTATCCTAATCTGTAGTTATCTGCAACAATTCCAAACACTGCTCCATTCTCCACTCCTGATTTCACACATGAAAATGATGGTTTTTTGTTTTCTGTTGCAATGTTGATTGCAATTATGTCTCCTCCTGTTTGAATTAATGTATCACATGCCAGATACACTCCATCAACACTATCGATAACAAAATTAACCCTTTCTTCTAACTCTTCCAAATTACTTGCAGGCACCTCTGTCAGACTGATCTGATATTTTTCTAAGTAGTTTTCAAACAATGATAATTGGATCATGGAATTTATTTCATGTGTTCTGTGCACAAAAGCTAAATTCTTGACATCAGTGTTTTCTGTGATTTTTTTTATTTGTTCTTCAGCATCTATGTAATTTGAAGTTCCAACTAGATTGTTTTTTGATGATTTCATTGAATCAACAATTTTTGCCTCAACTGGAAAAGTAACGGATGAAAATACTATTGGTTTTTTATTGAGCATTTCTTGAGCAATTTTTGTTCCTGGTGTTGTTAATGTATAGACTAAATCTACATTTTGTTTATCAAAGTCTTTCACAATGTTTAGCTGAGATAATTTATCTGCATTTGGATTTTTTATTATAAATTCGATTCCTTCATCTCCAAATTCAGATTTTAGAGCATCTTGGAACCCCTGTAAATTTAGTTGATAATCTTCATTACTTCCCCATGTGGAAATTCCAATTTTTTTGGGTGAATCTAACGAAATACTAAGTGCAAATAATGTGCCTACAACTACAAGAACTACGAATACTATGGCTACATATTTCATAATTTATTAGATACTTATGGGTATAATTTATGGGTATAATTTATGGGGTTTGTTTGAACTAGGACAGACTGTACTGAAATCAACCTGTTCTCCTCATGTCTGTCTGAACACAAACAAGCAGTATTTTTAATCTGATTTGGATTATTGTTTCTCATGGATGATGATACCAAGAGAGAATTGAATGAACTAAGGCAAGAAAAAGTTCTTTTTGAAGGGATACTTGAAAATTTCTCTCATGCAAATGGCAATTTAAAAAATACCGTTAAAACACTTCAGCAAAAACTGCGTAAAAATAAACGAGAAAATGCTGAACTTATTCAGGAAAAATTATTGTCAAAGGAGATAGAAACTGCTAAAAAACCATCAAAGTATTTTTCCAAACCTTTCATGCTGTCAATTATTGTTGCATCTTCAATAGCTTTTGGATTTGGATCTTTTAATTTTGATAGCGCTACCTCTGAATCAGATTTGATGACTTCTGGATTTGTTATTCAGAATCTTAAAGGTGACACTGTTGATACATGGATTTCTTGGAAATTAGCTGAAGGTGATATTCTAAATATCAATTTTGTTAATGGAGCTGATTACCCAGAACTCTCCAACTGGGCTCGGTTTGTAATTGATGATACTGAAGAAATTGAAATTGATGATTCATTACAGCATAAAGGACCTAGTGGTCAGACATCTACATATTTTGCTGGTTGGACGGGTGCTTTGGAAAAAATTGCTCAAAAAGATACTGAATTATTTGTCCCTCATAAATTCAACATCATTGAATCCAAACAAGGTCAGGGCGATATAACTATAGAATTCTCAAAACTTTCAAATGCAGATGGGTACAGTGGTTACACAAGATCAATTGTGGATGATTCTCAAAATCAAATTCTAAAATCTCATATTGTAATTTATGATGTTGATTCCCTTTCTGAGGACTCTTTCAAAACAATTCTTAGGCATGAATTGGGTCATGCTTTTGGCCTAGCTCACTCAACTGCCCCTGAAGACTTGATGCATCCTACGATTCAAACTGATTATCCATACATTTCTGAGTGTAATTTAGATGCAATAGAATCCCTGTATGATGGAGATCAATCAAGTTCGGTTGTGTGTGAAAAATGACTACAAGTAAACAACATGAATTAGAATTGATGGAATTGAAACTACAAAATTCTGTTTTAACAGACGTTAATCGATTTTTAATTCAAAAGTTAAAAACTTCCCCAGATCTTAATTATGTACACGAAGTCAATGAATTAAAACAAGAATTAAGATTAACAAAAGAAATTTCTGATTATTTTGAGAAAATTAATGACAAACTTCAATTCATTCCTCATATTTTATCTCATGAGTTGAAAACTCCTTTGGTTCCTATTTTGTCATATTCTGAATTGTTGCAAAATGGTTCTTTTGGTAAATTAAATGATGTCCAGAAAGAAAAATTAAGTATAGTTCTAAACAGTGTTTCAGATCTTAACAAACTGTTTGATAAATTTGTTTTAACTCAAAAAATTGAGTCAAAAACATTTGAACCCGAAATTTCAAAAGTTAACTTATTTCAACACCTTCAAAAAATAATTGATGATTCTTTTGAACACAACAACCCTGTTGAATTGAACTGTTCTCCAAAAATTGACATCTTGTGTGATTCTGAATTATTTAAAATAATTATTAAAGAAATTTTTGATAATGCAATTAAGGTATCTGAAAAACCAAATATTCATGTTAATTGTAAAGTAAATGACAACAACGTACGTATTTTTATTAAAAATGATGGACCAAAAATTCCTGAATATGAATTAGAAAAAATTTTTCAAAAATTCTATCAGGTTGATATGGATTTGACAAGAAATGTTCCTGGATTAGGGTTGGGCCTGTTTATATGTAAGAATCTTGTAAATATGCAGAAAGGAAAAATCATGGCAAAGAATTCTGAAAATGGAATGGTAATTATAATTACTATGGTGGTAATCTGACATGGACATTTTGATAGTTGATGATAATCTTAGCATTACTACCATGCTTGAGAAATATCTTACAATCAAAGGATACACATGCACCGTGTCAAATAGTGGTAGAAATGGACTATCTTTAATTGAAAACAAAAAGTTTGATGCTGTGATTCTTGATTTGGCAATGCCTGATTTCTCTGGAATTAGGGTAATTGAAAGTCTATCAAAATCTGGCAAAATCAAGACCACAAAAATCATTGTACTTACAGCATCAATCATTGATGAAGACCAAATGCAACAACTCAGAGATCAAGGAGTTTTTACCATTCTTAAAAAACCTGCAGAACTAGATGTGCTTCTTGAGGCACTGAATAGTTAACTATCTTTTTTGATTTCTTAAATATTCATTTATCTCATCTAAAATTATCATTTCTTGTTTTAATTCTCTTAGTTTGAATTCTGCATCTACTTCGAACTCTTTTACTTCTTTTTTACCTTCTATGTCTTTCTTGTTTACCCACATCATGTCAAACAATAATCCTAAAGAGTTTAACATTAATTCTGAATCTGTCCATGTTGCCACTAATGATTTTTTACTTGTGTCTTTCATAAAGAAAACAGCTTCTGATCTATCCGACAAAACAAAACATTGTTTCTTTCTAATTTCTTCAGAAATTGATTTCACAGAATTTTTTTTAATTTTTTTAAATAAATCTTTGATTTTAGAAATATCAGTACCTAAAATCTTCACATCTACTTTTGATTTTTTTACTTTTTCCAAAACATCTGAATGATAAAATCTGATAAAATCTTTTTGTGACCCTACTATGAGAATCTCTTTTTCTGATTTTATTATCAACTCTAAAATTTTGTTATTTGTTTGGGTCTCTCCGTGTAGAATTTGAAATTTGTATTCTTTTTGGGATTTTTCTTCAATTTGAAATTCTGGAATTTGCTCCCAAACTTTTTCAAATTCTTTCCCCTCTTCTTCTAATCTTTTTAATTTTGTTTTTTCTTCACTAATGAGCTGTTTAATGACATTTTTTGGTATGATTGCTGAATAAGTCATTGGTTGTTCAAGTGTTGCATCCACCAAATGTTTTTCTTGTAAGTTGTTGAGCAGTCTGTAGGTTTCACTTCTTGGAGTGCTTATTGATTTTGTAATTTCATGCGCTGTTTTTTTACCGTATTTTCCCAAAAAAATGAAAATTTTTGCCTCATTTTCTGTTAATCCAAAATCTGAAAGAATTTCAATTAATCTATCTGCCATCTCTGAATATTCGGATACTGAATCTGATTTGTCAAAAATTGTTAGATTTTTCATAATTTTTTAATTTTGAAATTATTATTAAACTTCTTTAACCCTACACGCTCCTAAAATTTATTGATTAATTAAGTGATGTTTTCTAGATATTCTGTTTGAAACGAATAGCCCTTCTTGGATGTGGTTCTATGGGAACACAAATCGCATTGGCAATTGATTCTGAAAGCTTCCCAGCAACACTTACTCATGTATTTGATGCCTCAAAGGATGCCTCATCTGCTCTTGTTGAAAAACTAAACAACAAACCAGAAATTGTTGAAAACTCTCACCTTCTATCTTCTCAGCCCATAGATATTGTTGTTGAAGCAGCATCCCAAGATGCAGTAAAGGATGTGGCACTAAGTGTATTGCAAAACAAAAAGGATTTGATGATCATGAGTGTTGGCGCACTACTTGATGAATCAATCTATGATATTTTGTCAGACGCATGTAAAGACTTTAAAAAAACAATCTATCTTCCTTCTGGTGCCATTGCTGGATTGGATGGAATAAAATCAATCAAAGATGAATTGGAATCTCTATCTATAACCACAACAAAACATCCACGTTCACTAAAAGGCGCAAAGTTTTTTGAAACTTCTGACATTAATCTAGATGAAATTAATTCTTCAACTGTAGTGTATGAGGGAACTGCAAAGGAAGCTGTTACACTATTTCCTGCAAACATTAACGTTGCAGCACTTTTGTCACTAACTGGAATTGGCAGTGAAAAGACTAGCGTAAAAATTGTAGCAGATCCTAACACTGACAAGAACACTCATCACATAGAGGCTACAGGAAAGTTTGGAAAAATGACCTTTACAATAGAAAATATCCCTGATGCAAACAATCCAAAAACTAGCAGACTAGCAATATTATCTGCAATTGAAACTCTGAAAAAATACTGTTCAGATGATATTCAGATTGGCACATAACGTGGCAATAATTGCCACTATTTTTCACATATGTGAAAATTCTAGGCGCGATCCCATTCTTTAAATCCCCACCAATCGAAATTTCAATGGTTTATGCTCGTACAACAGACCTCTAAACTCAAAGAAGAGATTGAACGTCTCAAAAAAGAAAAAGACGTAGTCATTCTTGCTCACAATTATCAAATTCCTGAAGTCCAGGATGTGGCAGATTTTACAGGTGACTCTTTAGGCTTGTCAAGACAGGCAGCCAAAGTTCCTCAAAAAACAATTCTGTTCTGTGGTGTCAACTTTATGGCTGAAACTGCAGCAATCATTAGTCCTCAAAAAAAGGTAATCTTACCTGATTTAGAAGCTGGATGTTCCCTGTCTGATTCAATCACTGTTGATGAACTAAGAAATTGGAAGAAACAGCATCCAGGTGCAATTGCAGTTGGATATGTTAACACAACTGCTGAAATCAAAGCTGAGCTTGATTATTGTTGTACCTCATCAAATGCAGTAAATGTTGTAAAAGCAATTCCTGAAGATAAAGAAATTTTGTTTTTACCAGATATGTTCTTGGGTTCTTATGTTGCAAAAATGACTGGTAGAAAAAATATGCATATTTGGGCAGGTGAATGCCACGTTCATGCAGGAATCACTCCTGAAGACGTTACTAAAAAATTAGATTCAATGAAAGATGCAGAGTTTGTAATTCACCCTGAATGCAGCTGTACCACTCCAATGATGTATGATGTTGCTGATGGAAGTTTTGATGACCAAAAAGTTTCGATTCTTTCAACTGAAGGAATGCTAAATCACGTAAAAGAATCAAAATCTAAGAACTTTGTTGTTGCAACTGAAACTGGAATACTATACAGAATGAGACAACAAAATCCTGACAAGAAATTCATTCCAGCTTCAGAAAAAGCTGAATGTCAATACATGAAGATGATTACACTTGAAAAAGTTCATGACGCACTTGTAAATGAGAAAAATGTTGTTACTGTTCCAAAAGATGTTGCAGACAAGGCACGTTTAGCAATTGATAGAATGCTTGCAATAAGCTAGACTGTGTGACTGTTTTGGTTGGATTATTCAGTAGAACTCCAAAGGATCCTAACCAAAAAAGAAATCAAGAAAAATTCAAAGAATTCAAAAAACTTGCCAAGCAAAAAAAGTATGATGAGGCTCTAAAATCAGGCACAGAATATCTTAGAATGGTGCCAAACAATCATGATGCTCTATTTACTGTAGGTGGAATCTATTATCTGAAAAAAAAGTACAAGACAGCAATCTCTCATTTTGACAAAGCACTTGAAATTGGTTCGTATGATGTTGACGTATTGCTTCTCAAAGCATACTCTCATCAAAAATTAGGTGAAAACAAACGCGCACTTCAGTGCTGTGAAAAAATCCAAGAGGTGGACCCGAAAAACAAATCTGCCCAGTCTTTATTGTCTGAATTAAATTCGTGACAAATTCTAAATCACTCAATTTGGACCCTGAACTTTGAATTATTGCTATTAAGACTTGCTATGAATTGGCAAGTATCCGGTAAATAGATTGTAATTTTTCCATGATGCTGTGGGGCACAAGTTTACAATTCAGTTAATGGTTACTGTATTCTCATCGTTGATGATATTTTCAGGTAGCTTTGCATTTGCACAAAGTAATCATACAGAATTTCAGTATGAATCAATTTCAGGTGATGAGATAAAGTCCAGCTCTGTTGCAAAACAGATGTTAGAAAAAATCAAACAATCAAAACAAATTCTAAAGGAACTTCAAGCAGGAAAACATCTAGAAAAGACCTCTGAGCAGTTGGCAATTGACGAGCAAAGAAAACTTTCTCAAGAAATTCTCCAAAAACAACTTGATAGGATGAATAAAGATTATGAGCCTTACACACCTCAAAATGCATTTGCTACTTTTCTTGGTGGCGTTAATGCAACTCATCATGGTCTCTACTGGGACCAATTCAACTATGTTGATAGCAAGGTAAAGGTTGCACGTGCTGCAAAACAGATGGTGCTTGATAATGGCGGAACTTATCACGATGCTCTAAGGGAATATGTGAAATATGCATCAATGACGCGCGTTGAAATGATTCAGTTCAATGAAGAACTTAACATAAAATACGGTTTTAGTGATTCTGAAATCCAAAAGAATTTTGATAAATTTGGAAAACTGCCTAGATATGACTAGATTTCTAAGCTCATGTCAATTCCTTTAACGGAATTTGTAATGCTTCCAACTGAAATTATATCCACACCAGTCTGTCCGTACTTGGAAATATTTTTTGAATTGATTCCACCGGATGCTTCAAGCAAAACTTTGTTTCGCAAATTTTGATTTTTTAGAACTGCAATTGTCTTTTTGATCTGATTTGGAGTAAAGTTATCTAGCATGATGATTGTTGCACCTTCTCTTGCAGCAAGAACTGCATCTTTTGTATTTTCAACCTCGACTTCAAACTTTCTGTGCTTTTTCTTTGCCTTTTTGATTAATGATTCAAGTGAATTGCCTACTGCAATGTGATTATCTTTGATCATTACCATCTCATCTAATCGTAATCTGTGTTTTTTACCTCCGCCAATCTCTACTGCTTCTTTGTCAAAGTATCGTAATCCTGGTGCGGTCTTTCTTGTGGCATAGAGTTTAGTTTTCTTTGGAATTTTTTTTACAAGTGCATCTGTTTGAGTTGCAATTCCACTCATTCTTGTTAAGAGATTTAATGCTGTTCTTTCACACGTCAAAATCTTTCCAGAGTCGCCTGATATGGTCATAATTGTTTGGTTTGGTCTTACTTTTGAGCCATCTTTCTTTGATATTCGTGCATTACATCCTTTGATTTTGAAAATCTGCTTTGCATATGCAGCTCCGCCAACAATTGCTGACTCTCTTGAAATTATTCTGACTGTGATTCTTTTCTTTGGTAGTAATGCACTTGTAATGTCTCCTTTACCAATGTCTTCGGCTAGGAATTGTGATAACTGCTTTTTAGAATTAAATGACAACATTATGATAAAATGCGAGTTTGATTTTAAAGATTTAGAAATTTTATGTTACTTTGATTGCGTACTTGCCTTTCTGAGTGATGCCAAGAGTTTTTGAAATCTCAGAGTTTGTTGGATCTACTACTAGTACAACTCCACTCCAATCTGGTGTTAAATCTGATGATTTGCATACTGGACAAACTTTTCCAACAGTTACATACTTGCATTTTCTGCATGCCATTTCTCGTGCCATCTTAACTTGCCTCTACTTTAGCTTCTTTTGCTGGCTCTTCTGCACCGCCAGAAGACTTCTTAATCTCTTCTTCAATCCATTCATCTGCACCAAGGAATGGTTGTCTACATGTAATTCCGATTTTACCCATTGCAGCTGCTTTACCTAATGATACTGCAGTAATTCTTGCACGAAGTGTAGAACCAACTTTTAATGTTCTTCCACTTTGATTGGCTAAAATCATTCCAGATTTCACATCGCTCTTTAGATAATCATCCATAACTTGTGACAAGTGAAGTAATGCGTCAGTTGGACCAATTCTTACAAATGCACCAAAGTCTGTAATGTCTACGATTTCTCCTTGTACAATTTCTTGTAATTTTGGATAAAATGTCAATGCTTCAAATTGGACTCTGTGGAATGTTCCGCCGTCTCCGGCAATCATCTTTCCCATCTCATCAACTTTAGCATCTAAAATCATAATGATGTAACCCAAGTCTGCATTAATCATACTCTCGTACTTTTCTTTGAGAATGTTTACTGCTGCCTTTTTGAGTGTGGTTCCAAACAAGCTTGGAGGAATCCTGACAACGTCAACTAGGGTAGATATAGAAAACAACTGTGCTGTTTTTCTTGAATTTCAATTTATGAATCTTTGGGTAATTTGGGCACATTTTTCCAAAGATTTTGCTAATTTTACAAAATAATGATAATTTCTTTTTGGCTCCGACTTATGTTTAAATAATGTAGACGGGTTTTTTGACGCAATGGTTGGCATAGATCAAGTCCTTGAGAAACTTAGTACTGTAATTGATCCTGACTTGAAAAAAGACATTGTATCAATGGGAATGATCAAAGACTTGGAATTAACCGATGGAAATTTGAAATTTACACTAGAACTAACTACACCTGCTTGTCCTTTTAACGTCGAAATTGAAGATGATGTAAGAAAAGCAATTGGCGAACTTAGTGAATTGAAAAACTTTGACATGAATGTAACTGCAAAAGTAATGGAAGGACGTTCACTTGATGCAGACACTGGAATGGCTACAGTCAAAAACATTATCGGTGTTGCAAGTGGAAAAGGTGGTGTAGGTAAATCAACAGTTTCTTTGAATTTAGCTTTGGCACTACAACAAACAGGTGCCAAAGTCGGATTACTTGATGCTGACATCTATGGTCCAAGTATTCCTTTGATGCTTGGGATGAAAGATGGATTCATGGAAGTTGAAGACAACAAACTCCAACCAGCAGAATCAAACGGTCTCAAAGTTGTTTCATTTGGTTTCTTTGCAGAACAAGCACACCAAGCAGCAATTTACCGTGGTCCAATTATCTCAGGTATTCTTAAACAATTTCTAGTCGATACAAACTGGTCTGACTTGGATTATCTTATTGTAGATCTTCCTCCAGGAACTGGTGATATTCCATTAACTCTTGCACAAACAATTCCTATTACTGGAATTTTAGTAGTTACAACTCCTCAAGATGTTGCAAGTAATGTTGCAGTAAAGGCAATTGGAATGTTTGAGAAACTAAATGTCCCAATTATTGGCGTTGTTGAAAACATGAGTCATTTCATATGTCCAAACTGTGATGAAAGACATTACATCTTTGGTGATGGTGGTGCAAAGAAGATTAGTGAACAACACAACATGCCTTTCCTAGGTGAAATTCCATTAAACTCTGGAATCATGTCTGGCTCTGATATAGGAAAACCAATCATGATTACAAACCCTGATTCTCCAAGTGCTGATGCATTTAGAATTGCTGCAAAAAATATCGCAGCACAATGTAGTATTCTTGCAGCAAAACTTCAAGAAGAGATGGAGTCTGAAGGCTCTAATGAAGAATCTGCTCCAGAGGCAAGTACTAACTAGAATCGATTTTTGTGAAGTTACCTGATTCTCTAAGAGAGCAAATGAAAATCCCTTTGGGCGTTCTTTTGCCTGAAAGTCAAGCAGACAAAGAAAGTATTCTAAAACACCTTGAACAAAACTCCTACATCATTACAGTTGGTGATAGAACTACTGAAAAGATGATTGATTTTGACTTGATTCCATCACTGCAAATTGTAGATGGTATTGAGAAAAGAGAAAAAAGAGAGCCCCCAAAACTTGTAAACGCAACTGAGATTGCAGTTGACAATCCTCCCGCTGAAATTACTTCTCAAAGTATTGATGTTATCAAAAAGGCATTTTCAATGAAATCTCCAATACGTATTCTTGTAACTGGTGAAGAAGATCTCTTGGTATTGCCTGTATGCATACATGCCCCTGAAAATTCTGTTGTGATGTATGGACAACCTAATGAAGGACTAGTGATAGTCAAAATTACCTCAGAAATTAGAAATAAAGCACAGAGTCTACTTGATTTAATGGAATAAGGGGTATGATGAGACGGTGGCTGTATGATTAATGATTACACTACTAAAACCTCTGACCCTATTAATTCCTAATTTTGAAGAATGAAAATCAACCAAATTTCTTACAAGAATTGACATTCCAAGATAAACGCAGATTACAAGATTGGATTGTGTGAAGATTGATCCTGAATTAAAATTACAAATTTTAGAAAAAGTTGGAATTTATTCTAACAGATTTTCAATTCCAGAACCTACTATTCTGTTAACTACCAAAGAAGTTCTTGATGCTCCAAAAGAAATGACTGAAGGAAGACGTACATCTGCTTACAAGTATTATGGGGTGTCTTATCTTCAACACAATCTAGTTTTCATTAATGTGAGAAAAATTCCCGATGAGAAAACTCTGGAAAATACAATTGTTCATGAACTGATCCATATGCGATTTCCATATCTTGCACATGGTAAACGATTCAACAAACTAGTTAGACAAGGTTTGCGTGGCAAATCCTTTTTGCCCTATAGAAAAAGAAACAAAACCAACGCTATTTGATTTATATTTCCCAGACTTGGGCATGCGAGTATAATATGGAAATCTCTGAGATTCTGCCATTTATCGCAGGAATAGCATCATTTTTAGTTGCTGGTGGATTAGTTGCTTGGATTTCAAAGCAACCAGCTGGAACAAAAGAGATGCTTGATATTTCAAATGCCGTTAAAGAAGGAGCTTCTGCATTTCTCAAAAGAGAGATGAAAATTATTGTTCCAGTAGCTATAGCACTTACTTTGATTATTGGTATCTTCTTAACTCCGTCAAATGGAATTGCATTTGCAGTAGGTGCAGCACTTTCAGCAGTAGCAGGAATCATTTCATTAAAAATTACCGTAAAAGCAGCAGTTAGAGCTGCTAATCTAAGTGGCACTGGTTTAGGTCAAACCTTTGCTATGGCATTTAGAGGTGGTGCAACAGTAGGTCTTGCAGTTCCTGCAATGGCATTGTTGGCAATCACAGGACTTTATCTAATTTATCCAGATCCAATTACTATTGCTGGTGTAGGTATCGGCGCAAGTCTCATTGCATTATTCATCAGAATTGGGGGTGGCATTTTCACAAAGGCAGCAGACATGGGTGCTGACTTGGTAGGAAAAGTAGAAGCAAATATTCCTGAAGATGATCCTAGAAACCCTGCAACAATTGCAGATAATGTCGGAGATAATGTAGGTGATGCCGCGGGTATGGGTTCTGATGTTTACGAATCATACATTGTAACTATTCTAGCAGCATTGTTAATTGCTGCATTAATTGGCGCACCAAACTTTTTCCTTTATCCAATTCTAATCGGTTCATCTGGAATGATTGCATCCATCATCGGTGTTGTCATTGTTGGTTCCAAAAACATAACGGATGTAATGAAGCCGCTTAATCGTTCATTTTATGTCTCAGCTGCAATTGCAATTGGACTAAACTATGTATTCATCACACAATTCATCGGTGATTCTATGGCCTCATATGCCTTGTTTGGCTCTACTGTAATTGGTGTAATCTTGGTACCCGTAATTCAAAAAATTACTGATACCTATACAAGTTACAAGAAAGGACCTGTTCAAGAAATTGCAGACTCAGCAAAATGGGGATATGCATCATTAACATTAATGGGAATTATCAAAGGAATGCAATCAACTGGACCATTTATGATTGCACTAGTAGTCGCAATCATCATTTCATACAGTATTGCATCTGCAGCAGCACCTGAAGGTGCTGACCCAGTTCTTTACGGAATCTTTGGTACTGCATTGACTGCAATGGCAATGTTGAGTCTTGCAGGTATTGTACTTAGTATTGATGCATTTGGTCCAATTGCAGATAATGCTGGTGGTATTGTTGAAATGACTGGAATGGGCGAAGAAAACCGTAAAGTCACTGATGAAATTGATGCAGTTGGAAATACCACAAAGGCTGTAACCAAAGGCTTTGCAATTGCAAGTGCAGCACTTGCCGCATTGGCAATGATTCAGGCATTCCAATTCGAAGCATCACACGTCTTTGAAGGTGCTTTAGATTACAGTTTGACTAATCCAGCAATTGTCATTGGATTGCTAATTGGTGGTTTGATTCCATTTATCATTACTGGACAACTAATCAATGGTGTATCTCGTGCAGCAGGAAAGATGGTTGATGAAGTTAGACGTCAATTCAAAGCTGATGATGGTATTCTTACAGGAAAATCAAAACCAGATTATGCAAAATGTGTAGATATTGCTACAGTTGCATCCATCAAAGAATTGTACAAACCAGCACTTGTCGCAATTATTGCTCCAATCATTTTAGGAGTATTACTCGGTCCAACTGCAGTAGCAGGATTGTTAATGGGCTCTCTAGTTACTGGAATTCTACTTGCATACCACTTGGCAAATACTGGTGGCGCATGGGATAATGCAAAGAAACTAGTTGAAATGAAAGGCGAAAAAGGTTCTGATGTTCACAAAGTTGCAGTAGTTGGTGATATTATTGGCGACCCATACAAAGACACAGCAGGACCTGCTCTTAACACTGTAATCAAATTACTAAACACAATTGCAATCGTATTCGTATCTGCATTTGTCGCAATTATTGCACTCTAAGATTTTTCTTCAACAACTTGTGTTAGATCTAACTCGTCTACTTGAGCTTGAATTGCTTTTTTCAAAGTACCTTCGTGCATCTCACAAAATTTGAAAAAGTTATCAGCTGTTTGAAAACATCCGCAAATCCACTCTATTTTTTTGTCTCCTTCAACTGTCCATTTTGAATACTTGTGTTCTACCATGTAGGTTAGAATATCTGATGATAAAAAAACTAATTCTTTTGAAAAAGGAAAAAAGTGTTTAAGGACAGCCTTCCATTTTCTGGATAAAGTAGCCGTTTTCCTTAATTGCCTGTTCTACAGGCTCTGGTGCTCCTTGGGAGTGGCAAAACTGACATTCATTTTGTGTCATTGTTGCATTTTCTTCTCCAATGGATTTCAACCATTCTTTACCATATGTGATGGCTTTATCGTGGTCTTTTTCACCAGTAATTACATCAAAGTGCATGGTGTGACCGTCTGCTGCTTTGACATAAGTGTCGTATACGTGAATTTCCATGAATATAATCAAAAAAAGGCATATTTAATTCAAAATGAAAGTCTGGCTTCCTAACTAATCTTAATGGAGCGTCCAGTTGATTTTTTTGGAATTTTTATTTCTAGCCTACCTTTTTGGAATTTAGCAGTTGTCTTTTTTGCATCAATCATGTCAGGCAGTGACAATGATTTTTTGAAATACTCAAACTTTGAAATTTTTCCTAGTTTTTCTTCAGAGTACTTTTCGTTGAGTTTTGCTTCTACGTTTATCATGTTTCCATCAAAAGTAACTTTGATGTCTTTTTTGTTTACCATTGGCAAATCCAGTTCCAACAACCAATGGTTGTCAAATTCTTTGAGATATGACAACGGAGATAGAATTCTATGTTCAATATCGTCAATCAATGATCCTATAGGTGGAAACATTGTTCTTATCTTAAAATCATCTCTCATCTAATCACCTGTATATCTGGGGTGTCCTTCCCTGTTTCTCTTGCTGTAGTTGTAATGTACGAATTGTCTCTTCCATTAACTTTCTGTGTTGAATTCGTAGTTTGTCAATCCTGTTTTTGATATCTTGAATGTCTACTTTGACATCTAAAATACCTGCAAGTGTCTCTATTGCAACTATTGATGCTTCAGGATCTGGGAAAAATGGGTGACATTCAGCATATAATACCAGTGCTGGGATTTTTGTTTTTCTAAAAACTGAAATTATTGCTGCATCTGTTCCAAAAATTGAACCATCTAAGAATTTTGGAATTTCGTTTTTGTATAATATATTTTCTAATGTTGAATGTGTAACTAGACCCAAAATCTTTGGTGCCTTTTTTTCCTGATTGGTAGTTTCCATGCCACTTACAATAATTATTTTTTTTATCGTGTTTTTCTTACAAAATTCGTATAATGCATGTGCAAAACCTTCTGCCAAGTACTGATTAAACGGAACATCTGAAATTATTACAGAAATATTTTTTTTATTGTAGACTCTGATTGGGGCAAGTATTTCTCCATTTTCTACAAACAATGTAGATGGCAAGTCTGGTACCTCAATCTCTCCGATTTGCTTCATCTTTAGAGAATTAATCATATATGAAATCGTAAATGTTCCTACAAGCCCATTGCTAGGAAATCCAACTAGTAATGTATTTTCTTGAGTGTTTGATTTTACCATTTTCAAATTATCATCACTCAAAAATTAAATTATTTTGCAATTAGAACTGGTTTCTTTGATTTATGAAGAACATAATTTGATGTGCTTCCCAAGAACATCTCTTTTGCAGTTCCCATTCCTCTTGAACCAATAACGATCATATCGAAATTATTCTTTTGAGCAATCTCTACAATTCTTTTTCCTTCGTCACCATATGAGACTCTATCAAAAAACAAAATTCCTTTTTTTGCTGCCTTTAGTTTTGCTTTTTTCATTATTTTTTGTGCATGTTCTAACAGAATTTTTTCTACTGGTGTAATTGGATCATTGGTTCTTGGCTTTGTAATTCCAAGTATGTAGATTCCTGTAACTGTGGCATGACTTTCCCTTGCCATGTGAATTGCCATGTCTAATCCTCTAAAGGAGTTTGAAGAACCATCAAGTGGAACGAGGATCTTTGAAATCTTACCTACCATAATACAGTAATGAGAATTTTTCATTTAAAAATAATTGTGATTATCTTTTATGATTTTCACTCTTGATATTCTGGAAGAGTCTAAAATAAGAAATTATTCTAAAATTAATTGTAAGATGTCTGATGGAAAAACTATGACTATTGCTGATGTTATGACAAAATCTGTCATATCTGTGGATTCTTCCATGAACGTAAACGAAGCTGCAAAAATGATGGAGGATGCCAAGGTTGGTGCAATTATTGTCATGGAAAATAACACTCCTGTTGGAATTGTTACTGATAGAGATTTTTCAGCAAAAATTGTAGCTCATGCATATCCAATAACCACATCTGTAAAACAAATTATGTCGTCTCCGATGTTTTCAGTTGGGTCTGATGATTCTGTAAGATCAGCTGCTGACCTCATGCATGAAAGAGGCATTAGGAAATTACCTGTCATTGATAATGATGCTGTAGTTGGAATTATCACTGCATCTGATATTGTTAATCTTCTTGCAGTTTCAACTGAAGATGATATCCGAGATATTTACTTTCATTCTGTTGTAAAGATATTTACAAATTACAGCCCATATAATTAATAGAAATGGTTCTTCCAATCGTAGTTCTAGTTGTTATTCCCATATTTCTTGGAATTTCATATGTTGCACCATTTGACCCTCCAGCCGAAATAGAAGAACCTCCAATTCCTGAAAACACTGGAGCCTCTGTACTTTATGTTCTGTTGATGGGAATATGGGTAATCTTTTTGTTAAGAATCATAATCTTGATGAAGAAAGGCTCTTACAAGATCACTCAGAGGTATTGATATGAACACTGCACCTTATTGGAACAAAAACGTATGTTCTGATTGCAAACGAATCAAATGCCAAAAGGGTTGCATTTGTGATTGCCATCAATTACGAGATAGGATTAACTGAGTACTCTTATGTATGCCAAATTTGTTAGAAAACTATGAAACATACGGTTCATGTTGATGTTGATTCTTCAAAGATACTTTTAGAATTAGATGATTCCTATTCTCCTAAAACTGTAAATGAATTTATTGAAAAATTACCCTTTACCGTAGATCTAAATGTTTGGGGAGATGAAATCTATTCTTCAAAATCTCCAATCAGTCAGCCTGAAGAAAATGCAAAGTCTCCTGTTGAACTCAATGATGTTGCTTATTGGCCAACAGGAAAAGCAATCTGTTTGTTTTATGGTCCTACTCCAATTGGAGAACCTGGAGAGATAACTCCTGCATCTCCTGTGAATGTTATTGGTAAAGTAATATCTCCAGACAAATCCATTCTTGACATGGATGATGGCACAAAGGCTACTTTTAGAAAGGCCTGATTATTTTTCCTCAATTGGAATTTCTTTGATTTCTGATTCTAGCAAATATGCTCTAAAATCCCTGTTTGCACCAGAGTAAATTACCCATGCAACTGGATTGCTTTGCATGAATTTTTTATCAGTGTTTGATGGGTATGCCTCAGAATTTGGATGTGAGTGAAAAATCCCTATCACATCTACCTTTTTTTCTTCGGCAATCTTGTATCCTTGAATTAATTGCTCATTTGAGATGGTAAAATTTACGGGTGATTCTTCGATATTTTTTGTCAAAAATATATCTGAAACTGTATTTTCTTTGCCAAATAATATGGCACATGATTCATTTGGTTTTTCATTTTCAGCATGTTCTGTTAGAATTTTTTTATCTGAAATTGATAAGATGATTTTCTGCAAATCTATTCTACAATAACAGTTCCTACCATCCATGGATGGAATGTACAGTAGTAATCAAAAGTTCCTGCTTCTGTAAATGTAAATTCGAAACTATCTCCTGCCATCATCATTTCAGAATCAAATACTCCTGTTGCATCTGTTGGTGGCATACCTGAGGTTACAGTATGTACTGTAGTGTCTGCATTATCCCATAGAACAGTATCTCCAACAGACACTGTGACTACTTCTGGTTCATAATAGATTTGACCTTCTTCTGGAACTGCTGCTCCTTCTGGCATTACTACTTTGATTGGTTCTTTTGCACCTTCAATGGTTAATGTTGCAACCATCCAAGGATGTACAATACAGAAGTATTCATACTCGCCAACTTCTAAATTACTTGTATCAAGTGTAAATGATTCTCCTGGACCTAAGAGTCCTGTGTCAAATGTTTCTCCAAAGTCTGCAGAACTTGTTGCAGTGTGTGCTGCAGCATCTACGTTAACCCATTCTACAACATGTCCTTGTTGAACAACTGCTGCATCTGGTCCATAATCTGGGTTTCCTTCTTCAGCTGAACCTTCAAGCATTTCAATTGTGAATACTGGTCCTGCTGGTGCGACTTCTTCTGCATTTGGTTCTTCAACCTCAACTTCTTGTGGAATCATGTATTGATCTGGACTAACAAATCCAAATGCAACCCATGCGATAATTCCTGCAGCTGATGCCATTCCGACTATGGAACCTACTGGTTTCAAGTACTGTGGATGCTTCATTGCAAGATATGCTATGATGATTGCTGGGAATGCTATTGCCATCAAAATTCCAGCAATTGTAACAGTATAAGCTGAAGTATTCATTGTAAATGCATACATTCCAAATCCTAGCGAAATTGAAGCAATTACCAAAACTGTTGCTTTTGCTCTATTGCTAGTTGAGATTCCTCCATCTAAGATGCCTGCTGCCAAGAAGATCAGTCCTATGAACATGGTAAGGCCAGTCAAGGCATGCATTCCATCAATGAATGTGTGTGCTATGTGGGAATATGATATGACGACTCCAGCCAATCCTATGGATGTAAGTCCCATTCCCGGCATCATGAGGTCCCAATTACTCATTTAACGTAGCTGGTAGGGCTGAGATACTTATTCCTTTTGAAATGGTACGGATCAATAGACGAAGAAATTAAATGGCTTTGGACTAGGATAGAGTGAGATTGGGATTTAATGAAATAATGGAGATATCCAAACCAAGGATAGTTGTTCTTCTAGTGATTACTGCAGTTACCTCAATGTATGCTGCAAGTAAGCTTGTTCCGGGTACTCCTGAGCTTGATTATTGGTCATATTTGCACATCATTATTGCTGGAGCATTGGCATCAGCTGGTTCTAGTGCTTTGAATCACTATTATGACCGAGACATTGATCCAAAAATGGAGAGAACAAGCAAAAGACCTATTCCTTCTGGAAGAATGGCTGCATCTCATGTTTTGATTTATGGTTTGGCTGTAAGTTGCATTTCTGTAATTTACGGATTCTTTGCATTAAATCCAGTTTCTGCATTCTTTATCGCAGTTGGAATATTCTCTTATGTCATAATCTATACTGCTTGGCTTAAACGACTAAACACCTCAAACATTGTAATTGGTGGTATTGCTGGTAGTGCTGCTGCATGGGCTGGTTGGTCTGCAGCTACTGGAAGCATGGATCTTTTAGGATTCCTAGTTGGATTCTTAGTTTTTGTTTGGACTCCATCACACTTTTGGTGTCTTGCAATGAAAATTAAAGATGAATATGCACAAGCCGAAGTTCCAATGTTGCCTGTTGTAATTGGAATGCAAAAAACTTCAAAGTACATTTTAGGAAACACAATAATTTTACTCCCTTACTCTTTGGCACTTTCATTCATTCCCGATGGAATGGGAGTTGTGTATACAATAATTGCAGCTGTATCTGGTGGATTGATGTTGGCATATCATTACAAACTAACAAAGACACCTACGTCGGAATTTGCTTGGAAGGCATACAAGGTCACCGCACCTTATCTTACAATAATTTTTGTTGCAGTTGCACTAGATGCAGCATTTCACATTCCTTTGTTCTAGGAACTATTTTTCAAAACCTGGGAAGCTTGCTTCGTAGTCTTTTTCCATCATTTCCTTGTTTTGTTCATCGACTTCATCGACTTCTACTTTTTCTACGAAAACCTCAATTCTACGCTCATCTTTTGTAATCCATGATACTTTGATGAGTCCAAGAATTTCTAAATCCAAAAGTATTTTGTTAAATTTGGCTTCTGCCATAGTAAATCCATCTTTTGTAAGAGATTTGTAAAGCTCAACATCTGTTAGTGAACCTGCATCTTTGATTTTGTCAAATACTGTATTTCTGATTGGAATTGCCATTTTTATCCGTAGAATGTTTTATCTCCTGTCTTTGGTACCACGTTAGATATACTTTCCTTAACTGATTTGTACCATTGATCAACTTCTTTTGTAATTGAAGGTCTGACATGTTTCAAACTGTTTGCAAAGTCTTGACTAGATATCTTTGTAGAATTATTTTGCATGGCTTGAACTGCTGCTTCTCTACATAATGCTGCCAAATCTGCACCTGTATAGTTTTGAGTTGCTACTGCAATCTCTTGTAACTGTACGTCACTTGTTAATGGCATTTTCTCTGTTAAGATTTTGATAATTTCTAGCCGTCCTTTCTCATCAGGTGCTTCAACATACAAGACCAAATCTAGTCTTCCTGTTCTTAATAATGAATTATCTACCACATCTGGTCTGTTTGTAATTCCTATTACTACAACCCGTGAGGAACTTCCTTCTTCAATTTCTGTGAGTAATTGACTGAGAATATTTTCTCCCACTCCACCTTCCCCTGATTTGCTACGCGCAAGTGAATCTAATTCATCAAAAATGACTACACATGGTGATGATGCTTTTGCTTTTCTGAAAATTTCTCTAACAGCTTTTTCAGATTCCCCAACCCATTTTGAAAGAATTTCAGGTCCTCTAACCAAAATCATATTTGCACCAGTTTCTGTTGCAAGTGCCCTTCCAAGCAAGGTCTTGCCACATCCAGGCGGTCCGTAAATCAATGCACCTTTTGGAGGCTTGATTCCCATTTTTGTAAATTTACTTGGCTCATTCATTGCTAGAATCAAATTGTCTGTTAATGCTTTTTTGATATCATCTAGTCCTCCTACATCTTGCCACCAAACTTTTGGTCGCTCAACATAGACCTCTCTCATGGCCGTAGGTACCACCTCATGCATTGCATCGTAAAAGTCAATTAACTTGATCTTCATTGATTGTAATACTTCAGAAGGAATTTTTTCTGTTTCAAGATCTATTTCTGGTAGATATCTTCTAATTGATTTCATTGCAGCTTCTCTGCAAAGTGATTTGATGTCTGCACCAGTGTATCCGTGCAATTCTGATGCCAAGTCTTTTAGATCAATGTCTTCATCTATTGGCATTCCTCTTGTGTGAATTTGAAGAATTTCGATTCTTCCGTCTTCATTTGGAACTGAAATCTCAAACTCTCTGTCAAATCTGCCTGGTCTTCTAAGTGCAGGATCAACACTGTCTGGTCTATTTGTTGCGCCAAGAACAATTACGTTGCCTCTATCATTTAGACCATCCATTAAAGCCAAAAGCTGAGCAACTACTCTTTTTTCGACATCTCCGTATGCCTCCTCTCTCTTTGGGGCTATGGCATCAATCTCATCAATGAAAATTATGCTTGGAGAATTATCTTTTGCTTCTTTGAAGATGTCTCTTAGCTTTGCTTCTGTTTCACCATAATACTTGTTCATAATTTCTGGACCGTTAATTGGGAACATGTTAGCTTCTGATTCACTGGCCATAACTTTTGCAAGCAAGGTCTTGCCACATCCAGGCGGTCCGTAAAGTAAAATTCCACTATGTGGTTCAATTCCTAATCTGGAGAATAATTCTGGATGTCTTAATGGGAGTTCAACAATCTCTCTCATTGCTTTTACTTTTTCACCTAAACCTCCGACTTCTTCGTATGTCACTCTGACTTTTCTGTCAACTGCAGTTTCAGTTGAAATGCTTAGTGTGGTGGAGCGGTCAATCTTTACTACTCCCTTTGGTGTTGTCTTTGTAATCTTAAAGTCCATTGAATTTCCTAAAATCATTACTGAAATTTCATCGCCATGTGTAATTGGTAGTCCTTTTAATCGATTCTTGACAAAATCTGTAAATTCTTTATCAACTGTAACTGAATCATTTACTGGAGTCAAAGAAACAGATTTTGCAATCTTTGATGTTACTTTTCTAATCTTTACAATATCATTTAGTGATGCGCCAACATTTTTTCTTGTTTGACCATCAACTCTAATAATATCTGGGAACTTTTCATCCTCGTCTACTGGCCAAATTACTGCACAACTAGTTCTTGAACCCATAACTTCAACAATGTCTCCTGGAGTTACTTTGAGAAAGTCCATTGCTTCAGGACCAATTCGAGCTCGTTTCTTGCCTACGTCTCTTTGTTTTGCTTCTCCGATTCGCATTTGCAAAGGTTCTTCTTTGCGTACCAAAAAATCACCTATTTCATGTCAACTGACATTCGGCTCATGTTGAGGACCTCAAATTCACTTACGCCCTCTGTTTTTTTAACGGCATCTTCTAATGCATCACTTTGACCTTCTTTGTCTTCTAAAACAAATTCTGCTTTCAAAAATTCTAATCCAAATGCTAATGGTTCTTTTGCATGTCTCTTCATTTGAATTCCTTCTGGTAATGTACTCTTTAGAGTCTCTGCTAGTTTGTCGAGATCTACATCGGTTCCTTCTGGAAGAATTTTTGTGATAAATAGTAACTGTGCCATTTTCTTAAGGTCCCTGTGTGTTACATGAAGAACAAGTGTAATTTCTTGCTGCTTCTCTGCAACTTTGACATCTCCAAATTAAATCTGCACCACAATCTGGGCAATTGAATTTTACACATTTATCATTAGGCATAATATGTCTGTGACAACAACTACATGTTGGTAGTGATATTGTTGATGATGACATACCACGATTTTCTGCAAACATCATTTATACCTTCCTTGAAATTTAGGCGTGTTTTATCGAAGTAATTTTTTGAATTCTCCACCAATTAGTGTTTGAGCTGTTTTAATTGATCCCTTCAATCCTAAAAGTTTCACAATAGAACTTGTGTGAAAATCAAAATCATCTTTTTCTGAAATATCTTTTAGAATCTCTGGTGTGATTGATTCAAATAATTTGTTAATTGTATTGTTGTCTAATCTCTCCAAAATTTTTCTTGCAAAAACTTGCTTTTCAAATTCTTTTCCAAATCTATCTGTCCATCTAATTTGATATTCATCTAGCTTTGATTTGTCATCTGTCTTGAGAAACTCTGCTATTGCTTGTCCTGCATAAACTCCTCCCATACCACTAGTAAAAATGCCTCCTGCAGTAGTTGGCTTTGCTTGCCCTGCAGCATCACCCACAATTACTGTATTTCCTTCTACAAACTTTTCAATTGGACCTTTAATCCAAATTGGTGCAAAAATCTTTCTTATTGTAGAATGCTTGCCTTTTTCTGCAAGAATTTTATCTATTGTTTCTGCAACATTGATTCCTTTTCCTGCAACTCCTACCTTTCCTTTACCTTCACTAGATGGAATTACCCATGCAAAGAAACCTGGATATTTTTCCTGATCAAAAATCACTTCTACCTTTCCTTTCTTTATCCAGTTTGCATAGATTTCATACTGTGCCGATGATAAAATTCCTGTTCTGTCTTTATGAATTAAAGATGATACTCCTCTTGCATCAACAAAAATTTTACAATCAATGTTTTCTTCGTTTGTTCTAATTCCAGTATCTGTCCTCTCTTGAAAACTTGTTCTAACTTTAATTACTGCTCCATTTTTTTGGGCTTGAAAAGCAATCTGTTTGTCTAGCTCTCTTCTGCTGATTTCTATGACCTTTTGATTTTTAGAGTTTATCGAAAAACTTTTTCCATCAGGAGCAGAGATTTTAGCTGATTCTATCATGTGGTCAAATGTTTTTTTAAATGGAATTACTCCCAACTCTTCTAATCCTGAAATACTTACTAAACCGCCACAATGTTCTGGTGTACCTATCTCGTAATCTTCTTCGATAACTAATACTGAAAAACCCTTGGCGGCAATCTCTCTTGCACAAAGTAATCCTGCAACACTACCACCTGCAACTATTACATCAAAGTACACAGTTTTTGTTTCTTTGTCAATTATTTAATTCAAAAGTTTTTCATTATGCCTGTTTTTGATAATGGTATGGGTGATATCAAACAGGTCATTGTTGTCAGAACTGACCTTGAAATGGGAAAAGGAAAAATTGCTGCACAAGTAGGACATGCTTGCGTACTTGGCGCAGAACATGTGAGAAAATCCCACCCTGAATGGTATGAACAATGGTGGGGTGGACAAGAAAAAGTGGTAGTAAAAGTTTCTGGAATAAAGGATTTACAAGAAGTAAAGAGACATGCAATTGATTTGAATTTGCCTTGGTCTGAAGTTACTGATGCAGGTCATACTCAGATTGCTCCTGGAACAACAACGTGTATTTCAATTGGCCCTGCACCTGAAAATCTAATTGATAAGGTAACTGGCAACTTGAAATTACTTTAACTTGGAATAAGATATATCACTCTGCATTTGATATTTTCTTTGTGAAGATCAAAAAACAGTATAAAGGATTATTTTTTGTAGTAATTTTTGGTGGAGGATTATTATTTTGGGCAACTGCTGCAAGTATGCCCGGTATGGGGCCTCCTGATGAAGAGACTTCTACAATGACAATCACTGGAACTCCTGCAGATAATTTTCTTGATGAGGATCGTCCTAGGTTTTGTGGTTCTGGAAATGCAAAGTCTACTGATTTTGTGACAGAGTATTCAATTCCGACTGAATGTACGAATCCTTTGGCAATTGTCGCTGATTATGATGGCAATGTTTGGTTTGCACAAACAAATACTGGTAAATTAGCAAAATTTGATCCTAATACTGAAACATTTACTGAATATGATAATCCTACATGGCCAAAAAATGGTCGTTCTATGATGTGGGGAATTGATTATGCACCTGATGGTACTGTCTGGTTTACTGATGAGACATTTGACTCTGTTTGGAAATTTGATACAATTGATGAAAAATATGATAGACTAGGATATCCTTCTATGGATGATTCATTACCTCAGAGATTACACATTGATGGCTCTCAGATAATCATTAATGATTTCACTGGAAACAAACTCACATTCTTTGATATAGGTCAATCCTCAGGAGATGTAGAATACACCAGTTTCCCTTCTCCAGTTGATAATTCTGTTACTGCTGACTTTGCCTTGGATGATGATGGAAATGTTTGGTATACTAATTGGTTGTTCCAGCAAGGTGGAGTTTTAGTCAAACTTGATTATGATGGATATCAAAATGCAAAACAAGAAACTGGACAAGAATTCTTTGCTGGTGATATGTTTACAGAGATTTACCAGTTACCTGTAGCATTACTCACTCCAAATGGTGCTGTTATTTCTGATGATGGAAAAATTTGGTTAGCTGACACCACATCATCTTCTTTCTTTAGCTTTGATCCAACTACTGAAGAGTTTGCACAATATGTTACAGCAGATCCATTACTAAGTACATATGGAAACCAAACCGGTGTAGTGAAAACTCCTATTTCAAGACCCTATTGGATTGATTCAGACGAACAAGGAAGAATCATCTTCAATGAACAAAATGCAAATAACATATCCGTATTTGATCCAAAATCAAATTCACTTGTTGAATATCATGTCCCTTCAAAGAACCCTTACTGGGGAGACTGTGATCCTGGAACTGGTCTAATGGTTGCAGATTGTGGACTAGCTCAAATCTTTGACTTTACTATATCTGGAGAAAAAATCTGGTTTACTCAGTGGGTTGAAAATAACATTGGTGTAGTTGACACATCAGTTCCACTACCTGTTGAAATCCAACTAGGCTCAGAAACTATGTCTATTCCTAGTGGAGGAATGGATCATGTACCTGTGTTGGTATATTCCAAAACAAATGATTCCATAGGTGCATCTGTAATTTTATCACCTTCTCATGATTTCTTGAAAACAAAATTGACTCATGATAGCACTGAAACCTTCCAATTAGATTCTGGTGAAACAAAAACAATTCATGTTGATATTATGGCTACTGATGATGCAGTTCCAGGAACGTACAAGATTTTAGTTGGTGTACAAACATCTGATATTGCAGTTAGCAAATATGTTACAGTGACAATAGAGTGATACCTAATTTAGATTCTCAAATAGGAATTTCTGTTTACAGCACAAAATTTAATGGCATAGGTGGAAAGATTCGTGTCACTGCTGAAGACTTTGAAGTATCTGAAAAAATTTTAGAAAAAACTTTGAAAGCAATTAATCAAGAAGAAGGATATGCTGTTTACAAACTAAAAAAGAGACGAATTGACACAAACCATGCATTATCTGATATTTTTAGAAAGAATGGAATAAGACTAAAGTCTCTGGGATTAAAGGATGCGTCTGCAATCACTGAACAGTTTGTTTGTTCAGGAAATAAAGGAAAAGCAATTGAAGATTATTCAACTGAAAAATATTCTTTGAGAAAAATTGGCTTTGTCAAAAAACCTCTTTCAAAAAAAGATATGATTGGAAATCATTTTAAAATCAAAATTTCAGAGTGTTCAGATGGGTTATCTTCTTTTACAGAATTTGATAACATTCTAAATTTTTATGGCTATCAAAGATTTGGCTCAAAAAGACCTGTAACTCATTTAATTGGAAAAGCAATAGTTCAAAGGAATTTTGAAAAGGCTGTTGATCTGATTTTGTCTTTTACATCTGATTATGACTCTAAAGAAAATAATGAAATTCGGGAAAAACTTGGAGACAAGCAAAATTTCAAGCAGTATTTTGACAAAATTCCGTCTCAAATGGATATTGAAAGAATTGTAGTAAAGGAGATGATTGCCCATGATGATGCTTTTACTGCTGTACGTGCAATTCCGCTATCTTTACGTAGATTTTACATTCAAGCATACCAATCCTATATCTTCAACAAATCTTTGAGTTCGGCATTTTCAGATGGAGAAAATTTGTTTGAACCCGAATCTGGAGATGTCTGTTTTGATTTGAAGGGAATTATTGGAAAGTTCATCAAAGGAATGGACCAAAATCTTGCATTGCCTTTTGTTGGCTATTCTTACTACAAAAAAACTAGATTTCATCCTCAAATCTCTCAAGTTCTTGAACAAGAAGAGATTTCACCTAAAGATTTTTTCATAAAAGAGATGCAAGAAGTAAGTAATGAAGGAGGATTTAGACAAGCCGCAATAGATTGTTCTGATTACTCGTCTTATGAGAATATTGTAGAATTTACTTTGTCAAGGGGTTCTTTTGCCACAATTTTGTTGAGAGAAATAATGAAACCTTCTGATCCAATTTTTGCTGGTTTCTGAGATCTATTTTTTTCAGATGTCTTTAAGTTAGTGTCTATTTGAAATATTTTAGAAATGGAGAAATCATACATGCTAATTAGTTGTGAAATGGGTGAAGAACAATCTCTTTTTTCTCAACTAAAGGAGATTCCAGAAGTAAAAAACTGCTTGGTAACTTTTGGTAGTTATGATGTAGTTGCTGAATTTGAAACTGA
The DNA here is from genome assembly GCA_003702525.1 of Candidatus Nitrosopumilus sp. Lineage (GTDB taxonomy): Archaea > Thermoproteota > Nitrososphaeria > Nitrososphaerales > Nitrosopumilaceae > Nitrosopumilus. Next base: position 28,499 of record REGJ01000018.1, read on the forward strand.
TACACAATCACAAATGAATGAAGTAATTACAAATAAGATTAGACAACTCAAGAAAATTCGAAGTACTATAACACTTCGTGCAATGAACTAATTTCTCTTAACCACTTTGAGAATAATTCCTGAAATTATGGTGATTGTTCCTACAATTGCTATTTGCATTCCATAGGTAATCCAATCTGGATTCTTATACATGAATGATGACTCTGGTCCTACTATCGATTGCCCCTGAAGATGAAAGATGATTCCCAAA
>REGJ01000019.1 GCA_003702525.1 Candidatus Nitrosopumilus sp.
CACTAACTGTAACTCCATCAAAGACAGTCCAAGACGGTATCTTTATGGTATTAGTTGACGGAGAAGAATGGGATGATGTTGAGATTGTTGCAAACAAAGTAACAGTCATGTTCCCAGCTGGAACTGAGCAAATTGAAATTATTGGTACCTTTGTAGTCCCAGAATTTGGTACAATCGCAGCCATGATTCTAGCAGTAGCAATTATCTCAATAATTGCAGTGTCTGCAAAATCAAGACTTAGCATTATGCCAAGATACTAAAATCACATCTTTTTTCATTTTTTCATTTTTGATAGTAAAAGAAATATACAAACATGCCATTCAAAATTTGTGGGTTCTAGGATATTTTATGGAATAATTTCTCTATTGATAATTTCTACAATACCTGCTTTTGCACAAGAATCATTGATTTCAGTCCAAACAGACGACAAAAACTATGATGAAGGAGATACAATAGTAATTTCAGGACTGGTTACAACTGTGGTTGGAGAAACACCAGTAACACTTCAAATGTTTACAGAAGGAAATCTAGTAGATATTGCACAAATTACAGTAGCTAAGGATGGAACATATTCTCACACAGTTATTGCAGAAGGCCCATTATGGAATAAAGCAGGAGATTACCTAGTCAGAGTCCTATATGGAGAAGGAAACATTGCCGAATCTGAATTTAGTTATACTCCAAAATCAGAAGTAGTTGAAACCACAACCAATTTTGAAGTTGATGCGGGAAGTCATGGAACATTTGATGTAGAATATACCATCAAAGGAGGTACAGTCAAAGACATGATAATTGATTCAGATATTTTTGCATTAATAGTTCAAATTGATTCAGCAGATGAAGGAAAAATCGACTTGGATTTGCCAAGAGAATTCATTGGGGCTGAAAAACAAGATGGAAAAGATGACACCTTTATTATTTTAATTGATGGAGTAGAAGTTCCATATCAAGAATCAGTGGTACACTCAGATTCCAGAGTAATCACAATCAATTTTGAGCAAGGTGATTCAGATATTGAGATTATTGGAACCTATATTGTTCCAGAATTTGGAACAATCGCAATGATGATTTTACTAGTTGGAATTATGGCAACAATAGTTCTAACAAGAAACAGATTCCAGATGAAAATTTAATTTTTTGAAAAAGAGTATTTTTCTTTGAAGGGAGATACTGATCTTAATTCATCTACAACTTTTTTTAGAATTTCTACTGTATCTTCAATTTCTTTTTCATTATTGAATATTCCAGTTGTCAATCTTAATGAGCCAGTAATTTGTTCATGGGAGAATCCCATTGCCTGTAAAACATGAGATGCTTTTTGGGTGTGTACAGAACATGCTGAACCAGTTGATGCTGCAACACCATACTCATCAAGTTTGATAATTAGATCTTCGCCATTTACACCAAGAAAAGTGAAATGAGTATTATTTGGCAGATGGTGTTCGGGATGACCATTTATGGTTACTTGGGAAATTTCATCAGATACATTTTGGACCAATATATCGCGAAGTTTTTTCATATGAGAGATATTCTCATTCAAATTTGATTTTGCAATATCACATGCCTTGCCAAAACCAACAATATTTGCCACATTTTCAGTACCAGAACGCAAACCGTGTTCTTGTCCACCACCTAAAATCATAGGGTTGAGTAAAGTGTCTTTTTTAATATACAAAGCACCAATTCCCTTTGGACCATAGAGTTTATGAGAGGAAATCGATAGTAAATCAATTCCTAATTCATTAACATCAATTGGTACTTTGCCTACTGCCTGTACAGCATCCGTGTGAAATACAATATCATGTTCATGACAAAGTTTAGCAATTTCTGCAATTGGTTGGATTGTACCCACCTCATTATTACCAAACATAATTGAAACAATTCTAGTTTTTTCAGATAGAGAATCTTTAAGATCAGAGAGATTGATCATGCCAAAGTTATCCACAGAAAGGTAAACTACATCAAATCCTTCTTGAGATAATTTTTTGCATGGCTCTAAAATTGCATCATGTTCAATTAAAGAAGTTATGATTTGACCTGAAGAGTGTTTTGTTGCAATTCCTCGTAAAGCAGTATTGTTTGATTCAGTACCACCAGAGGTGATAAAAATTTCAGAAGGATCTGCATTAATCAAAGATGCAATTTGTTTTCTTGCCTTTTCAATTGCCTTACGAGATAATCTGCCATAACGATGAATGGAAGAAGGATTCCCATACTGTTCTTTGAGATACGGAAGCATTGACTCTAGTACGTCATCATGAATTTGAGTTGATGCAGCATTATCAAGATAAATCAATCTGCAATCACGTTGATTTTTCCTGGTTTATACCCTTCTGGATCAATCTCAACTGAAGTAAATCCAACCATCTTCAGTTTTTCTGTGATTTTATCTAATACTGAGTTATCAAATTCAGAAATATCATTTTTTTCCACCTCTATTTTTGCAGACCCATCAAAATCACGAACTCGAACTTGTTTAACTTTAGTTAGTTGCTTGACAACGGTTTCACCAAATTCAATTCTAGCTAATCTCTCAGCAGTGACTCTCTGACCCCAAGGGATACGGGAAGCCAAACAAGAGTTTGAAGGTTTATCATGAACAGACAATCCCACAGACTTTGCAATTTGTCTGATTTGGGATTTTGAAAGACTTGTTTCAACAAGAGGACTTTTAATTCCATTTTGACGCAAGGCATCAATTCCTGGCCTATAGTCACCTAAATCATCCAGATTAGTTCCATCAACAATTACGTCTACGTGATGTTCTTTTGCCAATTTTAGGAGATGATCTCCTAATTCGAGCCTACAGTGAAAACATCTAGTTGAATCATTTTTTGTAAATTCTTCATTTTCAAGTTCATCATAATCTAAGAAAAGTTGAGTTATTCCTATTTCAGAGCAAATTTGTTTAGCGGTTTGAAGTTCCTCTTCAGATAATGTTTTGTAATCAGCAGTTACTGCAATTGCAGAATCACCTAATTTTGCATATGCAGCATATGCAACAAGTGCACTATCCACACCACCAGATAATGCAATCATGACTTTATTTTTATCAGCAAACCAATTTTCTAGTTCATTTAATTTTGTCATCTAATTCTCCAACTTTTCAATTTCTTTACGAAGTAATGATTCTGTTTCTTTTATTGATTTTTCAATGGTGTTTGATATATCCTTAAGATCATCAAATTCTATTTTGAAATCAGTTTTTCCCTTGAATGTTGATTTTTTGTATCTCACATCAAATGATTTTCCGTCAATTACCAATGAAATATTTTCATTTGTTCTAGGTACAACAAATCTATTGGATTCAGATATTCTAATCCCCAAAGTACCAGTTTCTAATACCAATGTATCAACAATTTCATCAATATTTTGATCATCACATATTACAGAAACCAAATTTGTAGGTCTTCCTTTTTTTGTAATTCCATGATAAATTGAAACATCTCTAGCACCTTTTTGCATAATCTTTTCAATTAGATTTCCAAGTATTTCACCTGAAATATCATCAACATTAGTTTCAAGAATTTTTACAGAATCACTTTCCAAGTTATTTGTAGATCCTCTAACTAGTTTTAGCACGTTCGAAAAATTTTGAAAATCTTTTTGTCCGGCACCATAACCAATTGAGTCAATTTTCATTGAAGGGTAATAATCCATACAAGTATTTGTCAAATTAGCCAAAATACATGCACCAGTTGGAGTGGTCAATTCATCATTGGCATCATTACCTTTAATTTTCAGATAAGAGTTTTTGAAAATTTCCAAAATTGCGCTTGCAGGATTAGACATTGTACCATGAGAAAAAGTTACACTTCCACCACCTACAGAAACAGGCATGCAAATAATTTTTTCATCAAACAATCCCAAATCATCTAAGGCAATGGTTATTCCAACAATGTCAACTAGAGTATCAATGCTAGAGGCCTCATGAAAATGTACAGAATCTTCTGGAACCCCATGAATTTTAGATTCTGAAGAAATTAGAGAGTTAATACAAGATTCAGCAAATACCTTTGCCTTATCTGAAAGACCCAAATGTAATGTTGAATCATTAATTGCTTTTTTAATTTCAGAGCCTTTTTTTTCATGAGAATGTTCATCTATTTCTAAAATGAGTTGAAGAGCTTCAATTCCTCTTTTTTTGGTTTTTTGAAAATCAATTTTTGTGATAGTTGAATCTGAGAAAAATTGTTCAGATTTTTTGATTCCGTCAATCACCTTTACTTTATCTGCACCCAAATCAATTAAGGAAGAAAGAAGCATATCCCCAGATATTCCTGCGATTTGAGGATCAATTACTAAAACCATTGATTAAAAAATATCAAAAATGCTTATAAATTCGTCTGATCGGTAGGAAATTTCATTAGATTTAATTATTGAAAATTAACAGTGATTTTCATGATTACTATTATTGGTTCAGGTAAAGTGGGTGGAGACGCTGCATTGTTTTCAGCACTAAAACGATTAGATGATCAAATTTTGTTACTAGATGTTGCTGAGGGACTTCCTCAAGGTGAAGCAATGGATATCAACCATATGCTTTCAGAACAAGGAATTGATGTTGAAGTAAAAGGTTCAAATAATTTTGAAGATATGAAAGGCTCCAATATTGTTGTAGTAGTTGCAGGTTCTGGACGAAAACCAGGAATGACCCGTATGGATCTTTTGAAGATTAATGCATCAATTGTAAAAAGCGTTGTAGAAAATGTGAAAAAATATGCAGATGACTCTATGATTATTCCAGTAACTAATCCATTAGACCCAATGGCATACATCACATACAAAGTATCAGGATTTGATAGAAGTAGAGTGTTTGGAATGGGAGGTATGCTTGATTTATCAAGATTTAGACAATTTATCCATGAAGCAACTGGACATTCTCGTGACTCAATTAGAGCACTAGTAATTGGAGAACATGGTGAAAACATGTTACCTTTACCAAGATTTTCATCTGTTTCAGGAATTCCACTACCATCATTACTTCCAAAAGAAAAATTAGATGAACTTGTTCAAAACACAAAGCAAGTTGCAGCAAAAGTAATTGAACTAAAAGGTGCCACAGTACATGCACCGGGAAACGCAATTTCTGCAATTGTTGAATCAGTGGTAAGAGACAGAAAACAAGTAATTCCAGTAGCAACTTATCTTGATGGAGAATACGGTCACTCTGATGTCACCATCGGAGTTCCTGCAGTAATAGGAAAGAAAGGTGTAGAAAAAATCATAGAGTTAGATCTAAATGATGAAGAAAAACAAGTCTTTAACAAAGCAGTAGAGAATGTTAAAGGTGCACTTTCAGGTGTTGAAATCTAAGCCTTTTTTTATCCATAAAACAAAAAGCCAATATTGGAAACTCATGAAATTCTCAAAGCAGTGAAAGCAGGAAAGATCTCAATTAATGATGCAAAAAAACTTCTATCAATATATTCAATTGAAGAGATAGAAGGAATTGCCAAGATAGACATCAACAGAAGAAAAAGAAGAGGAATTCCAGAAATAATTTTTGCAGAGACAAAAGAGTTAGAAGATATTAAAAAAATCATAAAACGTACTTTAGAAAAATCAAACTCAGTTATTGTTTCTAGATTAAAGAAAACAGATTATCCAAAGATTCAGACATTTGCAAAGAAACTAAAAGTCAAAGTGAAAACAGGAAAAAAATCATCCACACTATTATTATTCAAAAAACCAATCAAATTCCAAGGGGGGAAAGTCGGGATTCTAACTGCAGGGACTTCAGACATAGGAGTAGCAGAAGAATCAAGACTAGTTTGCGAGGCAATGAATTGTAAATGTATTACAAGTTATGATGTAGGAGTAGCAGGAATTCAAAGGGTTTTTCCAATTTTAAAAGAAATGGTAGAAGAAGACGTTGATTGTATCATAGTGGCAGCAGGAATGGAGGGGGCATTAGCTACATTAGTTTCCACACTAGTAGACATCCCAATTATTGGAATTCCAACATCAGTAGGATATGGTTATGGAGAAAAAGGTATTGCCGCTCTTGCTTCAATGCTTCAAAGCTGCTCGTTAGGACTATCTGTTGTAAACATAGACAATGGCATTGCAGCAGGTGGAATTGCAGCCAATATTGCAAACAGAACAATAAGAAAAAAAGAATAAGGAAAATTTACAATTCAAGAGGCAAATTAACCTCGTAAATGATATATAACATAATTAAACGAAATGTGATAGTTGGCAGGCAAACGTGTTGTACTTACTGCAGATCGTAGTTTAATGACAAATTATAGAGGAAACTTTCTGTATGGATTTATTGCATGTGGACCATATGAAGTTCTACCAGAATGGGTTTTTGACAAAGTATTTTGTCCATCAGTTGAAACAGACCCAATCACTGGAGAAGCAAAGGTTGCACAAATTGGATTAAGAAGAATTGAAAGTTCATTGATTCAGGGAGGTTACAATAGAGAAGATGTATTCATTGGACACCCAGATATGTTACACAAATCAATTGGTCCAGATACTAAAGTTGTAGGAATCAATGTGATGGATCCATTGGGAATGGCACCAGTTACTACAACAATGTCACCAGAAAAATTATCTTATGTAGCAATGAAATTTAAAAAAATGTGTGCAAGTATAATTCAGCTCAAAAAGAAATATGATTTCAAAGTTGTTGTTGGAGGAAACGGAGCATGGGAATTAGCAAAATCAGACAGAATGAAGATTCATGGAATAGACACAGTAGTAGTTGGAGAGGCAGACGAATTAGCAGTTGACTTATTCCAAGATTTAGAGAAAAATGATGCACCAGAATTAATGCATTGTTTTGTAAGAAACCTTGAAAATATTCCAGTTATTGAAGGACCTACAATCAACTCATTGATTGAAGCAATGAGAGGTTGTGGAAGAGGTTGTGATTTTTGTGATGTAAATAAAAGATCAAAGAAAGATCTTCCAATAGAAAGATTACAGCATGAAGCAAAAACCAATTTAGATTACGGTTTTGATTCAATCTGGTTACATTCTGATGAAATGTTACTTTATGGATGTGATAACAGAGACTTTGTTCCAAACAGAGATGCAATTACAGATTTGTGGAAGTCACTAAAAGGACTAGGTGCAAACTTTATTGGAACTACACATATGACATTTTCTGCAGTTGCTGCAGATCCTACATTAATGCAACAAATTTCACACATCAATGGTCAAGATAAATCAGGAAGATGGCTTGCAACTAACTTAGGAATTGAAACAGTTGCACCAGACATGGTAAAGAAACATCTTGGTGTTAAAACAAGACCATTCTCAACAGAAGAGTGGGGAAGTGTAGTTAGAGAAGGTGCAAAAATTCTCAATGAAAATCACTGGTTCCCAGCTGCTACAATCATTATTGGTTGGCCAGATGAAACACCAGATGATATTCAATTCACAATTGACATGATGAGTGACTTTAGAGAAATGGACTTTAGAGGATTAGTAGCACCATTATTGTATCAAGACTTTAGTGAAAAGAATTCAATGCACTTTGGAAACTTGAATGAAGCCCAATTCACACTATTTTGGAAATGTTGGGAAAACAACCTTCGTGTAATTAATGACATTATTCCAATTATTCTCAGAAACAAAACATACGGTCCACCAATGAAAGTTTTCATGTATGGAATTCTCAAAGCAGGAACTTGGGCAATTATGAGATATCTCAGAGGATTGTGTAAAGATCTCTTTAACGGAAGAACCCCAGATGAGATTATTGACAAATATGCTAGAAGTAGATCAGTATCTGCTCCTAAAATTCAAACAAAGAAATTATAGATTTTCTAGAGCTTTATCAGCAATAGTATTTCTTTTTGGTGTCAAAGAGATAAAGTAGACTTTGTCTGCTCTTTCAATATTTTCTACTTTTTTGTAAGATTTTGTGGGAACATCAAATTCGTAGATTCCAGGTTCCAGTGAGCCTTTGACATACAACATCAGATATGTTTCTCCAGTAGAAGGACTAAGTGGAATAAAAGACATGATATGATCCTTGTAAGAATTAATCGGAATGGTATTTTTCATTGGAGGTGCAGCTGATGCCAAATACATGAAAAAGTCTTCAACAGAATCAAATTCCTCATATTCAGTATGCATGAAATAAGATAATGTGTTTCAGTATAATAACCTAGAGTAACCTAGAAGTTTATTTTCTAGATTTGATGGATTTGTGAACTTTGAATCCAATTAATGCAGGTGCTGCAACATACATTGCCAAGTTAAGTGCAATAACAGAGATTCCCAATCCTAAGACTTCAACTTCTGAACCATCTTCAGCCAATGTCATAATAGACAATGTTGAAATCATTGGTGTGATGAATGCTCTCACTACTTCTTGGAACATTGGATTCTCTCTTTCCCAATCAGCGATTGTTGGTGAGAATGAATAGTATAATTGGTTAAATCCAGTCATGAATGATGCACCAGATGCAGTACTCATTACTGTATTATCTCTGATTTCTCTTAAGAATTGAACTTGTGGTGCCAATTCAGTTCCATATGCTGCAGTTGCAATCAAACAACCACCACCACTTGACTCTGGTTCATCAGTTTTGATGACTTGACACATTCCATTTACTAATTCAGTTCCAGGTCCACATGTTGGTTCTGGCTCAGGTTCTGGCTCAGGTTCTGGTGTTGGTTCTGGCTCAGGTTCTGGTGTTGGTTCTGGCTCAGGTTCTGGTGTTGGTTCTGGCTCAGGTTCTGGTGCAGGAGAACCGGCACCACCAACATAATCTACTATAGCATCACCTTTAGTTGGACCATAAAAGAAATTAACAGTATATTCGCCAGAGTTTTTCCATAAAGGACCACCTCCAACAAGACTTAATTCAAAAGTACCATCAGAACCTACACCACTCATTACCTGACCAATTTGTACAATGCTATTGTCAGGGGATACAATTGTGTAAGTAAGTGCATGACCTGCATCTTCATAATCTACAATAGTTCCAGATATGATAATAGGATCACCATTACCAACATTTCCAGAACTAGAAGATGCATCAATGTATGAATTTGCTGCAAAAGCAGGACCGGTCATACCAAAAGTCATAATCGAAATAGCTAATAATGTAAATGCAAAGATACTAGTAACTTTCATTTTCATTTTTTTCATGGGTTGTCAGTATTTATGTATTTGATGAAAGAAAAATTGACCAGATTATACTCGAATTATACCTTTTTTGACTAAGTACTGGATCGATTTTAAAAATTCATCTTCAGGGATTTGATTATCGGCCCACCACTTGGCGGTATTTTTGATCCACTCAGGAATTTCTTGTTCGGCGGAACTGCGTTCAGAAGGTTCAATAGAAATTATTCCAGTTTCAATCAAATGTTCTAGTCCACCAATAAATTCACCATCAGAGATATCATCTGAAGACCACCAACGAGCATTATTTTTTACCCAATTTGGAACGTTTTCAGAAACTACATCAAATGAAAGCGTTCCAAGGTTTTTACCATCATATGAGAGATACACAAAGTATGTTCCAGGTAAAGTATTTGCATGAACAGTAAACATAGAACGATAACCTCCACTATTACTTAGAGATGCTCCAAAGTTTTGTTTAGTACCATCAGGATTTGTAAGTTCTATAGATAATGGAATACCTCGTTTATGATTCTCAACACTACCTGTCAAAATTACTTCTTTAGAAGTTCCAGTTATTGGAAGTGTAACTTTATCATGACTTAGTTTTGCAGGAGTGTAATAAGATACAGAAGATTTTGAATCAAGTAAGCTGAAAATATTTGCATTTCCAGAAGCATCACGAGAGTCATAGTAACGGACATCAAGACTTCCACCAGAAGTATTGATGAGTTTTGAGCCTGTTTTATCACAAATCTGAGATGGCATCTTGAATACTCCTGTAAATATTCCAGTACTAGGGCCTGTTTCTACAAGTGTAAATCCAGTAGATGCCAAACCACCATGCTCAACACCATTTACAGTACATCGTTTGTAACGAATGTCTTTGAGTTTAATCTCTAACAAAATTTCTCCGTCTTTTCCAACGGTATCAACATAATCAGAATTTGGATCATTGATTACTTGATAAATTTCAACAGTGTCACTTTTCAAATTAAGATCAGAGTCACTTAGTGTAATTGTTACTGGTTGACCAAATCGAAATGTTGTTGAAGTTGTAGAAACAGTTCCAGAGTTTGTTGCAACATCAGATTTACTTGTAGTTGTTGTTATTACACCAACTGAATCTAAATCAGAATAAGATATTGCAACACCTTCTTCATCAATTAATCTATCAGTAATGATAATTTTTATTTCTTCATCAATTGTTTGTATAGTCTGAATAAAATCAGTATCAAGAATATTTAGTTGGTTTGTAACTGCATACTCAAAAGTTCCTTCAAAGACAGATGAATTGTCTTGAGTTTCTTCTAATTCAAAACGATAGATAGAATTGTTTATGTTATTATTGTTATCCAATCCAAAAGAAAAGAAGTCAAAAACTATTGGTAAATCATTTGTTTCATCAGATACATTAATTTTATTTGAATCAGAAAAATCAATGATTAGAAAAACACTACCAGTTTTTGTTTTGATATCTTTTACATCATCATTATCAATTTGAATAAATCCTTGAGATGAGATAATATCACCAGTGTCTGCAATAGTTATTTGAGAACCTGATTCACGAGGAGTTCCAAATGCTAAGGAAAATTTTGTATTACTAAAATCAGAAATTTCTAAATCATTTTCAAATGATCTCAAGTCATAATTAATCCAATTTGTTCCATCAACATTAGATTCTTCTGAATCCAGTAGAGAGTTAGTTAGAGAAGATGCAGAAATTCCCAGATTTATTGAAATCATAGCATATTGACCATCATCAACACCTTTGGTTGTGTCTGAGGTGTCAATCATTAGAATATCAGAGTTAGAGTCAGGAACAGATGATTTGGCATCATCACCTCCAGAAAGAGTTCCAGATAAGGAGTGAAATTCAACACTATGGGCATGCTCTAAAGTGATAGGATTTCCAATAGTGATTGTAGGAATAATTGCAGAGTCTCTAAAGATGTCAAGATCGTCTCTAGCACCAGTATTCAAATTTTGATCAGGATCAGTCAACAATACAGGATATTCAGTTCCAGGTCTAAGTGAATCTTCAGTGCCTATTGTCAAAACAGGTTCACCATCAAAAGAAACAGAAGCTGTAGAAAATCCAGTAACTACTGAAATAGATTCTTTATTGTATGTTATTTGTCCTGTTTGGCCTCTAGGAGCATCATCTAATATTCCAATGACAGATTGGTCATCATAATCAGAACTAGAAAATATTCCAGAGTTTGGTTCTTGTTCAGTTAATGTAACTATATTGGAATAAGTGTCAGTTCCATCAGAAACTGATGAATCGGGTTGATCATTGTTTGTTTTTAATTTCAGAATATTTCCAAGATTTAGAGATAGTTTTCCATTATCTTCAAATCCAATATTTGAAAGATGAGGAATCAAATTTACTAAACCTGTATTTCCATTTGCATCATCATTTCCGGCATCATCAAATGCATGATAGAATGTACTTGCTGTAGAATTAACATTAAATGTCCAAGAATCTTCATCAGTTGGATCTTGGTTTAATTGAATGTCATTAAGAGTAAGAAAGACTTCAGAATTTTCAGGATAAAGGTCTCTGTCAAGTTCTAAAGAGATATTTTGAATTTCATCATAATCAAGATGTACTTGTTGTGAAGGACCACCAGGATTGTATTGTATTGTTACATCATCAAAAGAATAAAGTTGAATTAATGGCCATGCATCAGCATCTAATCCAATTTGACCAACTGGAATATTGGAATTGGTGTTAATTGCTTTCGCATTTCTGACAACATTATTTTCATTAGAAGTGTTTGTAGGGCTAGTAGTACATTCAGTAAAAGATAACTCACCATCAGTAGAACCAGAAACAGAATCAGGTCTAGGAATTGCAAAACCATCAGTTTCACTGAGAGAAATTCCAAAAATAGATGTATTAGTATCACGACTACAAAATTCACCAAAGTCTAATCCTTTGCCAGCTAGACCAACAGTAGCATCTGCAACCTTTGCCTTGTCAACATTGGCAAAATATGCATACCAATGCCCATCTGTAGCCTGAACCATACGAAGTGTCTTACCATTAAGGGTAACATCAGGTTCACCTTTACCTTCATCAGTATCAGAGATATTGGAATCTCGAATAACTACCTCAACAACCATAGAGCCTGCAAAAATATTACCAAATTCAGAGTTTTCAGCAGATACTGAAAGATTTGGATTACTAGATGCATCCACATCCATGAAGGGGGTTAGAATTAATGAGAAAAATCCTAACAAAAATAGCCAATTTTTGTCCAATATCAAAAATGACGGTTCTTTCCAAATAATGTTATCGTATAATTTCTCCTTAGAAACTTGTAATACATGATAGAAGTGATTAGAAAACAAGGAAAATGTTTGTACAAAGAACCAAAGTATTACAGATTTCGCTTTTAGCAATTTTTTCAGCATTTGTAGTAGAACTGATTTTTGGTCTTGTTTCTAACAGTCTAGCATTAATCACAGACAGTATTCATGCACTATTGGATAGCGTAGTAACTCTTGTGTTACTTTTAGCTGCAAGAATGGCAATAAAACCACCAGATGCAGAACACACCTATGGTCATGGAAAAATAGAATCACTAGGAGGACTAATTGGAGGAATTGCAATTTTTCTGATTGCGTGTTTTTTCATTTACGAATCAATTAACAGAATACAGAGTCCACCACCAAATGTACTTCCTGGTATGTTTGCAATAATTGGAGGACTGTACACAATAGGAATTGATATTTTTAGAATAATTCTTTTGAGAAGATCGATTCAAAAAATTGGAGGAACAACTCTCAAAGCAGATTTTTATCATGCATTTATGGATCTTGGCTCAACACTAGTTGCAATCATTGGAATTGTTTTGGTTTCTTATGGTTTGTATCATGGAGACTTTGTTGCAGCATTAATTTTAGGAGGATTGTTGGCAGTGCTCAGTGTCAAACTGATTTACAAAACAGCGTTAGATTTGACAGATATTATTTCTCCAGAGCTTGTCAAAAATGTTAGAGAGATTACAACCTCAACTCAAGGAGTAATCGGTGCTGATCCAATACTAATGAGAAGATCAGGGGATACGATTTTTGCAGATGTGACAATATCATTGAGAGGAGATACTAGTTTTGACAAGGCACATGAAATAAGCAGTAATGTAGAAAAAAATATCAAAAATAAGATTTCTAATGCGTCAATTACAATTCATTTTGAGCCTAATTGGGAGGATGTTCCACTAGATGCAAAGATTCTAGATATTGCAAAAAGTGTAGATGGTGTAAGGGGAGTACACAATGTTAGTACCCACAAAACCAAAGGAAAGACATTTTCAGATTTGCATGTGATGGTAGATAGAGAGATAAATCTATCATCAGCTCATAAAATTTCTGAGATAATAGAACAAAAAATCCAAGAAGGCATTCCAGAGATTGAACACGCCACAATTCACTTGGAGCCATTTGTTACTGTTCCAGAAAATTTTGATTTAGAAGATAAAGTCACTGAGGAAAAAATCAAGGTAATTTTAGAAAAATATCCTGAAATTAAAAAAATAGGTAGAATTGTATCATTAAATTTTGAAAACATACTCAAAATCGACATTGATTGCTCATTTGACAAGGAATTATCAATTGAAAATGTTCATGACTTGACATCAGAGATTGAACATATCATAAGAGAAGAAATCAAAAATGCCGTAATTACAATTCATCCAGAACCTATCTAGACCAAAATACTGGTCAAATACATCACAAGCATTCCTACTGCAAATCCAGATGCTACAGATGCACTAGAAAGATTTTTGTCACCTTCTTCCCTTAACCACTTCATCAACACTAAGATTACCTGAAATATTGCACCTGCACCAATTGCAAGAAATATCACAGATGCAAATGGAGAATAAACAAATCCTCCAACCCAAGCGCCAAAAATTGCAGGAGATCCTGCAATCATTCCCATTGCAGCAAGTTTTCCAATCATTAATTTTCCTCTAGACATTGGAGCTGCAATTGCAATTCCTTCAGTAGTATTATGAAGTGCAAATCCAACAATCAAGAATGTACTAAATGCAATAGAACCCATCCCCACTGCAGCACCTATTGCCAGACCTTCTCCAAAATTATGTAAACCAATTCCTATGGAGATCATCAGTGCGATTGCAACAGGTTTTGCAAGTTTTGAAGAATTTGCTCTTTTTACTAGTTTTTCTCCAGAATAGTACAATCCCAAGAAAGACAAAACAACAACAGTTGCAACTAACAACGTTCCATTAAAACTTCCAGCTAAACTTTCATTTGAAACGTCAATAGATTCTTCTATAGAATCAAAAGCTAAGAAAAGTAACAATCCAGCAGTTAATGCCAAAAAGAAATGATATTTTGATTTGCTAATTTTTTTGATAAAAGGTAACCAAAGAAGTCCAATCATAACAGGAATGATTCCAACATAAGTTCCAATAATTGCAAAAAATACTGCAAGATCTAAAGTGGGTTGCAACGCAGGTGCAGCGGCTTCAATTTCTTTTTCAAATCGAGTTCCATCACCCACAGTAATTCCAATTATGTATGGCTCTGCTTCATTCCATTCAAATGGAATTCTTACAAGTGCTATCTCATATCGTTCTAGATGTCCATCTGGTTCTACAGCTGCAGGGTGAATTCTATCATTGACATCAGCCATTGCTATCTCAACAGGAATGGGACCAGTATTCCTAACAGTTGCTTGAATCTCAGAATCAACAAAATCTACTTTTTCAATAGTTATTTCAGGAAGCGGAATTCCCAAATCAAGTAATTCGGCACCAGGTCCAAAAATGTAAGCCATCATAATAATGACAAAAACAAAAGGAATGATTCCACTTGCAATTACTTTTCCTTTTGATGTATTATCACTAAGTTCCATAATCTACTTCCTGATTATTTTCGGAGTTGTCTTTTACAAGGAAAATTCCAACCCATCCTTTTTCTGAAAATTCTACTTTATGAGCATGGAACAGATATTTTCCAGGATATTCATATTCAAATTCCATGATTCCACGCTCAGTTTGAGATAAAGTTATCATATCAGTAAAGAATGAAGGGACAAGATCAGTTCCTGTTGGATAGTATTTGTACAAATTTCCATGAAGATGGAAGTTATTGATTGGATCAAATTCCACCATATTGACAACATAGATTCTGATTAGTTCATTTGAGTTGATTTGGATTGGATGGTGTTGATAATAAAATGGAATAGTATTTGCAGCATAGAAATTATTTTCAGTATCAAAATCAGTATCAAGACCGTTTAGAACCATAACCATTTCATCGGCTGGTGCACGTCCCTCTTTTGGATCTACAATAAAGACACCATACAAACCATGTACAATGTGCTCTTCAAGAGGCATAACATGACAATGATAAGGATGAACGCCTACAGGTCCAGCTTCAAATTCATAAACAAATTGACCTCCATTTCCTCCCACAGGTTCAAAGACACCATCCATTCCAGCAGGATGAGTTCCATGGAAATGTATTGTATGTTCTTTTGAACCATTATTGATAAAATTGATTCTAACAATATCTCCTTCAGTTGCTCTTATTGTAGGTCCAGGTACAGTTCCATTAAAAGTCCAAACATTGTAAAAGACACCAGGAGAAATTTCTTGTATTTTATCATCTTCTGCAATTATTGTGTATTCTCTAATAGTTTGGCCAGTTTCAGAAGTAGAGACTCTACCATACTCAAAATTTCGTAAAAATTCATCAGGATCAAAATCTACGGTTGAAACAGTGTAAAGAGGATCAATTACTTCACCAGAGGTTGTAACAACTGCACCTGAGTGAGTAACGAATGTTTTTTCTTCAGATTGAGCTTGAGAAATTGCAGGAAACAGAGCAATTGCTGAAAGGGCAATAGTTATCGATACAAGTAAAATCATAGCGTTAGAACGTGTAAATTGCAACAAGCTGAGCACAAAAATTCTTTATTTAAATTTAACCTAAGCTAACTTTTTTAGCCCAATCTAACTTTGTTAAATAGGGCTAAATTTCAAAATTAGAAAAATTAGGTTTAAAGTAAAGAAAAAGATGTCAAAATTATGCAAAAGGCTGGAATCATTCTAGTTGCTTCAGGCGCATTAATTGTAATTGGATTAATTCTACTTGCAGTTGGAAACCAGGTAATTCTAGAAGGTGTTTTTCAAGGAAATGGAAAAATTAATTCAAGTCAAGATTTGACTATTTCAGGGGAATTTAATTCAGAAGAATCATCGGTAGGGGTTTTTGCAGTACAGGTAATGGAGTTTAAAGAAAATACAGTTTCGGCCAAAATCTTAGATCCATTTGATAATGAAATAGCATCAAAAAATGTAGATGAAGAAACTATTGAAGAGGAATTCAATATCATAGACACAGGTTCTTACAAACTAATTATTCAAACAAATTCTAATGAAGACATACAAGTGTTCGGAGCAATAGGACCACTTCCAGATGCAGGAAAGAAATCACTCAGTTTCGTTTCAGCATATATTTTGATTATTGGAATGGTTGGATTGGTAGGTTCTGGAATTTACAAAATTAAAAGTAAGAAAAAATCAATTTAGATAACTATCCATCTTTTCAAGACTACTAATGGTTTGATCAAAGTTTTCACTACTTTCAACAATACTAGTAAGTTTTTCAGAATTTGCAGAGAGAGTAGTTTCACCATCAGTATTTTTTATGATAAATTCATGCTCTATCAAATAAGACAATCTTTCTAAGACTTCGGATTCAGGAATAGAAGCTTGCTTGGCCAAAAATGAACATGTTTTTTCACCGTCTTCTAATTCTGCTAGAATTGAGGAGGTTACTGGATCAAACATACAATCTACAACTTTTTCGCGATCAAAAGTGTCAGCCATTTCATTAGAAATGAGGATATTGAAAGTTATAACTTTTCAAAATTCAATAAGATAATTAAGAAAAAAACCCATACCATAGTATGCAAAAACTTTGCGGAAATGATCCATCAGGAAAAGGAGAGCATTGTTTCTGCATCGATATTGACGCCCAAAGAGGGGTGAAAAAGTGCTGTCAGTGCAATCAATGGAATGTACAAGGTAATGATTGGACAAAAGATGAGGACTTTAGATAGCCAAGTCAGATCGATACCCATAATCAAGCACATATTGCACAAAACGTGAAAATTTACCTAAAATGACGCCCAGCATGGTTTTTATCGGGGTTTCCTTGAATTTTGGAATACTTGAGTACTCAAGAATATAGACACATTGTTAGGATTGTGGGTAATGATATCCCAGGAGAGAGAAAAATGCTCGTGGGACTCACTCAGATCAAAGGTATTGGGTATAATTTTGCCACAGCAATTCTTGACACATTAAAAATAGATTCAAATTCCAACATTGGTCATCTCACTGACGAAAATGTTCAAGCAATTGAAAAACTAATTACAAATCCATCTGAAGGTAACTTCCCAACATGGTTCCTTAACAGAAGAAAGGATATTGAGACAGGTAAAGATTTGCACTTGTTAACATCAGATATTCCATTTACATTAAGAAACGACATTGAAAGAGAAAGAATTACTGCAAGTTGGAGAGGTTATCGTCATCTTAGCGGTCTTAAAGTAAGAGGACAAAGAACCAGAACATCTGGAAGAAAAGGTGGAGCAGTTGGTGTTGCAAAAGGTGGTATGGCAGCTCCTGTAAAGAAAGCATCTTCTGACGCTCCAGCAGCAGCCGCAGCTCCAGCAGCAGCCGCAGCTCCAGCAGCAGCCGCAGCAGATGCACCAGCTCCAGCAGCAGCAGAGGAGAAAAAAGAATAGGTGTTTTGAATGGGAGATCCAAAATATCCACGTAGAGTTTGGAGAAAACCAAAGAGACCTCTTAATTATGAACTAAAAATGGAAGAGTTGAAAACTCTTGGAACATTTGGATTAAGAACTAAAAGAGAATTATGGAAAGCACATACTGAATTATCTAGAGTAAGACAACAAGCAAGATCATTACTTTCTTTAAGACAAGAAGTTAGAGCAGAAAAAGAACCAATCTTGATGAAATCATTAGCAAGAATTGGATTAGTTAGTGCTGATTCAACATTAGATGATGTACTTAACTTGACTGCACATGATTTGCTTGCAAGAAGATTACAAACTATTGTTACAAAGAAGTTAGGATTCAAAACACCATATCAAGCAAGACAAGCAGTAATTCATGGTCACATTATGGTTGGTGAGAGAAAAGTAGACATTCCATCATACACAGTAACAGTGGAAGAGGAAGACAGTGTACATTTTGCACCAGAGTCAAAGATTCCAGCAATGCTAGAAAAGACAAAAACAGAAACTCCTGAACCAGTAACAGAAGATACTGCTGAAGAGAAAGTCGAGGCTCCTGCTGAAGAGAAAGTCGAGGCTCCTGCTGAAGAGAAAGTCGAGGCTCCTGCTGAAGAAACAAAAGATGAAAGTTCTTCAACAGAATGATAGAATAATTAGGCTTATCAGTAAATAACCCCCAATTATCAGGTAGAATAGTTATGTGTTCAATTATTGGCTATTACGGAAATGAAACTGCAGCCCCCATAATCGTAAAGGGGCTCAAAAGAATGGAGTATCGAGGATATGATAGTGTCGGAGTTGCTACTGAATCAGAAAATCAAATTGGATTGAAGAAAGGAATTGGGAAAGTTCAAGAGGTTAACTCAAAAGTACAATTAGAAACATTACCTGGAAGAGTCGGAATTGGTCATACTAGATGGGCAACTCATGGAAAGGTGACAGATGTAAATGCTCATCCTCATCCTAGCAACTCAGGAAAAATTGCAATTGTTCACAATGGAATAATTGAAAATTTTGAGGAATTAAAAAAAGAATTAGAAAGTGATGGGTATAGTTTCAAAAGTGAAACAGATAGTGAAATAATTGCAAATTTACTGCAAAAAAATTATGACCAAACAAAGGATGTTAAAGAAACAATTCTAAAAACAGTTTCTCAACTAAAAGGACATTATGCATTTGTTGCAATGTTTGAAAATGGACAATTAGTTGCTGCAAGATTTCATGAACCATTAATTATTGGAGTAGGAGAAAATGATTTCTTTTTGTCAAGTGATGTTTTAGGGTTTATCGAATTTACTGATGATGCAATTTACATGGAAAATGGAACTTTTGTAATACTAGATAAAAATAAGTTCCAAATCTCAGATTTTAATGGAGATCATATCGGATATGAGGTTACCAAAGTTTCAAAAGAATTCGGAGATGCATACAAAGGCGATTATGCACATTTTACATTAAAAGAAATTTACGAACAACCTGAAACGATTTTGAAAGCAGGAGAAAAAACAGTTAGTGAAATTGAGCAGACAACAGACTATATCAGACATGCAAAAAACATCTACATTACAGGTAGCGGAACAAGCTACAATTCAGCACTAATTGCAAAGCAAATTTTGTCAAAATATGTCAAAATTAAGGCTGAACCAATCATGTCTAGTGAGATACAATTTGATCCAAACATTATTGAAGAAAATTCAATTCTCATTGCAATGTCTCAAAGTGGAGAGAGTGCAGATGTTTTAGAAGCAGTAAAAATCGCAAAAAATGCAAATTGTAAGATTATTGCAATTGTCAACCTGTTAACATCTTCACTTGCACGAGAAGCAGATGTTGTAATTGGTCTTAATTGCGGTCCAGAAATAGGAGTAGCTGCAACAAAAAGTTTCACATCGCAACTTGTAATTTTATACAAAATTGTACAGAAATTAAGCAATAACGATATTACGATTAATTTTGAAGATTTTGCAAAATCAATTTCAAAGACATTAGACAATCCAACTGGCATTCAAGAGATAGCAAAAGAATTGAAAAAAGTTTCAGACATTTACATTCTAGGACGTGGAATCAATTATCCAATTGCAACAGAATCAGCACTAAAGCTCAAGGAATTAACATACATTCACGCAGAAGGAATTGCAGGAGGAGAATTAAAACACGGACCTCTTGCATTAATGGATGATAAAGTATACGTGATAATTCTAAATCCAAATGATTCTACATATTCAGACACTCTAACTAGTGCAAGAGAGATTAAAGCTCGTGGTGCAAAAGTTATCGGAGTGTCAGATGTAAAAAGTGATGTTTATGATCATTGGATTGAAATGCCAAAAATTAACGAAGTGTTATATCCAATTTCAGAGATAATTCCAATTCAATTGTTATCATATTATGCAGCACTTGAAAAAGATGCAGATCCGGATTATCCAAGAAATCTTGCAAAATCAGTTACAGTCAAGTAAACAATCTTTGGTATTCTTTTTCAGCTAAACTCAAAAAAGTTTCAGAGGTATTACCAGTTTTTAGCATTGAGGAAATAATACTGCCACCTGCTCCAACTCCTTCTTTTGCAAATCCTTCAGAAAACGCCTTGAGTCCAGAGAATTTGGAGTTTTTCATGCCTGGATCTACAGAAAGAATTGGAATGTCTGCAATATCACGAACAAGTTCTTTGAAGTTTGCAGTTTTGTCATTTGTAATGTAAGATGTGGTTCCAATTGCAGTGTTTTCCTCATTGAATCCAATTTTTGATGCAAAAGCCAAAACTGCAGCCATTTGTGTTCCACCTGCCAACATTACGTTAGATACACTAGAAGCAGAGCTTAGCATTCCAGCAACAAAAGGAATCATAGGGTCACCAATTTTTGCAACAATACTGTAAGGATGTTCTGAATCAATTCTTTCAAGTGCAGATGTTACGATTTGATTTTTCAATTCAATAGGATTATCAGGAATGCTTGAACTAACCTTTGCATCATAGTCTAATGCCTTTAGTAATGCTAGCGCAGTAGTAGTTCCACCAGGAATACATTCACCAATCATCAAACAATCAGTTAATGATGCTAAACTTCTTCCAAGAATTTGTCCGTATTCAACTGCATGAGAGACTATTGTGTCAGTCATTGCATCTTGAGTGGAAATATTTTTTCCAAAAGGCAGACCAGATTCAATAAATGGTAATTGAGGTGCGATTTTACTTCCAGCATTAATTGTCAAATGAGAAATACTTGCAGATTCAAGAGCAGTTTTAGTTAACAATCCAGGAGTAGGTTTTCCATCAGGAGTCATTGGGATTTTATCAATAGTTTTACAATATCCATAATGGAGATATTCTGCATCAGCTGGAGGAGTAAACTGAATTGAATCCTTATCAGCACCTGCAAAAGTTATTCCAGGAATTTCAGAAGTTTCAGTGTAGGATATTACAAATGAAAAAAGAAATCTGCCAGATTTTACAGAATCAATGAAATTTTGAGCAAGTCCGATGTTTCCATATAATTCAAAATCTTCCAACAAATCACTAACCCATCATATCAAGAAATTGTTGTTCAGTTCTCTTTTGCATTACCATGTTTGTGATTTTTTCTTGTCCTATAGTAGAGGTCTCTTTGTGGCCATAATTGTGCCCACAATAGAGAACCAAATTATCATCTAATGAGTAGAGGACATCAAATAGGCTGTGATAGAGTTCTTTTGCACTACCGCCAGGCAAATCAATACGTCCACAATTTCCAACAAACAAAGTATCACCTGAGAAAATTTTCCCATCACCTATCAAACAAATACTATCTTTGGAATGACCAGGAGTGTGAAGTACTTTTAATTTTGAATTTCCAAATTCTATGATATCGCCATCTTTTACCGTAATGTCATGTTGTAATTCAGAATTCTCATGTTGAATGATTGGAGCTTTTGTAGATTCGACCATTGCCTCATTCCCAATAGTATGATCAAAGTGATGATGAGTATTTACTATGTATTTTATTTTCAAATTATTTTCTTTGATTACCATCTCTAACTCAATAAGATCCCAAGATGGATCAATTACGATAGATTCGCTTGTATCCTCATCCACAACAATGTAAGAAAAATTTTGCATGTTTCCAACTTGAATTTGATGTACTATCACAAAATTCCCTCCTCAGCCTCTGGAGGAATTCCAATTTTTTCTGCAAATAATTCACCTGTCAAATCCTTTCTTTTTGGAATTCCTTCTTTCATTTTATGAAACGTCACAGTCATATCACATTTTGTAAATATATTGGCAGTTTCGCCTGTTTGAGGATCTAATCCAGATGGGACATCAACAGCAAACTTGTAGCAATCAGTCTCATTGATGTAATTGATTGCAGATGCATATGGTTCTCTTATCTCTCCAGAGATACCAGTTCCTAAAATCCCATCAACAATTACATCAGGTGTAAAATCAAAGTCAGTTGAACCTCCAGTCATTAATTTTACAGAAGGCATTTTTTCTAAAATGGACCAATTCCAATTACTCTCTTCAGTTTTGATGTTTTCAGGATTTCCAAGAAGCATTACGGTTACTTTGGCACCATATCCAGCAAGATGACGTGCCATAACTAATCCATCACCGCCATTATTTCCCATACCAACAAAAATCAAAATATTTTTTGAATCTACATTTCCAAGTTTTTCAACTAATCTCTTTACTGCAGCAGCACCTGCATTTTCCATCATGAATTTTTTTAAAAATCCCATATCATGACCTTTATTTTCAATATTGTACATTTGATCAACAGTTATTTCCATAATTAACGTGGGAATCATATCCAAAATAAGAGCTTTGAAAGTACGAATTATGGCTAAAATAAGGCTAATTTCACTTCAAGACTTTGTAATGTAAGTCAACTTTGAGAAAAATAATTCCAATGAATTTTCAAATTGGTTGTTTAATTTTTGAAGATGACTAGTATCTACAGAAAGATTCTCTTGATCAAACCATGGAGAAGACAAGTACATGGAGCGATTCATCTCAACTTGAATCCAAGGAATTACACTAGCACCATATGTTTTTGTGATATAGCCACCATGAAATGGATCATTTATGGAAATTTCTTCTCTTTCAATAGAATAAGATTCAGAAATGCAATCAGCCAAAGTTTCAATCATTTCATCGGTACATGTTTTCCCATCTTGATTTGACAAACAGAACAATGGTCGTTTTTTGTCCTTATCATCAGGTGCAATTCCAGGTGCATGTGATGCCATAGAATGGCAATCAAGACACAATTGTAAGTTTAATTCTGCAAGACTCTTTCGTATCTCTCTATGGTATGGATTATAGTAAAACTCGATTAACAGATTCCTAAGAGACTCATCAGGTTCTTTTCCTTTAATGTAAATTGGTTTTTCATAACAAGTCATGCTTTTGATCAAACCATCAGGGTTATCTGGAGGCATATCTTGTAATGAACGATTAAGATCAACAAATGCTCGTGCAATGTCTGTTTTTATGACACGTTGAACCTTGTCTCCCAAGTCATACAATTCTACAACAAAAGGATCTGAATCATCAAAGAGGTCCTTGTTTGTAATGGACAGATGTCCATCAAGTTCTGCAGGTTTTCTCAATCCACCATGAGGGATTGATAATAGTACGGGTAATGGTGTCAGTTCAATCCCTCTGCAGTTCCATCACGTCGAATTTCTGCTATTCCTTGA
Source organism: Candidatus Nitrosopumilus sp. (assembly GCA_003702525.1). Lineage (GTDB taxonomy): Archaea > Thermoproteota > Nitrososphaeria > Nitrososphaerales > Nitrosopumilaceae > Nitrosopumilus. Next base: position 23,586 of record REGJ01000019.1, read on the forward strand.
AAGCCTTCCCTTGTTTGGCATTTCATCACTGCATGTATTGCTCCCAAAAAGAAAGAATATCTTTCTTTAATGTCAATTTTATAACCCATCTTTTTTAGATGTTTGATTATTTCAATTAGGGAATCATCTGCCTCTAAACTAATTTTTCCATCTATTGCACAATGAATTCGAGGTTTTTCCATAGCTTGATCAATTGGATTGTTGTGATCAATAATTCTAGAAATAAAATGACTTAGAGTTGAGAATATTCGTGCACTGCCAGGGGTTCCCATAACTATCCATGGTTCATGATTGTAAAACACGATTGATGGGCATACTGATGTCCAAGGAGTGGCATTTGGACGCAAGTAGAAAGGATGGTTTGAATTTTCAAACTCAAATGCAGACATGTAATTGTTATACAAAAATCCCAATCCATCAGCTGCAGCTTTTGACCCATAAACTAGCTCAATTGATTGTGTAATACCTACTGCGTTTCCTTCTTCATCCATGACAGAAAGATGAGTAGTGTCCTCAGTATCTACTGAATCTCTTAATGGCAATTCTGGATCAACTGAATCTCGAATGGTTTTTGACAGTGTTTTTGCAAAATTTCTACTAAGATGAGTTTTGTCATTAATTTGATGATATGTTCTTGGATTGAATTTTCGTTGTTTTCTGTATAATAACGCCTTACGATGGGTTTCAGATACAAAATGATATGCTGTAGGAGTTCTAGCAAGAGATCTACTTGGAAGATTGTTAAGCATCATCAACACCAGTAGCATTGTAGTTCCTGCTGCAGGTGGAGGTACAGTATACACTCGAATTCCACGATATCTTCTACTTATCACCTTTCTTTCTATTGGTAATGGAATCAATGCAAGATCTTCTTTTCTTAGAAATCCCCTGTTGAGTTTCATATCTTTATCAATTAAATTTGCAATTAATCCATGATAGAATGAACTAAACCCATGTACTGCAAGATGTTCCAGAGTATGAGCTAAATCATCTTGAACAAAAAGATCTCCAACTTCATAAGGAACTTCACCATCTTTTAGAAAATATTTTGCCCCTGATTTTGATTTAACCTTAAAGAAATTCTCAAGATGTTTTTTTTGTAATTCATGTTGTAGTTTTGTAATTCTGTATCCACGTTTTGCTATGCGAATAGATGGTTTTACAATTGTTGACCAGTTCAGTCTACCATATCGCTCATTAAGATATCCTAAAGTTGCAACAGTACTTGGAACGGTAGTTGCCTTGTATCCAAGTCGACTGCGGGATTTTTTTTGAAAAGCTGAGATATGGGCCAAGGATGGAGCCCTACTAGAACCATCAATTGCCAGAGTTTTTCCATCTATGTGAATAATCGCCATAGATTGTCCTCCAATTCCTGAGGCTTGTGGTTCACACACTCCAATAGCAAGGGCAGTTGCACATGCAGCATCTACTGCATTACCACCTTTCTTGAGCATTTCAACTCCTGCTTTTGTAGCATCAGGAAATGCAGATGAAACCATTCCTCTTTTGGAAGTAGAGGATTTTTTGTCTTTAGTTGCTCTAAATGATGATTCTATTTTTTCAATATTCATGTTGTTCCTCTAATTTTTCCCACATGAGTTTGCATGTCTTATTTTGAGGACTCCTTTGAGAGGGCAGAGCATTTGTTTAGTGTTAGTGCCAATAACAATCCTCTATCTATAAGACTATCACGTAAGATATGCTCATTTGGAGTTCTATAGTCACTTCCTATAGGACCCATAGAACCAATCATGGGTTTGTCGTCATAGACATCACAAATACTTGATGTTGCAAATCTATGCTCTGAACCAATTTTTATTTCTGAAAGATTTGCCAGTTTTTGAATGATTTCATAAAACTCTTCAATTTTTTGTGTCTTTTCTACAGGATCTCTTGTTACTTGTTTAATTACATGTACATCAAGCTTGGAGTTTGTTGGCTTTTTTGCAATCTTTCTAATTTCTGAATCAAATTTTTCTCTTTGTTCATGATTTAGATATCTGGACTCTAAAGATAATTTTCCATATTCAGGGGCTCTACCAAATGATGTGTTTGCAGTAAAGTCAGATATTGTAACTCTTGCATCAGAATAATCATAAGAAATTTTTTTCCATCCAATTACTTTTCGACACATATCAGGAATTACTTCTTTAATTGTCTCATTTGGACGCCTAACATGAACCATGTCTATGTTGTATCTAGTAACACCTGAACAAGACGTTGCAACCCCACCAGCAAGAGTCCCCCACTTTAGATCAATGATATAGTTTGATAGTTTGGAAGTGTCTTTTACTAATTTTTTACTAAAACGTCCACCAAGAGAATCATCAGAAATCAACAAGATGCCAACTTTGAGTTTCTTGAGTTTTCTTGCAAATCTTAATGCCTGCAGGGCCGAAAGCATTACCAACAAACCACCCTTGCTCTCAGCAATTCCAGAACCAAAGAGCTTGTTTCCAACTTTGTAAAAAGGAGTAAAATCACGATTGTCATACCAAGTATCAAGATGACTCAAAAGCAATACATCATTATTCTCTGAAGTATGATTCTTGAGATAAACCATATTTCCAACATCAAATTCAGAAAATACCTGTGATTCAAATCCAAGATGAGTTAATCGTCTTGAGATAATATTACCAAGTTTGTTCACATCCTCTGCATTGTGAATGCTAGAGTTCACATTGACTAGATGTTCTAAGAGTTTTTCATTAGTGGTAAGATGACTGCGAAGATAACTACGTAAAACTGCACGAAGTGGTTGGGATTCTATTTTTTCAGGGGTTGCTTCTTCTGGATGAATGTATGATTCTCCAAAATAACGTAATGCAGCAGCATCTAGAATCTTGTTGATTAGAGAATCATACGAGTATCCAGCAGTAGTTGCGGCATGAACATAAGAGCCTGTTCCCCCCAAGCTTGCCATAGAGTTTAATTCTAAAATGTAGATATTGCCTTGTGAATCCATTCTAAGGTCTACTCTAGCAAAGTCATTAATTCCCAATTTTTTAAATGACTCTAAACAAATTCTTTTCATTTCTTGTTCTTGTTGCTCAGTTAATTTTGCAGGACAAATTTTATCAAGAGGAGCCTTTACCTTGTCGGATTTTGTTTGAATTTTGTTAGGATCACCAGCAAGATCAATTTCTACAATTGGTAAAACTTCAATGTTAGCACCATTTCCTAAAATTCCCACTGCAAACTCTCGTCCAGGAATAAATTGTTCAACTAGAATATTTTGAGAATATTTTTCAATTTGTTCTGCAACTGCAACTCTAAGGTCATCCCAATTTTCAACTACTTTCATTCCCATTGACGTTGATTCCATGATTGGCTTTACAATCACAGGGAAAACCAAGTCATCAAACGTGTCATCAGGCTTGGAAAATACCCAAAATCCTGGAGTTGGGATATTGTTTTTTTGCAAAACAATCTTTGTCATTACTTTGTCTTGGACTACAGCATGAGCCTCAGGTCCAGAGCCAACATAAGGAATTCCAAGCATCTCAAGCATTGCAGGAACATGGGTGTAACGATTCTTTCCTTGAATTCCATAGGCCATGTTAAAGACCATTCCAGGTCTATCACCAGATACTACTTTTGGCATAAAGTCCTTCATATCATCAATAAAGTTCATGCCGCCTTCAATGACTTTTACAGAATGACCTCCTTTCTCAAGTGCTTTTGTTACCTTTTCAACAGTTTTGGGACTATAGTGTTCCTTTGTAGTCATACCAAAAACATTGATGACATCGTTTTCATCAATGGTTTTCTTGTTGTAAACAATTGCTACTTTCAACAAACCTCTAGATTGGAAGTAATAAAAAAAGTGATCCATAGCCAAAAAAGTGATTCACTAGCTATATCATTGAGTAAAAACTGTACACCTTTTCACTATAAGACATAGAATTTTTCTGAAGATTTAGCATGGCTCAAACAAAAGCACAACGTAGTGCTGCAGCAAAAAAAGCTGTTAGAACTCGTAAAAGAAATGCAAAGCTAAAAGCTGAAGATGCAGCAAAATCTGCTGCTAAAAGAAAGAGAACAACAGCTGCAAAGAAAAGGGCAGCTGCAAGTGCTCCAAAAAAGCGAAGTGTTTCAAAACGCAGTACTTCCAAAAGAAAGATTGCTTCTAAAAAGGCCCCTGCAAAAAGAAAAGCCACAAAGAAAGCAGCTCCAAAGAGAAAAACTGCAATTAAATCAAAAGGAAAGAAACGATAAATGAATTCTAATCTTTTTCTAGCCTCAAATTGCTGCCTGGATTTAGAAAAAGAACTTACTGACAATTCTTATTTTTCCCATTTTTTCTTTTTTTAAAAAAATCAAAAAGGATTAAGAATACAATGAATGTAAAATGTAAAAACTGTGGCAAAGAGTTTGAGTACTTTACAAGTAACTTTTGTTGTGAAAAATGTACAGAAGACTATTACATGCATTCTGAAATAGGTCAAAATTAAGATCAGTCAAATCGTTCACAAAGTTAATCTACTAGATCTGCTCCCTGATTTTTCGTGATAGGTGTTTGTCAAAAATGCCATAGGTACGGAATGGAGTTAGTGAAAACTCCAGTTTTACTTAGTGAGATAGGGGTTGCAGACTTGCCATTATGTGAGAATTGTAGAAGAGGATAATTATAGAAAGTGAGAAATTTGGGCAGTTGTATGGTTTGTGGAAGAAATTTCTATGATATAGGATGGTATTGTTCCTATCAGTGTGAGATGATTGCACGAGTATCAAAAAAGAAGTTTTACAACAAAAAGGACTTGAGATAATGAGTGGTTTTCTAGGAGACAAATCAAAGATGACTGTACATCACCTAGCAAATAGGAAGTCTGAGTGTAACATTTACCATATAGAGATGAAAGACCGTGAATACTTTACACCAGATACTTTGGATTGTGCAAAGTCAAAAGATTACGAGTTCTGTAAATTTTGCATAGATTAAAGCCCTATTTTGGAAATAGATTCTGTTACATTCCTAAGAGCTTTGAAAGTACGAATTATGGCTAAAGCATACATAGAATTTTTTTGTTAATTGAGATTTACGACTAGATGTTGTGTTCCCAGTTTAAATGAGGCATCTAACCCCACTTTGTATGTTAGATA
>REGJ01000058.1 GCA_003702525.1 Candidatus Nitrosopumilus sp.
TGAAAACCTTGACATGGATTATTCAAAATATGATTTTAAAGACTCTACAGAAATGTATGTCCACCTTAGCAAGAAAGGCCTGACTAAGGATACTGTAATCGAAATCAGTAAAATGAAAGATGAACCTCAATGGATGCTTGATTTTAGACTACGTTCTTACGAAGTCTTCATGAAAAAACCAATGCCAACTTGGGGTGGAGATCTTAGTCTAATTGATTTCCAAAATATCTACTATTATGCAAAAGCATCTGAAAAAACAGAAAAGAACTGGGATGATGTTCCAGAAGATGTCAAAAATACTTTTGACAAATTAGGAATTCCAGAAGCTGAAAAGAAATTCTTAGCAGGTGTCGGTGCACAATACGAATCTGAAGTTGTATACCACAGCTTAAGAGAAGATTTAGCAAAACAAGGTGTTCTCTTTTTAGATACTGACGCAGCTCTTAAAGAACACCCTGAACTTTTCAAAAAATATTTTGGAAAAGTTATTCCTCCAGAGGATAACAAATTTGCAGCACTAAACAGTGCAGTTTGGAGTGGTGGTTCATTCATCTATGTCCCACCTGGTGTCAAAGTTGACATGCCACTTCAAGCATACTTTAGAATTAATGCTGAAAACATTGGTCAGTTTGAAAGAACACTGATTGTTGTTGATGAAGGTGCAGATGTACATTACATTGAAGGTTGTACTGCTCCTGTTTACTCTTCAGAGTCATTACACTCTGCAGTTGTTGAACTAGTTGCACACAAAGATGCACATCTAAGATACACAACAATCCAAAACTGGAGTAACGATGTTTACAATCTTGTAACAAAACGTGCTTATGCATATGAAGGTGCAACAGTTGAATGGATTGATGGAAACATTGGAAGTAAACTTACAATGAAATATCCTGGAGTCTACCTTATGGGCGAACGTGCTTATGGTGAAACACTATCCATTGCATTTGCAGGCAAAGGACAACACCAAGATACAGGCGCAAAAATGGTTCACATGGCACCAAACACTACCTCTAAAATTACATCCAAATCAGTAAGCAGATTGGATGGCCGTTCCACTTACAGAGGATTACTCAATGTAGCAAAAGGTGCTACCAACGTAAAGTCTACTGTAAGATGTGATGCATTACTCCTTGATGACACATCAAAGACTGATACTTATCCATACATGGAAATCAATCAAGAAGATGCAACAATTACTCACGAAGCAACAGTTGGAAAAATTGGAGATGAACAAATCTTCTATCTTATGACTAGAGGATTTACCGAAGAAGAAGCATTGTCTCTAATTGTTAATGGTTTCATGGAGCCATTCACAAAAGAACTTCCAATGGAATATGCAGTTGAGTTAAACCGTCTCATCAAACTTGAGATGGATGATTCTGTAGGATAATCCTATTGGTTGTGGTAAAATGTCTCAAGAAACACTATCTAAAATCAATGAATCTCACATCAATGAGATTTCTTCATCAAGAAATGAACCTGATTGGTTGAAAGATTACAGAAAAGATTCTCTTTCAATTTACTCCACTCTTCCAATTGAGATGTCTCCACTTTACAACAAATACACTGATGCAAAAAGACTCAACCCTGAAAAAATCTCAATCGCATCTTCCACAAAAGACACCATTCCTGACTTTCTTCAAAAGAGACTCGGTGAACTAGAAAATGAAATTTGTATTATTCAAATTGGAACAAACATTCACAAAATCAACCTTCCTGATGATCTAAAATCCAAAGGATTAGTGATTTCCTCTATTTCTGACGCAATTCAAAACAACTCTGAACTTGTAAAAAAAGCCCTAGAGGCATCAAATTCTAATGATGACAAGTTTACAGCTTTGAATAATGCTGCATTCAACTCTGGTGTGTTTATTCACATTCCAAAAAACTTTGTTTTAGAAAAGCCAATTCATTTCCTTTCTTGCTTATCTGATGATGGATTATCTACAATTTCTAGAAATGTAATATTTGCAGATGAAAGTAGTAAAGCATCTATTGTCCAAGAATTATACTCTCCAAAAACTGAAACTCAACAAGCATATCTTGAATTGCTCAACACCAATGTTGCTGCAAATGCAGAACTAAGCCTCACAACTTTACAAATGATGGACCAAAACTCTGTTAATTTCTCAACTAGAAGAACTGACTTGGCACAAGATGCTACCGTAAACTGGTATTCTGGTCTATTTGGTTCTGTGTTATCTAGATACAAAATTGATTACTATCTTAACGGAACTGGCGCATCTTCAAATGAATCTGAAGTTGTATTTGGAAATAATGACCAACACTTTGATATTCAAACAAACATGAATCACCAAAGTCCTGCAACCGAAGCCAGAGTTGTAGAAAAATCTATTCTTAAAAACAGATCAAAATCGCTCTTCAAAGGAATGATCAGAATTAAAGAAAATGCTGCAAAATCAAACTCATTTTTGTCAGGACGTTCTATTCTATTAGACAAGAACGCAAAATCTGATGCAATTCCAGGACTTGAAATTCTAACAAATGATGTAAAAGCAACTCACTCTGCATCTGTTGCACAAATTGATGAAGAACAAATCTTCTATCTAAAAAGCAGATGTTTGAGCCATGAAGAGGCTGAAAGAACTATTGTTGAAGGATTTTTGGAGCCATTATCAAGAAAAATGTCTTTCCAAGTAAGAGCATGGATTGCATATCTTATTGAATCTAAATGGGAAAATCGTGAATTGACAATTAACACTGATGAAGAACTAGCAAAATTCGTAGAAATTGAAGAGACAAGATACAACGAAGATTCTGAAATTGAACAACACTACAAATACAGATGATGGAGGAACTAGAACTTGCAAAGTACTCAATCTTCATTTGAAAATTTAAGAAAAGATTTCCCAATTCTTGAGAGAACTGTCCGAGATAACAAACATTTGGTATATCTTGACAATGCATCTACTACACAAAAACCAAATCAAGTAATTGATGCTATTACTGATTACTATCAAAATCATAATGCAAATATTCACAGAGCAGTTTATGCTCTAGCTGAAGAAGCAACTGAAGCTTATGAAAGTACTAGAGATAAAATTGCAAACTTTGTCAACATCAAAGATAGACAAGAAATTATCTTTGTTAGAGGAACCACTGAAGCAATTAATCTAGTTGCATATGCTTGGGGACGTCCTCACATTAACGAAGGAGACATTATTGTCACTACGGAATATGAGCATCACAGTAACATTGTTCCATGGCAACTTCTTACACAAGAAAAACGTGCCAAATTAGAATACATTGGAATGGATGATAATGGTGAATTAATTCTAGATGATCTTGACAAACATCTTGCAACAGGTAAAGTGAAACTTGTCACTTTTAGTCTTATGTCTAATGTACTTGGTACAATTACTGATGCCAAAAAAATTATTGACAAATGTAAGGCTGCAGGTGTTCTGACACTCATTGATGGAGCTCAAGCAGTTCCTCACATGAAAGTTGATCTTGAAGAATTAGGCTGTGATTTCTTTGCATTTTCAGGCCACAAAATGCTAGGTCCAACTGGAATTGGTGTTCTTTGGGTTAGAAAATCTGTACTTAATACCATGAGTCCTTTTCATGGTGGCGGTGACATGATTCGTGAGGTTCACAAATATGAAACCACTTGGAATGATTTGCCTTACAAATTCGAAGCTGGAACTCCTAACATTGCTGATGTTGTTGGTCTAGGAGCTGCAATTGATTATCTTACTAAAATCGGAATGGACAATATTCGAGAACACGAAATTGAACTAACAAAATATGCAATTGAAAAACTATCTGATGTTAAAGGTCTTCATATCTATGGAACTAAAGATATCTCAAAGCGTGGAGGTGTGATCTCATTTAATTTTGCAGATGTACATCCTCATGATGTTGCACAAATTATTGATGAAGAAGGGATTGCAGTTAGATCTGGTCATCATTGTGCACAAGTATTGATGGAAAGACTAAATGTTGCTGCTACTTCAAGAGCTAGTTTCTACATTTACAATACTAAAGAAGATATTGATGTACTAGTTAATTCATTAAATACTGTGGCAAAGGTGTTTAAGTTATGAGTAGTAATGCTGACATTTACCATGAAATGATTGTGGATTATTCAAGGAATCCTGTTAATTATGGCGAAATAGAAAACCATGATGTAACTTTCCATGATTCAAACCCATTATGTGGTGACAGTATAGATATTGATATGAAAATTGATGATAACAAAGTAACTGACATCAAATTCCATGGTAAAGGATGTGCAATCTGTATGGCATGTTCTTCAGTCTTAACTGAAATTACTAAAGGAAAAAGTCTTGAAGATGCAAGAAACATCGAAAAAAATGATGTTCTAAGTGAATTGGGATTAGAACATTTGCAAGCAGTACGAATTAAATGTGCTTTACTTTCTCTCAAAGTACTCAAATCTGCTCTTTACACATACATTGGAAAACATCTTGAAAATTCAGAAGATGTGGACAAACTAAAAGAAGAGGCAGCAAACCTGTACTAGTATGAGTTTTACGCCTAAAACCCCAGTTGAACTTCAAATTAGAAAAATAATCTTTGACAAATTCAATGAGGTAGATACCATTTTTACAAATGATTCTATTTTTGAAATTCTCAAAGAAAATGGTGACATTGACCCTTCTTGGATAATTGATGACATTGAATCTTTTGTCAATGACGTTTGTGATTCAGGTCTTGCAAGAAATGTTGCTCAGAATTTTACTACTATTCATCTCAAGTTGTTTGACGCAGTTGAAAAACTACATTGTAATACTTGCAATCAAGATGTATTTCTTGGGAAATCTGAAGATAGAGTTTGTCCAAACTCTTCGTGCAAATCTACTCTTTAGACTGATGTCTTGTTCTAGCATCTTCTAATGCTTTAATCATTGGCAATTTTTCTCCTGTAAGGTATAGTACCAATGCTCCTCCTGCAGTACTGATATGGTTTATTTTTTCAGCTAGTCCTTGCTGTTTTAATGCTGTTGTCAAGTGACCTCCACTGACAATTGTTGTGGCCATTGAATTTGCTACTGAAGTTAACAATGACTTTGTTCCGTAACTGAAATTTTCTTTTTCAAAAAATCCTGCTGGTCCACTGATAAACACAGTTCCTGCACCTGCAATTAATTTTGAATAATATTCTACGGTCTTTGGACCCAAATCAAAAATCTTGTCTCCTTTACCCACCTCTCTTACATCCATCTCTACTCTTTCACCATCTTTGTCAATGGCAATATCTACTGGTGTTGCAAAGACATCTGGGTATTCTCCTATCAATGTGTGAGCTTTTGCAACAACTTCTTCTTCTCTTTTGATTCCAAGTGATGATTTAATCCTGGCTTGTGCACGCATGAAAACATTTCCAATTAATCCTGTTAGCAAAACGTGATCTGCTCTACCATTTTGAATAAGTAATTTGATTGCCTCAAGCCTATCTGGAACTTTGGATCCTCCCAAGACTATCACATGAGGTGCCTTTGCAACAGTCATAATTTCATCTAGATTTCTGACTTCTCTTTCTACAATTCTTCCTGCACATGCAGGTAATACTTGTGGAAATCCGACAATTGATGGATGTGATCTGTGTGCACTAGGAAATGAATCCAATACACATAGATCAAACAACTTTGCTAATCTAGTTACCATGATTGTTTTTGCTGCATTCTCTGGAGTAAATTCATAATTTTCTTCAGCACATAATCTTAGATTATCTAAAAGTAGAATGTCTCCATTTTCTAAATTTTTAATTGCATTTTGTGCAGCTTCTCCAATAACATCTTCGACATATTTTATTTCGCGATTCATTAATTTTTCAAGAACTTTTGCATGTTTGTCCATTCCAGTATAATCATCATTTCCAACTCTTCCTTGATGTGATGCAACAACTACTTTGGCATCTTTTAGTGATTGTAGTGTTTCTATGGCCTCTTCGATTCTTTTAGTCCCTGAAATCTCCATTGTTTCTGGGTCAATTGGACAATTCATGTCCACTCTCAAAAAAACGGTTTTACCTTTTAAGTCAAAATCATCTAATGTGAGGACCTTCACGCCTTTTCTATTATGCACTTGGTTAAATTCTTTGAGCCGATCAGAATTACTCTGTTAACTTTAATTTGAAAAATAATGATTTCCAAAACTTATCTATTGACAAAAATTAAAAGATGTGTATATGGAGTTTGATTAATTGCAAAACTGGCTTTTTGATATCAGGTCTCGTTCATTTGTATTACTGACAATTTTATTTTTGATTTTAACTTGGTTAGTATATTCTGGAGTCACTGAAAGTTTTGATCAAAGTATAACTTTGTATTTTTCTGAAAATGTTGGAAATCCTACACTTGACATCATAATGCAGTACATCACAGAAAGTGGCGATGTCTTTAACATGCTGATATTTGGAATTGTCATGTTAATTATTCCAAAAACTCGTAGGATTGGAATTACCCTTATGATATTGATTGTAATATCCACACTTCTAACTGGATACATAAAATGCGGAATTGATCGTGACAGGCCTGATTTTGATTATGAAGGAGTGGAATTTCCTGTAGAGATTAGTCGTGATACCTTTGCCCTATTTTGTGAGGGTGGATTTGATGCATCATACCCATCTGGGCATGCTGCTAGGGCAATGATATTTGGAATCATCTTGGGATATGCTCTATCTGAGCGGTTCCCTAGAGGTGCTTACTTGATGCTCTTATACCCTGTAATGATCTCATTGAGCAGAGTCTATGTTTTACAACACTATCCTATGGATGTGATAGGTGGAACCGTTATTGGAATAATGCTTGCTGGCGTAATGGCAAACAGAACCAAACTTTACAAAATTTTTGATAAATCAAAAACCTAACTCTTCTAATGCAGAATTACTGATCAAAACTATTGCATAATGTTCATCATCATGATGATATGTCCAATATCTCACATCTCTAACTTCATTTTTCTGTCTTAATCCATGAGTTACTCCTGTAGTTACTGTGTATCCTATTCTTTTTGCAAGCTTTGATTCTTTTGGCATCAAAACTCTGATCCCTTCTTTTTTTCCTTGAAATCCAATCTTTACCATATCTTCAACTGCATTTGATGCATCTTTTTCGTCTTTGAGATCATATGTTTTTGAAACTGGCAAGTCTTTAGGATGAAAATCCATGATAATTCTGAGATATATCGACTAATATTTTTTAAAAAAATGGTATTTGCGATCATTATTAGTTAATTTTCTTAACTGACAAGTCAAATCCTGGTTATATTAACAACTTAATCGACTCTTTTGATTTGTTTGAATCATTGGCATCATTAGAAAAAACAGTTTTGCAACTGCGTAAAAAACAACAGGAAGCAACAAAACTAAGAAAAAGAGCAGAAAAACAACTCAAAGAAGTTCTTTCATCTCAGAGACGTTCTACTTCTGGTCTTAATACTATTGACAAAAAAATAGAATCTGAGAAAGAAGATGTTTCAGATGTTTCAGGTGTATTAAATCAAAAAAACTCTCAATTAGCAAGTATTGAAAGACTAGTTCATGCTGCCCAAGAGCGTTTATCTCGAGAAAAAGAGACTATTGAACAAACTGAACAAGAAATCGAATTTTCTGAAAATCCTGAGGAAAAACAATATGCAGAGTCCAGATTACGCTCACTAAAAGACCATGTAGAGGAATTAACTAATGAGATTAAAAGCAGACAAAAAACTGCCAAAAAGATTACTGAAGATGTTGCCAAATTTGATACAATAAAATCCAAAATTTCCACTAAAATCCAAAAACAATCTAAGTCAAAACCATCTCTACGTGAGACAATGATTTCTAGCAAGAAAGCCGCAGAAAAGTTTGTCAAAGAAGTAGAAAGACGAACAAAATCTGAAGAATCTGCAAAGAGAGCCTTAGAGAAAGCATCTTCAAAATTAAAAGAACTTTTAGATAAAAGAAAAACTGCAACCAAAAAGAAAAAAGCAACTAAGAAAAAAGCAACCAAAAAGAAAACAACAACAAAAAAAAAAACAAACAAAAAAAAAACAAAAAAAAAAAAAACAAACAAAAAAACAACAACAAAAAAAA
>REGJ01000020.1 GCA_003702525.1 Candidatus Nitrosopumilus sp.
AACAACTTGAAGATGCATACGGTAGAGTTTTGGGAATGATCTATTGTAATGACTTGAATCTAAACAAGGAATTGCTTGATTCAGGTGTTGGAGATCTTTATTCTGCATTTTGTGATCAAAGTGAATTTTCTACTCAACCATGGGCACAAAAACATGGATGTGACACTTCTGAAAATGAAAGTTAATACCTGAAATTAGAAATTTTAACCTATTTTAGATACAACTCATGTTCTATTTTTGGACTTTGAGCGATACTGCAAAAGCGCATACGATAATTGCAATTGCAAAGTACATCACTGCAAGATAATCAAACAAAAATGCAATTGTTCCTGCAAGTACGGGGCCAACTACTGTTGCAATTGATAACGTTGAGCTGAATATCCCAGTAGAAGTTGAACGCGGATTGTTTTCCATAAGATGAAAGTTTCCTCCAATAAACAAGAATGCCCATGTTGCACCCACTAGTGACATGAATGGCATTGCCATCCACCATTCAGTAACAAATGATAATCCTACAAAGACAAATGTTGTACAACCAATCCCTATTTTGAATTTAGTGACATTTGATAGATGAATCTTGCTTGCCATCACATTCATCAAGATAAAAGCAGTCATTGTATTTGCCGTATACACAATTGATATGTGGTATAGTTCCCCTCCCCATCTATCTACAATCATTATCGGGAGAATTACCCAAACAGCTGCTGCACCAATATGTCTTAGTAATAATGACAAGAAAAGAAACTTGTTTTTTGAAATTACTCTTTTTGTTGTTCCAGGTTCCACTTCTTTTTCTTGTTCTGGATTTGGTAGTCTAATTGTAAACAACAATCCTACAATAAATGATGCAGCACTAATCAAGAAAATTAATTGCAAGTCATTTGCAATTCCTGCTGCTGCAATTCCTGCCATCCATCCTAATGCATGAAATGAGATTACTGTTGCTGCTCTTTTTTTGTCAACGTTTGCCTCATAGGTGTATGCAATCATTGCTGGAATCATTATTCCACTTGCAATTCCTGCTGCAATTCTTACCAAGAAAAACATGGACAAGTCTGTTGCAAAGTAGTGCATTCCAAATGCTATTGCACAGCCAATGAAGCCAATCCTGATGAACTTGAGTCGAGTTCCTTTCTTGTCTGAGTGTCTACCAAAGTAGATTTCAGAGAGAATCTGGGCAAAACTAAATGAGGCTACCAAAAGGCCAATTTCAAAGACTGATTCAGTAACGCCTTGGGCGATAATAGGCATGAAAACAAAGACGATAGATATTCCAGCGTGCTGAAAAAAGGTTGCACTACGTACTAGATTGTTTACTTGAACTTTTTGCATAAATGTACTGCAAAATCCCCTCTGACCTAATTTCAACATACGTATCAATACTACTGTGATTGGTAGTTTTTTCTGAAAAGAGTTAAACTGTACAGATTCATTTTGAAATTAAATTGGCTGAAAAAGAATCTTTTCTAAATGCTCTACAAAACAGAGTTTTACTTTTTGATGGTGCAATGGGAACTGAAATTCAAAAGTTCAATCCAAAACCAGAAGACTTTCCAAATAATCAAGATGGATTCAATGATGGCTTAGTTGAAACTCATCCTGATTGGATTAAACAAATTCACAGACATTATCTTGATGCAGGAGCTGACTGCATTGAAACAAACTCTTTTGGTTCAAACAAAATTAAATTAGACGAATACGGCTTTGGTGATCAAACAATTGAATTTAACAAAAAAGTTGCACAACTTGCATCTGAAGTTTGTCAAGAATATTCAGACAGACCACGATATGTAATTGGTTCGATGGGGCCTTCAGGATTCTTACCAAGCTCAAATGATCCTGATTTGGGACAAAAACCTCTTGATGAAATTAAAGAAGCATTTGAACTGCAAGCAGAAGGATTGATTCTTGGCGGAGTTGATGCATTACTAATTGAAACTAGTCAGGATATTTTGGAAGTAAAGTTGGTGATTGAAGCATGTCATGAAGCAATAAAGAAAACTGGAAAAAAAGTTCCAATAATTGCAAACACCACACTGGATCAATACGGCAAAATGTTACTGGGTACTAACATCCAAGCTGCATACACCACAGTTTCTGATATGGGAATTGACATTTTTGGAATGAATTGCTCTACTGGTCCTATTGAGATGACTCCGAGTGTCAGATGGCTTGATGAACAAAATGAACACAATATTTTGGTGGTTCCAAATGCCGGCATGCCTGAAAACGAGGGAGGTCAGGCAGTCTACAAAATGACTCCTGAGAAGATGGGTGAGGCATTAGGTGATTTTCTTAATCAGTACAAAAAGGTCCGAATAATTGGAGGCTGCTGTGGAACAAATCCTGAGCACATCAAAGTTCTAAGAAAAGTAATTGACGAAAAAGCCAGCTCAAATCAGAGTTAAGTATTTAGAAAAACCGAGATGATTTTACACTATTGACCACCCCTAGAGTAAGTTCTGCACTAAAGGCAGTTGATTTGAAACAAGTTCCTGCTCCACTAATTATTGGAGAGAGAATTAACACCCAAGGTTCTCGCAAGGCAAAACAACTGGTTTTGGGAGATGATTATGATGGATTGGTTGATTTGGGTAGAACTCAAGTTGAAGATGGGGCACACTGTCTTGATGTGTGTGTTGCAACAACTGAACGTGCTGATGAAAAAGAATTCATGCTAAATCTTGTAAAGCGTTTGAGCTTAGAAGTTGATGCACCACTAGTAATTGATTCAACTGATCCTGATGTAATTGATGCATCTGTAAAACAAATTCCTGGAAGACCAATCATCAACTCCATTAATCTTGAAGGTGATGGAAGTAGATTTGAAAAACTTGCACCAATAATGGCAAAGTATGGTTTGCCTGCAATAGCATTGTGCATTGGACCAAATGGAATGGCAAAGACTCCTCAGCAAAAACTAGAGACAGCTGAATTACTATTTGAAACCGGTAAAAAATATGGATTAAAAATTGAACAATTCATCTTTGATGTTCTTACATTTACACTTGCGACAGGTGAGGATGAATTCCTTGAAGCAGGAAAAAATACACTTGAAGGAATCAAGCTAGTCAAAGAAAAATATCCAGAGTCTTACACGACATTGGGTCTAAGCAACATTAGCTTTGGACTGGTTCCATATGCTAGAAAAATTCTAAATTCTGTATTCTTACATCACGCAATAAAAGCAGGACTTGATACTGCAATTGTTAATGCAAAAGAGATTATTCCTATTGGGGAGATTGATGAAAAAGAAAGAAAGCTTGCCGAAGACCTAATCTTTAACACTCATGCTAATGCATTATCAGAATTAATTACATACTTTGAGAATGCAGGACCTCAAACCAGTACTGCATCAAAGAAAGTAGATGTAGACCCATCTTGGCCTGCAGGAAAGAGGGCTAACTTTAGAATCATCAACAGACTCAAAGATGGAATTGAAAATGATGTAGTTTCAGCTATTGCAGATAAAGTTGGTAAAAATGAAATTCTAAAAGATATTGATGGAGTATTATCACTTGATGCCCCTCCTGAAGTAACTCATGATGGTGCAATTCGAACTCTCAATGAAGACTTGTTACCTGCAATGAAAGAAGTTGGTGACAAGTTTGGAGCAGGAGAATTAATTCTTCCATTTGTATTGAAATCTGCTGAATGCATGAAGGCGGCTGTTGGTGAACTTGAAAAATATCTGGTAAAAGAAGAGGGAACTAGTAAAGGAAAATTGGTTTTAGGAACTGTTTATGGTGATGTTCATGATATTGGAAAGAATTTGGTAAAGACTATCTTCCAAAATAATGGTTACACTGTTTATGATCTTGGAAAACAAGTTCCATTACAGAAATTCCTTGAGAAAATTGATGAAGTAAACCCTGATGCAATAGGTCTTTCTGCATTACTTGTATCCACATCAAAACAAATGCAGTTCTTTGTAGAGCACGCAAGAAAAAACAAGATGAACATTCCAATTCTTTGTGGTGGTGCTGCAATTAACAGTAATTACATTAATCGTATTGCAAAAGAAGATGGAATCTACGAACCTGGTGTCTTTTATTGTAATACAATGTTTGAAGGTCTCAAAACAATGGATGCTTTGATCTCTGATGATAAACCAAAACTCTTGGCAGAGTGGAAAGAGAAATTAGAAAACTGGAAAGAAAAATCCACTGCAACCGTTGATCCTGCTACACTTCCAAAAAGTGACATCAAACCTGTAACTGTACCTACTCCCGAAACTATTGGTAAGCCAATCCGTCTAAAGGCAGACCAAATCAAGATGGATGAAGTATGGCAACTCATTGACAAGAAATCCCTTTTCAAGCTTTCTTGGGGTCTAAGGGGAAAAGCAGGCTCTGAATCTGAAGCTGATCATGAACAACTACTCAGCCAATGGAAAATTCGAATAATTCGAGAAAAACTGTTTGAACCTGAAGTAGTTTATGGATATTTCAAATGCCATAACAAGGATGGAAAACTATCTGTAGAGAATCCTAGTGGTGATGATGTATCCTTTGATTTTCCTCGTTCTACAAAACCTGAGCATCTGTGTTTGACTGATTACTTTGGTGATGACGATGTTGTTGCATTTCAGGCAGTCACAGTTGGAAACAAAGTTGCAGACATTATAGAGCAATGGAATAAAGAAGACAAGTACACTGATGCATACTATCTACATGGATTAGCAGTTGAAGTTGCAGAAGGATTGGCTGAATGGATTAATCGCAAAATAAAATCTGAATTGAATTTAGATGCAGGTGGTTTGAGATACTCTTGGGGTTTTCCTAGTTGTCCTGATGTATTACAACATCAATTGGTATGGAAATTATTGGAACCACAAAAATCTGGAATGGAATTAACTGAATCAGGACAAATAATTCCTGAACAATCAACTGCTGCAATAGTAGTGCACCATCCTAAAGCATCATACTTTGTACTTTAGAAACTAGTTTTACCCAAAAATTCGTTTAATCCTGTAAAGTCATTTGGAGATGTAAGCAAGACATCACCTGTAATCTCATGTGCTTTTTTCAACAATTCTTCAAATTCCTGACTGTATAATTCCAAATCCAAATCCAAAAACTTTGCAGATTTTTCATTTTTCTGTGAAGGGAATAGTATGATTGGAATGATTGAAAACTCCTTTAGGTTGTCTGCTAATGCTTGCACTTGTTCTACCTTTTGAACTACTTGGGTCATGAATCCTTTTGGTTTTGCATCTGTCTTCTTTCCAAGTTTGGAGAAATTTGGTTTGTTTGATACTGAAAGATACAAATCAATTTTTGAATCTACATTTTTTTCTCTTAGTTTTTTCACAGTCAAGCTTGGAATCTGTCCTGAATCTGCCTTTCCTGTTTGTGAAGGGTCACCCATCAAAACTAGTATTCCTGCAAAGCCAATGTCAATGCAATTCTCAACAAACTCAGAAATCTCTTCTTCAGATTTGTCTCTGACTCTAAGGCTTACTGTAATTGGCAAATCTGGAATTTCTTTTCTGATTATTTTTCCCACTTCTATTGGAGAAACTCTTTGAAATCCTAACACATTTTCTGTTAAGTGAATTGCATCACATTTTTTTGAAATATCTTTTATTCTATCAATGAATTTTTTTATTGATTGATCAGTATCTACGTCAGGTAAAATTTTAGGTGGATTAGCTTCATACCTGATTGTCATAATGTCATTTTTTGCATCCTTGGTTAAAACCTTTGAATACCAAAACCCATATGGAAAAGTAGGAAAGAAGAAAAATGATTCTTGAAAATATCAAATCAACTCTAACTAATTCGATTCATCCTACCATTGATGATCCTGGAGAATACCGATTAGCATCTGTTCTAGTTGTGATTTATGGAAATGAACCAATTGTTGTAATGACTGAAAAACCAAAGCACATGAAATTCCATGCTGGTGAAATTTCTTTTCCTGGTGGGAAACTGGATTCAGATGATTCTGATCTTTTAGATACTGCATTACGTGAAACAAGTGAAGAGATTGGATTGACAATTTCAAAAGAGCAAGTGGTCGGTCAACTAGAACCTGTGATTACTTTGAATTCTGGATTTAAGATATTGCCATTTGTTGCTATTGTAAACGAGATTCCTCCTCTTTCACCAAATCGTGAAGTTGAGAAAATTTTTCACATGCCTCTTGATTCTTTATTGAAGACTATGGCACATGATCCTGATCCCTCTCACAACATAATTCAGGAAATGTTCACATTTGAATTTGAAAACAAAATTGTCTGGGGTGCCTCTGCTAGAATCCTAAAACAGATACATGATGGCCTGAAATCCTGAGATTCATTTAAAAAGAGCTCCGCGTGCCTGAAAATCTATGGCTGCACGTAAGTCCTCTCCAAGGAAGATTCGTCTGTTAAAGAAAACAAAACAGGCATCACCAGTACCTGCATGGATTATCCTCAAAACAAAAAGAGGTGTTAGAACAAATCCAAAACGTAGAGCTTGGAGATCAACTGATGTGGAGGTAGGATAGATGTCTCAAGAAGTAGAACGCGTTTATACAATTCCACTTGGTAAAGTATTACTCTCTCAATCACAACACAGAGCAGTCAGAGCAATCAATATGATCAAAGAATTTGCTCGTCATCACATGAAAGTTGAAGATATCAAAATTGAAGAAGATTTAGCTCATCAAATTTGGTCAAAAGGGGTTCGAAGTCCTCCAAGAAAGATTAGAGTTAGAATGAGTAAGACCGATGAAGGTTATGTTCTTGTTTCTCCATATGAAGAGGGAATTGAATCTGAAGTAACTCCTGCAAAAGAAACTCCAAAAGTTGAAGACAAAGTAGAGGAACCAGCTAAAGAAGAAACTAAAGTTGAAGCAGAAGTTGAAGAACCAGAAGCAGAAACTAAAGTTGAAGCTGAGGTAGAAGAGCCAAAGAAAGAGGAACCAAAGAAAGAAGAAGCTCCTGCAAAAGAAGAACCTAAAGTTGAAGACAAAGTAGAAGAACCAGCTAAAGAAGCACCCGCAAAAGAAGAAGCAAAGAAAGAAGAAAAAGAATAATCTTTTCTCAGAAAAATTTTAATTTTAAAAAATTATTTTATTCTAACTGGTATAAGTCTAATTCACAATCGATACTACAGTCTGGTGTAGACCAATCAAGTGTGTCTTCTTGTGGAATCACTCCAAGTGGATCATAGTTATCAAACTTTGTCATTCCTTGAATGGATGATAACATTACTACTTTGGATTCTTCAGATTCAGAAGTCATGTCAATTTGTGAATTACTTTCATTTAGAATTCCACTTGTAAGATTGGTAATTGAATTTAATACTCCTACTGGAATGTTACTTCCTCCAACGACATAAAGCATTGAGCGTTTTACAGCGTTAGGTGGGGCGTTTCCATATAGCATTTTGAGTGAGTCTCTAAGAGAGTCTTCAATGTCTTGTCCCTCCTTGCTTGTAGTGAGAATGTTTGTCTCAGTAGAAATTTCAGAGGTTACAAGTGATTCGACTACGTGCATGATTGCAGAGTTTGCAATGTCATAGCATGCTTTTGGAGTCAAGTCTGGGTTGCTCTCTAGTAAAGAGTCATTATCAAGCACAACTGTGCATTCAGAGTTTTCTCTAACTCGTTTTAGTGATACACCAGAATTGAAAATTCTGTCTTTTTCATATTTGAAAGGCATAATTGCAAATGAAACTAATCCAATGTCTGCTTCTTTGCACATCTCTGATACAACTGGAGCCATGGCTGAGCCTGCTTTTCCTGCCAAATTACTCATCATGACAATGGTGGAATATCCTGAAATCTTTGATTTGATTTCTTCTGAAACATTGTAAGTTGAGCCTCTGATTAATTGCATTGATGGATTTACTACTGAATCTGTTGAAACGTGTACAGAAGGAACGTCTCCTGCAAAGTCTTTTGAATCATTGCTAATTAAGAGGCAATCTGAATTTAGTGAATCTTTGGCTTTGAGTGCTAATTTTGAGCCTGCACCACCAAGACCAACTACTAAAACTGGTTCTTTTACTTGAAAACTCATTTCAGATCTTATTCTCTAAATTCCATAAAAAACCTTCTTACGTTTTTTTAATCAAATTTTAGATCTAAAAAATTTAGCTTGCGATCTTTCCAAGAAGGCTATTTTGAGTGGCATCAATGATTTCAACTGGGTGTAATTGACCAATGTCTACGTGTTCTGGGACAAATACTGGTTTGTAAGCAAAGTTTCTACCTTTGATTCCCTCATCTGTCTGCTCATCAAAGAGAACGTCTCCTTTCCATCCGATCCACTTTTTGTTGTTATCTAAGGATATTTTGTTGATCTGTTCAAAAATTCTCTTACTTCTTGATTTTACTTCTGCAACATCAATCTGTTCCCATTCCGCAGCTTCTGTTCCAGGTCTAGCACTATATTTTGAGAGATTCACAACATCAGGTCTTGTTTCATCTAGTAGTTCAACTGTTTTCTCAAAGTCCTCTTTTGTCTCTGATGGGAATCCAACTATGATGTCTGTTGAAATGGTAAAGTCCGGGAATCTCTCTCTTGCTTTCTTTACTATTTCTCTGAATGTTCCAGCAGTATGCCCTCTCTTCATATCATGTAGAACTTTATCACTTCCACTTTGTACTGGAATGTGTAAGAATTTGAATACTTTATCGTTATCATATGATTCAATTAGTTTTTCTTTAATTCGTGGCATATACATTGGGTTCATCATTCCGACTCTGATCATAAACTCTTCAGGAATTTCTGACACTGCATTAACCAAAGAAGGTAAATCTGTTCCAATATCAAATCCATAACATCCGTTATCTGTTGATGTAAGCCAAACTTCTTTACACCCTTCACTGATCTCAGTTTTCACTTGTCGTACAATATCTCCTAATCTGTAACTTTGGAGATCCCCTTTTGAAATTTTAGTTTGACAAAATGTACATTCACTCATACACCCGCTTGCTATTTCCACTATTCCAACTGCTGGATTCAATCTCACTTTCGGCAGTCCGACTTTTGATAGATCAGTGTCTTCTAATGCAATCTCCTTTCTTCCTTTGAGGGTGGAATCAATGACTTGAAGAGTTTTTCCTAAAGAGTTTGGACCAAGTAGGCTGGCATTCTCAGAAAACTTCTCTACAGTCTCTTTTTCAGCTTTAGGTAGACAACCTGCTACTACAAGAGGTTTTGTCTTTAGTGACTTTATTCTGTGAACCATCTTGTTTGCAGTTGCATCTTTAACAGAACATGTTACGACAACATTCAGATCTGATTCTGAAGAGTCCTCAACAAGAGTGTGCCCTCCGTTTAGAATTAATCCTGAAATCATTTCAGAGTCTGCAAAGCTTGCTGAACATCCATATGATTCAACAAATATTTTTGCCATACTTTATCCAAAGAGGGAATCTATTTCTTTGTTAGTCATTAGTTTCTTTGAAACAACTAGTTCTCTGATAGTTTTTCCAGTCTTTAATGACTCTTTGAATAGTTCTGCAGACTTTAGATAACCTATTTTTGGCGTTAGTAATGTTACAATTACTGGACTATTTTCAATATCTGCACGTAACTTGTCTTTGTTTGCAGTTAGTCCATCAATTAGGTTTGCAGAAAATATTGGCAAGAAGTTCTTTAACATATCAGTTGACTCTAGCATGCACTTTAGCATTCCAGGTAACATGACATTAAGTTCAAACTGTCCACCTTGTGCTGCATGTGCTACTGCAGTATCATTCCCAATGATGTTAAAACAAACCATGTTCATGCATTCAGCTAGTGATGGGTTTACTTTACCAGGCATGATTGATGAACCTGCATGAACTGCAGGAATTCCAATTTCTGCCAAGCCTGCAATAGGACCTGAAGCCATTAGTCTGATATCATTTGAAAGTTTTCCAATCTCTAATGCCAAGTTACGCAATGCACCTGAACAATTTGCAACTGCATACTTGCTTTGCAAACCATGTTGCATGTCTTTTTCAGGCTTTAGTGATAACTTTGAAATCTTTCCAAGTTCTGCAATTGCAATCTTTCTGTAACCTTTTGGTGTATTTGCACCAGAACCAACAGCTGTTCCGCCAAGTGCAACATTTTGTAATTCTTTTTGTGATGCTACGATTTCATTTCTTGCTTTAGTAATAGATGTAACATAAGCTGCAAACTCACTTCCCAGTGTTACTGGCAATGCATCCATGAGATGAGTTCTTCCAATTTTCTTAAATGATGCAAACTGTTTTGCCTTTTTTGTTAATGACTTTATCAAAATATCAATGGCAGGAATTGTTTCTTTGAGATTCATCAAAATTGCAACATGCATTGCAGTTGGATATGTATCGTTACTTGATTGTGACATGTTGACATGATCATTTGGATGTAAGAATTCATACTGTCCTTTCTTTTTGCGCAATACTTCTAATGCAACATTTGAAATGACTTCATTTGAATTCATGTTAAATGCAGTTCCTGCACCAGAGTTTATCATATCTACAACAAATTGGTCAACGTGCTTTCCTGACAAAATTTTATCACAAGCTGAAATTATGGCCTTTCCACGTTTTGTGTCAATGGCCTTTGTTTTCATATTTGCAACAGCGGCTGATCGCTTTATCATAACAAATGACTTTATCAAATTCTCATGGGCTTTGTTTCCAGTGACATGATACTGTTTGATTGCTCTACCAGTAAATGCTCCGTAATATGCGTCAGATGGAATTTTGACTTTGCCTAAAGAATCTTGATCAAGTCTGTATTTCATACAAAATAGGCGTATTTTACCCATTATTCATTCTTTTTCAGCATAGTCTCACATTTTCATAATTCTAAGATTTGGGAAATTATTATATAGGATT
This sequence comes from Candidatus Nitrosopumilus sp., assembly GCA_003702525.1. Classification (GTDB taxonomy): domain Archaea; phylum Thermoproteota; class Nitrososphaeria; order Nitrososphaerales; family Nitrosopumilaceae; genus Nitrosopumilus. The sequence continues at coordinate 10,813 of REGJ01000020.1, forward strand.
CAGGAACCATCGTGCTTAATGAATAAGCGTGTTAGTATGCTCTTTACAATTGCAGCAGTAGCTGTAATGGGCGCAACCTTATTCGGAAGTACATACACACAAACCCAAATTGCTGGTCAATCCCTTGACATGGACCAAATGGATATCGATGTCATGGATAAGATCAGAAATATGGGCGGTTTACAGCTTGTAATGCCTAACGCATTCGCAGAAACTGATTGTGGTGTTCTAGAGAACTCTGGACGTACTGTCGTAGAGTTTAATCTAACTGGTGAAAGTGTCGAACTTCCAATCATGGGAGGAAAGACCTACAATGCCATGACCTTTAGTGGAGTAGTCCCAGGACCAACACTAAGAGTTACACAAGGTGATGTAGTCAAAATGACACTACACATTCCAGATCATGAAGTTACTGGACACGGTAACGACATGCATGCATCACAAATGTCAGCAGGAAACTTTGAATCAGTTAATCCTGGTGAAACAAGTCAGTACTGTTACATCGCTGAATCTGCTGGTATTTTCAAATACCATTGTTCTGGTGTTAAACTAATTGGTATGGACCAACACGTACTTTCCGGCATGTACGGAATTACAATCGTTGACCCAGCTAATGGTTACAAGAAACTAATGGTTGAGAAAACAAGTGGAAGCGGTGAACTTGACAGAAAATTCTATGATGCAGACGCATTAGAGTTCCAACTCCAATACAATCAATTGTACCTTACACCTGAAGGCAACTATGATGCAGGAGCAATGTTCCAACATCATAACACTGCAACAGTTGTTAACGGATTACAATTTGGTTATGTACCAAACATGGCTCATAACTTACTCGTCAATGGCGATGTAAACAAGAACATCTTTGTTGCACAACCATGGAATGGTCTTGAACACAAGCAATACCAATCACAACTCTTATTTGTTGAAAATGATCAACACGTAAGATTATTCGTTGAAAACCAAGGTAACGAACCAGTCTTCTTCCACATTGTAGGAGAAATCTTGGACAGAGTTACACAAGGTAACAGAGTACAATCCGCAGCAACTGAAACATGGTTACTCGGTGGCTCACAAGGAATGATCGTTGATTTGGTATTTGATGAACCAGGTGCTTATGCAGCAGTTAACCATGACTATGCAGCAATTTACACTGGCGCAGCTACAGTCTTTGTAGCAGGTGACCCATTCGGCTTGAACCCAGTTCTAGTTGAGAAAGGAGTTATTCCAGCACCAGTTGCATCTTATGCATATGCTTTGGGTAACCCAAGTAGTGCTGTCCCACCAATGGGAGCAAACAGTATTGCTCACCCAGCAATTAACATTCATGGTCTAATGACTGACGATGTTGCTTCTGAAATGCAAGCAAGTGGCGATTATGTCGCATTATGGGAAGTAATTCCTGTAGTGGCAGAAATCCTAACTTCTTGATAACATAACATCTTTTTCTTTTTATTATTCTGAATGAATTATATTCCGTAGCTCTATTTCGTATTTCATGGGATTTGACGACTCTGTACTGATTTGCGATACAGTAGATCCGCTTTTGAATAAAATTTTGGATGATAATGGACTCAAAGTTTCATATGAACCTGAGATTACTCCTGAACAGATTTTAGAAAAAATTACAAATTTCAATATCGTGATTGTCAGGAGTAGAACCACAATTACAAAAGAGATGATTGACAAAGCAGACAATTGCAAAATTATTGCTCGTGTTGGAGTTGGTCTAGATAATATTGATCTTGAAGCTGCTAAAGCAAAAAACATTCGTGTAATAAATGCCGTAGAAGGTGCGATGAATGCAGTTGCTGAATTGGTAATTGGTCTCATGTTTACATTAGCAAGAAATGTCAAAGTCGGTGATATGGGAATTAGAAATAACGAATGGCCAAAAAAAGAGATGCTGGGAACAGAACTCAAAGGAAAGTATCTCGGAATTATCGGTCTGGGAAACATTGGAAAGAGATTGGGACGTTTAGCTAGGGCACTTAACATGAATATTATTGGTTTTGATGTAATGCCAATTGATGAAGAATTTGCAAAAGAAGTAGGGCTTATGAAAGCTGACTTGGACACTCTGTTACAAAGTGCTGACTATGTCTCAATTCATGTTCCACTATTAGATTCAACATACCATCTAATTGATGCAAAGAAAATGTCTACAATGAAAAAGACTGCAAGAATAATCAACACTTCCAGAGGTGGAGTGGTTGATGAAGATGCACTTTATGATGCCATCAAGAGTGGAAATCTTGGCGGTGCTGCATTGGATGTCTTTGAAAAAGAACCTGCACCTGGACACAAACTATCTGAACTAAAAAATGTCATACTAACTCCTCATGCTGGAGCTCAAACAAAAGAAGCACAATCCTTGGCTGCAAATGTAATTGCTGAGAAGATTGTCCAAATTTTGAGAGGCGTCATCTAATAACTCCTGCGTGATTCTTAAAAATACGCAAAAAAGTTGACTTTTACGTGATTAATTATCGTCTCTTTGTTTTTAACACCAATTTGGAGGAAATCAATCGTTGAATAGTCATAGTATGAGCCAATTACAATCTGAAAGATTAAGAAATTTGGCCAATGGGAACACTTTACTAAAAATTTCCCTGGGATTGATCTTCTTTACAATACTATCCTCAGCATTTGTGTATGCTGAAACAATGTCTGTCGATGTTGAAGGTAATTCTTTTGATTTTGAATATATTGCAACTGGACTAACTATAACCAGTGTTGAACCTGATTCTGGATTTGGTTCATTGCTGTTTACTATAGATGTAACTGATTCTGATGCCACTTTGAATCTTGTTCTAGAACGTTCATTCTTAGATTCCACTTTTGAAGGAACTGATGATCCTTTCATTATCATTAACCAATTTGGTGAAGATTTGGTCTTCACAGAAACTACTACTTCTCAAAGTAGAACTTTGAACATTGACTTACCTTTAGGAACTGTTGAAGTTGATGTAATTGGAACTTCATTCAATAATCCTGTTGAAGAACCTCCAGTTGAAGAAACACCTGTTGAAGAACCTCCAGTTGAAGAAACACCTGTTGAAGAACCTCCAGTTGAAGAAACACCTGTTGAAGAACCTCCAGTTGAAGAAACACCTGTTGATGATACCCCTAGAACTGAATGTGGTGAGGGAACAATTCTAGAAGACGGTGTATGTGTTTTAGATGAAAGATGTGGCCCTGGAACTGTTCTAGAAGACGGTGTATGTGTTATTCTTGAATCTCATACACCTACCCCAACAAATGCCAAAGGACTCGGTAAAGAATTAGGTTATGGAGTAATTGCAGCATTTATTGTAACTGGCGCAATTGCAATCATCTTGGCATTAATGTCAAAAGCCGGTAAAAGCAGAGACTAGTCGCAAGTCAAGTCTTCAGCATTCATCATTTCATCAAACTCAAATCCTGAAATGTATGTAGTTGATGAATATGGTATTATTCCTAGAATAGGTGTATCTACTTGAATTCCTACAACAAACTGGTTGGCATCCATCCTCAACTCTCCAGAGTCAAATGAGAAATCAAAGGTCATGAAAATATGCTGTGCTTCTTCAAAATCTTCGGATGTAAAAATTCCTTCTTGAACTCCAGATGATGTTGGACCAAGTGTTAATGGATTGACAACATATGATCCAAGATGTCTTTCCGTGTAAAATACTGAAACTTCAAATTTTTCAAATGTCATCCAAAATGGAAGTGTGTTACAAAATTCTGTCTCCCCATGATTTAACATATTAAAAAATGAAAAGACTCCTGGAGAATACCATCTGTATTCCATCTGTTGACTACCAACAATACTCATTGCAGAAAATACAAACGGTGTAACTATTACTATAATTGCAATTACAGTTATTGCAGAATACTTGTTCATATCTCATTTCCTGCTTGTTCAAGTGAGATTATGTTTCTCTCAATGAGATTGTTTACTGCATTAACTAAATCATCATCACTAATCAAACCTTCAAGCCACCAGTATCCTACATTCTTTACCCATTGTGGAATTCTTACATCATAAACAGTTGTTTCATTAATGTCAAATGGAATTTTAAAAAGATCTAAATCTTCTGTGAATTTCTGAAATGCATCAATCAAAAATCCATCTGATATGTTTCCTGAAAGCCAATTAGCCATAATCGGTTTTACAGTTTCTGGAATGCAAACTTTGTCTGAATCAATTAATGTAAACTCTGCAGTTGTTTCCACTCCTGAATATTCAACATCAACAAAGTATTTGCCTAAGGGAAAAATCTCTTTTTCAAATGCAACTCTTGATGGAACTGGATTTTCAAGTTCTGTTATTGGAATTGGAATTGCACTACTTCCTTTTCCTGCTTCATCTCTGATGTGAATTATTGCAGGATTTCCTGTAACTTCTGAAACTTTGATTGTATAGAATAATTTTTCACAGTAACTGTAAGTTGTTTTTTCCATGATGATTTCTACTGTGGGATCTGCATGTACCTCTGGTAAAACTGCTAAACTCAATGCTAAAACCATGGCTAGAACTACAGCTCTTACCTTCATCTTTTTTCATCCTCACTTTACTCAATAAAAATCTCAAAACAATTCTCAGGAATCCTTTTTAACAACTTTAGTGTGGTTAAATTATCGAGTTTTCTGCGGAAGCAACTCTTTGAGTGCGTGGAATGTGATACCCCACTCAGGAGAATTTAAACTGCTTAGCGGTGCTCAGATATGCCGATTTACAGTTATTAAAGGGAGTTTTACTATGCCCGATATGCCTAGTCGTCAAGACCAAGTTTGGATCAGACTCTGGAAAGAAAATGCTCCAGAACTACGTGAACGTGTAGTTGGATGGCGTAAACAAAATGCAGTTACCCGCATTGACAAGCCTAGTAGAATTCAAAGGGCAAGAAGATTGGGTTACAAAGCAAAACAAGGCGTTATTGTTGTTAGAATGAGAGTCGGAACCGGAGGTATGAGAAAACAAAGACCTACTGGTGGTAGAAGACCAAAACATCTTGGTGTTACAAGAATCAAGGCTGATGACAATATGAAAACTGTCGCTGAACGAAGAGTTAGCGAGAGATATCCAAACATGAAACTTTTGGGTTCTTACTTTATCTATAAAGACGGAAAACACTATTGGTTTGAAGTAATCTTAGCAGACCCAGATCATCCAAGAGTTGCACAAGATAAAGAATTAACTAAACGTATTTCTCAAACAGCATAAATTGAAAATACTATTCCTCATCCCATTACTATTACTCCTAGTTGTATCTCCTGTGTTTGGTCAACTTTCTGATAAAACTGGATTGCTAACTCGTCTTGATGTCAACACAAGCGGCCATACTTTTGAAGTTGTCACTGTTTCAAACTTTGAGATTTTAGATCATGAATTTGACAAAAATGAAAAACGTTTGACTATCTTCATCAAAAGCGGTCTAGAAGATAATCTAGGTGAGGTGACAATCCCACAAAATTTGCTTGGTGGCAATTTCACTTTTCAGATAAATGATGTTGAATCTATTCAGAAATTCAAATCAAGTGAAAGAATCTCATTTATCACCTTGAACTTTACAGGAATTGGAGAAAACAAAGTCGACATTATTGGAACAGATGTGCTTGTTGGCGTAAAAGAGATTGTAGAAGTTGTTCCTGATGAAGTTACTTATGAAGATCCAGGCGGTGGATGTTTGATAGCAACTGCAACATTTGGCTCTGAATTAGCACCACAAGTACAACAATTAAGAGAACTACGTGATGACAAATTATTACAAACAGAATATGGAAAATCTTTCATGGATTCATTTAATGCATTTTACTATTTAGTTAGTCCTCAAATGGCAGATTATCAACGAGAGAATCCTGCATTCAATGAACTAGTAAAGGTGGGAATTACTCCTATGATTACTACTCTGTCTTTGATGGATTATGCACAAACAGATTCTGAAATCATATCTATTGGAATATCTTTGATTATTCTAAATGTTGGAATGTATCTTGGATTGCCTGCAATTGTAATTATGGGAATCAAGAGAATCTAAATTATTTTTTAAACATCATCCATATTCTTGTTCCAACAAAAATCCCAACTGCTGCTGCAATCAATAATGGAACAATAATTTGTCCTTCTTCCATATTCTATGTTAGAATGATTTACATTAATGTTTTTTACAAATCCTTAAAATTTAGATGCCAAAGTTATCTTGTGGACAATGCAAAAATCGCCATTATTGGAGGGTTTGTAACTGCTGTAGTATTGTCAGTTGTTGTAATTCTATTCTAGTCTTCGGTGAGTAATTTTTGAATCATTGCTTCTGCTTGTCCAACTTGACCAAATGAAACATCTCTGAGAACTCCTTTTCTATCTACTAGTATGGTTGATGGAGTTCCACGCAATGCAAACTTTTCAAATGTTTCCGCAGAATATTCTTTTGATTTCATGTAATCTTTGACTCTTTGTATGATTTGATTTCTGTATTCTTCTGGTTGTGAGTCAAACTCTGGAATTTGTGGATAGATAAACTCCATGATTTTTTCTTGACTTATCTCACCTGTTGTTTTTACTAGATTGTCCATTGCTAAAGGAAATGGAATCTTGTATGGTAGTTTGTCTCCCTCTTGTAATTGTCCACTCATTTGAAATGCGCTTTTTGTTTCTCCAACTATTTCTCCAGTTTCAGCTAACATCTTCAAATTATCTAATGTGTTCTTATCAAAATCCTCAAAGGCAGTTGCAATTCCAATAACCCTCACACCGTCGTCTTTGTACTTGTTGTAAATCTGGATTGCTTCAGGCAAGGCATGCATAAAACAACCTGGGCAGTTTACTTGGAATACCTCAACTAGAACAATGTGGTCTTTTTCTTGGTCAAAGTTTGTTGGTGCTCCTTGAACCCAGTCTGAGACCCCAAAATTTGGCACTTTTTCACCAATTACTGCACTCATGGCAAATTATCGTATTTTTTCCATTAAATACATACCTCAAAAATTTTGAAACTTCTTCTGATTAACTAAATATAGGACACAGAAATCTCAAAAAATGTTGCAAGCAGTTACTGATGATCGATTAGCCCTTTTTGCTGAAATGGAAAAAAAATATGAGCAAAAAGATACGGAATACTTTGTCTCTCTTTTAGATCATCCTGATTATGTTGTAAGAACAAGAGTTGCTTGCATTTTGGTTGATTTTGGTGGAGAAGACAAAGTCAAGTATATCGCTAAAGTTTTGAAAGATGACGATAATGAATTGGTAAGACATGAAGCTGCATTTGCATTGGGACAGATGAGTTATTCTAGTGCTATTCCCCCTTTAACTGATGCCACTCTAAATGATCCTAGTATGTTTGTAAGACATGAAGCTGCAATTGCTTTGGGTGTTGTTGGAAATAAAGAAGCAAGAGAAGCACTTGAAAAAGCATTGGATGATCCTGATGAACCCGTAGTTGAATCTGCCGTTGTTGCATTATCTAATATTGAATTTATGGAAAAACTAAGCAAGAATGAACAGTTTGCAAAGTTGACAGGTGGATGAGATGAATTTTTCTTATGGTATTATAGCTGCAGTTGGAATTTTGGTTGCAATATCAATTGGATTCATTGCTCAATCCCCTGATCAAATTATTGAACCAAGAGTAGTTGAAGAAAAACCAACTGTTTGTACTATGGAGTATGATCCTGTATGTGGAATTGATGGTGAAACTTATGGTAATTTGTGCATGCTAGAAGCAGCTGATGTAAAATTTGTTCATGAAGGAGAATGTAGCATTGATGACCCTAAAGTAAAACCAAGAGTAGAGTCTATAGTGCCAGAGATTTCCGTCACACCTAGACCTGTGCCTCTCTTTGCAACTGTAGGTGAAATTTTAGAAATTGAATCTGAATTTATTGGCGATGATGGAGAAATCGTAAATCATGTATTTTACACAATTACTGCAACCCAAAATGGAAATGAAATCTTGTACGAGGAATCCCATAGACATACAACTATTGATAATGATGGAAATCTTGTTGAGGTATATCCCGTTCATCAAACAACTCCATTAAGTGACTCCGATGTAATGATCAAAATTCTAGTTACAGATCTTGGACATGGTGATAACATTGCAACTCCTATTACCACTGATTTTGAAATGACTATTACTCCTGAACCAAAGATTGCTGAAGAAATTGATACTCAAGTGTTAGGTGAAGTTACATCTGGAATGCCCGCACCACCACAAACACATGTAGTTGAAACTGCACAAGGTTCTGGCGGTCCGGGATGTGAGGAGACAAACGAGTGTTACATTCCATACTCAATTACAATATTTACTGGTGATACTGTTCAATGGGACAATGTTGATACAGCTGCACATACTGTAACTAGCGGTTCAATGCAGGAAGGTGCAACAGGTGTCTTTGATTCTAGTTTGTTTATGGCAGGAGAAAGTTTTGAATTTACATTTACAGAAGCAGGAACTTATGACTACTTTTGCATGGTTCATCCTTGGATGACTGGAATAGTGATTGTTAATGATGTCACTGAAATGGTTGTCATTGAAGAACCAACAGAAGAACCAGTTACAATGGAACCTGAACCACTACCTGAACCAGAAACAAGTTCTTCATTACCAACGTCATTGACCATTTCAGCCCCTGAGGGTTCTGGCGTTCCAGGATGTGAAGAAACAAACGAATGCTACTTACCTTCTGATGCAACCGTAGCAGTTGGTGCAACAGTTACTTGGAGTAATGATGACACTGCAGCTCACACTGTAACAAGTGGAAGTGTTGATGCAGGTCCAACTGGAGTATTTGATTCAGGATTGTTCATGGCTGGTGCAACTTTCGAATACACATTTACAGAAGCAGGAACTTATGACTACTTTTGCATGGTTCATCCTTGGATGACTGGAATTCTTCACGTAGAATAAGCACAAAAATTTTCTTAATTTAGTAACACTACTTTGCTACCTTGTTCAGATGATTCGAATTTGTAAATCTGCTCTACTGTGGAATCCTCAAAAATCTCTGCATCATGTGTGATTATGATAAACTGCATTGGTGTTTCAGAATTGGAAATGTTTGATAATTGAGATAGCACTCCTACCAGTGATTTCTTTCTCTCAGCATCAAGATGTGTTGTAGGCTCATCTAGAATCATTAAATTGAGATTCGATGCGCCAAGTAGATTTGCCATTCCTAGTCTCAAGGATAATGCTACACTTACCTTTTCACCACCACTTAGCGACTCTAAATCTAATTCCTCACTTTTTGAATTACAAATTATTGAAATGTCTCTTGCTTTTTCTGTGAGTTGGATTCTCTGAATTTTTGTATTTAGTAATGCAAGATATTCTGATGCTTTTGCTGATATTGCATTTAGTGCCCATGATCTTAGGCTTGTAGCAACAGGGCCGTCTCTACTAAAGACATTGTTCTGTATTTCATCAAGATCTGTAACGTATTCTTTTACAACTTTTAATTCTGAAATTGCACTTTGAATAATTTTAGTTTGCTCCACTCCTTTTGAAATTTTTTCTAAAATTGCTCCTATCTGCTGGTCGATTCTTGATAATTCCATCTGTTTTTCATTTACACTTTTTTTGAGATTCAAGAATTCTTGTTCATCAAATCCCCTTGTTTCTGATTCTAACTGTGAAATATTCTCAAAGATTGTCTTTGCATGAGAGTCAATTTGTGATATCTCTACTAGATTTGAATTGTTAGTTGAAGGAATTTTCTGTATGTTCTCTTTTTTAGTTTTAACTTCTTCTTGAATTTTATCCAACTCTTCTTTGGATGAAATTGAATGTGCTCGGAGTGTTGCCTCTGCATCTCTTGCTGATTGTAGTTTCTCTGAAAACTCTTTTCTTTTTTGGTTGTACATTTGGTGTTCTTTTTCTTTTAAGACTATTTGCTCCTGGAGTAAAACTAATTCTTGCTTGAGATGTTCTTCTTGGAATAACGGATTTAATTTTTCAACATCTGAATCACATACAGGGCATTTGTTGTCTTTGAGCTGAAGTTTTGCGGCAAGTGATTGCTTTTCTCTAAGAGATGCCGTTTGACTCTTCATCTCTTGAATTTTTTTTAACGTCTCTTCAACTGCTTGCTCAACTTTTTGGATTTTGGACTCTAAATCCTCTTTGAGGCTAGCATGCTCAAAACACCCCTCACAATCACGTATTTTACGCTCATTTTCGCTTATCTCTTGCTGAATTTCATGAATTGCCTCTTTTGCATAATTGATTAACTCTCTTTTTCTAGATTCTAATTGATTGAGTTTGTCAATTTTTGGGGCTTCAGTTTCTACTTTTCTTCTTAATTCCTCAACTTGATCTTGTAATTGCTTTTGTTTGGTTTGCAATTGAATTTTTTGAGGTTCAGATTCTTTGATTTCATTTTGATATCTCTCCAAATCTCTTGATAAAATCTCAATATGTGTATCATCGTATCCAATTTTTGATCTAATATTTTCACGAAATTCTTTGTTTACAGTCTTCATTGATTCAGAAGCAACATCAAGTTTATCAATTCCTATAATTGCATTGAGTAACTCTTTGAACTCTTTTGGTTTTGCATTAATTATTGCATTTAATTCCCCTTGTTGGACAATTGATGCCACCTTTAATTTTTCAAAGTCTAATCCAATTGCCTTTTCAACTTCTTGGGTCATTGATTCCCCAAACTGTTTTCTTTCACCTGCTGCAATCTCTACCTTTTCATCTCCTACAATCTCGGTGAATTTTGCTGAAAGAGTTCCTTTGCTGTCAATCTTTCTTACTGCCTCAAACGATTTACCATTAACTGAAAAGTTTACCTTAGAATATCCTTGGGTTGCACCCCGTTTGATTAATCCCTTGTTTGATTTTCTTGTGTGTTGTCCAAACAATGCAAATGTAATTGCGTCAATAATACTTGATTTTCCTGCACCATTATGTCCTACAAATACAGTTACACCATTGTCAAATTCTAACTTTGTATCTGAATGTGCTAAAAAGTCTCCAAGCTCAACTGATGTGATCATTTATTCTTCTCCTTTTTGAATTTCTCAAAATTTTCAATGATTATCTGTGATGCTTCTTGAATCTGTCCTGAGGATAAAACTGGAAGAAGTTCCTTAATTGCAAGGTTAGCTGCTTGCTCTGAGCCTAATGCATCAACTGAGAGTCTATACATTTCATCATCAATGATGTTTGGTCTATCTAGGAATACCGAAGAGTCAGAAACCTGCTTTGTACTAATTCTCCAAAAACACCTTAAAACCATCGAATTTAGCCTTGCAATTTGTGCCTGGATGTGGTCAGTCTCTATGTTTTCTCCCTGGATATTGACTTCCACTATGGGTTTTTTTGAAAGATTTGTAATTTTCTCTGAAATCTCATCTATGGTCTTTGATAGTTCTTGATAATCTGTCTTGAATGAAAATTGTGGTCTTGTATCAAGTTCAATCCAGTTTGGATTTGCCTCTTGTCCTGAAATATCTACTTCAAAAAACCCTTTCTTTGTTTCTTTGATTCCTTCACTTGTTGTAAGTTCAATTGAACCCGGATATGCAATTGGTCCGTTTAGATGATTGAATCTTTTAACATCTGTATCGTGTAGGTGACCCATGGCATAGTATGTGAAGTTTTTTGGAAGATCAGTTGATTGCAATTCTCCAGCAAACTTGTTAAACTCTGTTATGCCTTGGTGTAATACCAAAATTTTGTGTCCCGAAAAGTTTTTTGCAGCTTTGTCTACTTCAGCAAATTTTTCCTCGTATTGAGGAATCTCTGTTTTTCTTATCTTGTCAAATCCAGCAAGAAGAACACCTTTGTGCTCTATTGGCTTTCCTTGACCAATATATTTTGAGAATTCTAAATTGTGATACACATAGGGAATTGGTGTTGTTCTAATTCTACTAATATCATGTTCTCCCAAAATGAAAAATGAATCTATATTATTTTGTTTTAATCTCTTTAACCCATTTGCCATCTGTACAATTGCAGTACCATTTGGATTTGGAACATGGAAAATATCTCCTGCAAATATTACAAAATCAACATGATCTTTTATTGATGTGTCAATTGCTTGGTTAAACACATCATAGACATCTTGTGCACGTTCTTCTGAACCGTATTGCACTAATCCTAAATGAGTATCTGAAATATGTGAAAACTGCATTAGTCTAACAATAAATCTTTTTGAACTAGTCCTTGTGTTGACTCTACTGCAACTTCTTTCATTTTATCTGCATTAGCCCAAGCATTTACTGCACTCTGGTCTGCTCCCATAATCTTCTCTTTGACTTCTTCAACATGTACTAGTGATGGTAAGTTAGTCCATTGTCCCACTAGGACTGCGTCACCTACGTTTAGTGAGGTCAACTGAGCAATCAATTCGCGACTAGTTGATTCTGTTGCTGAGGCTATTTGGCGCTGATCATCTTCTTGAATTATCTTCATTATTGCAAAAGAGCCCATCTGGCTGAGAACATTAAGGTCCACGCTTCGAGGTCTCTGAGATACCACTCCTAATCCTAATCCGAACTTTCTTCCTTCTCTGGCAATCTTTGCTGCCCAGTATTTTGCACTGGTATCATGATCCTTTGGAATGAAAACATGTGCTTCTTCAATAATTACAAAAATTGGAGAATTGAATCTGTAGTTTCTTTCTCGTTTACTCTTACCATGTCTTGCAATACTTGCATCTTTTCTGTCTTTGAGTAGTTGTTGCAAGTAAAATGCAACTGCAACATTTGCTTGTTTTTCAGACAACTCTGAAATGTTGAGAACGTTAGTTCTACCCTCTTTGATAAAACTAATTGGGTCTCCCATGTCAGGATCCAAAATGTCTTCAAATCTTTTTTGAGCTTCTTCAATTATATCCTGAACTCTGTATGCAGATGTTCTAATCTCTTTTAGTTTCTTGTCTTCTGAATTGACAATAAAATCAACCTCATTTTCGAGTTTACTCCAAAATTCTTTTGATTCTTTGACATGTTTAGTAAATGCCATTCTCAAAACTCTTTGCTGAACATTTGCACCGTCTCTAATCTCTAAAACCTCTGAAAGTTGGTCTGCATCAAGTAATCTTGGATTAATTTTTGCATCAACTACATTAATTCTTGGAATGTTTAGTGTTGTGTAGTCATTGTGATAGTCAAAAATTATTACTGTTCCTTTTAATTTTGAAATTTGTTTTGTAACTAGAGATACAAGATTGCTTTTACCCATACCGGTCATTGCCAAAATTCCTAAATGTCTTGAGACAATTTTGTCTAAATTCACTTTGGCATCAATTGTTTTGTTTCTCAAGAGATTTCCAATCTTCACCCATCCTTCATTTTTAGGACTAAAGATTTCTTCTAGGTCTTGCTTGCTTGGTTGAGTGATTTCCGTGCCTGGAATGGGCGGAATTGCAGGAATAATTGATTGTCCTTTTCTCAAATTTTCTAAAAATCCTAAAATTCCAATATGTGCAGTAAATGTCTTGTCTCTTTTGTTTAACTCTGCAATCTCTGTACTTTCAGATGCTTCATCAAAATTTCTAACATCTGCAAATGCTGCACTTGATACAGCTGATTTTTCAACTAATCCTAAAATTTCTCCTTCATCAGAACCAATCTTGATGTATTCTCCAACTGACAAAGCTCTTGATGTTATTGCTGTGACCCGTGTTGGCTTTGATTCGCCAATTACAAATCCTAGACTCAACCTAATACCTCGCGTGAACCGATCTCATTGCTTAGACCTAACAAACTAACCATCTTTGCAAGTTCTTTATCAGATATTTTACAGTTATTGTGCGCAAGCTTTAGTGCATACGGATATCCTCCAATACTTGTCTTGTATAATTTGTTCATAACTGATTTTATCTTATCTTCATCATGTTGTTCCCCAAGAAATTCTAATTTTATTATTGGTGTGGAATCACTGAGTCTTACAAATGTGGATGAAATGACTTTGTCTGAACCATATTTTTTCTCTACAAATAATTTGCTAAATCCTGGATTGTTTGTTACATGATTATAGTAGAAAATGTCTCCGGCAAGTGAACCTAATTTCTCAAATTGTTTTTTTGTGTTTGATGTCTTTGCAATGAAAATTACATTGTCTCTTTTTTTCATTGTTCTTACTACTTGTGCATCCAAAGTAGATTGTCTTGTCATAAACTGGGAATGCAAGGAACCATCCATTAGTACCAAATCCACTTGGTCTACTGTCTTCTCACAAGCATCAATCTCCATCTTACTTGCAATTCGTGAAAGGTCTGTATCTGAGCCTAATCCCGACTCATGTAAATCAACTAGAACTTCTCCATCTGCCTTTATGGATACTGCTGTAGTTGCCCAAAGCTCAATTCCTTGAAATTTTGTATTGTTAAAACTAGAATCAATTCCTGCAGTAACAACTTCTTCTTTTACAGGCGTAAATTCAACCCAATTCTCTCTTGCTTTTTGTATGATTTGTTCAAATTTTGGACCCTTTAGGATAGACAACATTTTGTCCCTATTGATAATGGCGTCCTTGTATACTGTATTGAGCACAACAATAGTTCGTTGGTTTGAATAAAATCTTTAGGTTATACTGAACCTTGACAAAACTGATCCATCAAACGATCCTTTTTCAAAACCATTTTTGAAAATCAACAGCGAAAATACTATAATTGGTTATATTTGAGAATTTTGTAAATTATGCATGCAAGGACGATATTTTGCGCTAATTGCAGTTTTGTTAACTGTGGTGATTCTTCCAACAAATGTTTATGCTGAACACGTTTTGGACATTGAAGCATTTGGACAGTACCTTGACATCTCTCAATTAGAATCAGAAAAAGTAACTTTCACCTTCGATGAAAAATCATATGATATCTACTATGGATACAGTGGCAGTCTTGATGATATGAGTTCCAGTCCATCGGATCCTGTTCTATCCTCAATGGATATCAACCAAGAAAACAAATCCATTGAAATTGTCATGGAATCAGTTCCTGAGAAAACTGATTTCTGGGTCAGAATTCCTGATGAAGTCCTTTATGCAGAAAATGAACAATTCACAGTATTAATTGATGGTGAAGACACTGGATATGATTTGATGAAATTTCCAACAGATCATGTTGTTGGATTCATAATTGATGAGGATACTGATACTATTGAAATCATTGGAACCCGAGTCATTCCTGAATTTGGAGCTTTAACTATTCTAGTATTATCTATCTCTGTTTTTACTGTAGTTTTACTATTGAAAAAAACACCATTGCTGATGAAATTCAGATAGGTTTTTTCTATACTTTCTAAATTCTGTCTGAATTGAGACAAACTCCTACTAATAACTTGTAACTCATACATTATTTTATGAGTAAAAGAGTAACAATTGTTCTTGATGATGTTCTTATTAAAAAATTAAGACTCAGACAAGCAAAACTGATTCAAAAGTCTGAATCTCACGTATCTTTCTCTAAAGTAATCAACGGATTGCTACAAAACAATCTTTGATTTTTTTAATTATTGAATATTTTTACATGAATTTTGTTTTTAATTCCATGATTTTGGAATGGTAAATATCATTTCTGTTCCTTCATTTTGTTTACTATTGAACCAAATCTTACCTCCACCTTGTTCAACTATTCCTTTAACAATTACTAATCCAAGTCCGCTTCCACCATGTTTTCTTTCCATGGATGTATCCACTTGATAGAATTTTGTTTTAAAAATCTGTGCTTGTTTATCTAATGGTATTCCAAGTCCATTATCTTTGACTGAGAATTGTATATGTTCACCATTATCTTTGGCGTGAATTTCGATTACACCTTTTATTGGTTCTACAAAGTCTACTGAATTTTGTATCAAGTTTGTAAATACTTCTGATAATCTATCAGTATCTGCAAATCCAGTTAACTTCGAATCAACTTTACTTGTAGATATTTTTATTTTCTTATCGTCTACCATTTTTTTGAACGATAATGGTATTTTTCCCAAAAATTCTTTCACATTGAAAGATTTCGCATGGAATGCTACTTGGTTCATTTCCAATCTGTGTGCCATCATCACATCTTCAATTAATTTTTCTAATCTTCTTGAGTTGTTCATGATTTCATTGACTGCAAAATATTGTTCTTGATTTAGTTCTCCAATTGTTCCTTCCTCCATCAACATTTGCGTATATCCTTTGATTGGAACTAATGGTGTCTTGAGTTCGTGAGTTACCATTGAAGCAAATTCATCTCTTGCAATGTCTACTCTCTTTAGTTGTTCAGTCATTGTGTTAAGTGACTGCTTCAATTTGATCAATTCTCCCTTTACATCTGCTGTAAATTTCTGATTCAAGTCTCCCCCTGCCACTGCAGTAGTCATCTTGATGATTTCTCTGATAGGTGTTGCAATGTTTTCTGAAAATTCGTTTACAGTATCAGTTAACTCACGCCACTTTCCTTCTACACCCTCTACCTTTGCCTGGCCACCTAGCTTTCCCTCTCTTCCTACCTCTCTTGCCACTCTTGTTACCTCTGATGAGAATGTATTCAGCTGGTCTACCATTGTGTTGATAGTGTTCTTTAGTTCCAACACCTCACCTTTTACCTCTGCAGTAACTTTCTGAGACAGGTCACCCTTTGCTACTGCAGTCGTAACGTTTGCAATCTCTCTTACTTGTGTGGTAAGGTTGTTCTCTAATTCGTTTACAGTATCAGTTAACTCACGCCACTTTCCTTCTACGCCCTCTACCTTTGCCTGGCCACCTAGCTTTCCCTCTCTTCCTACCTCTCTTGCCACTCTTGTTACCTCTGATGAAAATTCGTTTAATTGATCTACCATTGTGTTGATAGTGTTCTTTAGTTCCAACA
>REGJ01000021.1 GCA_003702525.1 Candidatus Nitrosopumilus sp.
CTATGTTAGACTACATGGTGGAGTACCTGTAGAATTTGCAGTTGACTTGGATAATTCTACTCCTGATATTGATGATATAAAATCCAAAATTACTTCAAAGACTGTTGCTATCTGTTTAATCAGTCCAAACAACCCTACTGGTGTTGTGTTTAATGAAAAATCACTTCGAGAACTAGTAGATATTGCAAATCAACATAATCTCTACATAATTTGTGATGAGATTTATGATCAAATCATCTTTGATGAGAAATTTGTAGGAATTGGTAAGGTTGCTAGAGACTCTCCAGTAATTGTTCTAAATGGTTTTTCCAAAGTCCACTTGATGTCTGGTTGGAGAATTGGCTATATTGCATTTAACAATTCACCAAAACTTGATGCGCTTAGAGAGAATCTTCCAAAATTAGCCAGAGTGCGAATTGCAACAAACTTGCCAATTCAACACGCTGCCTTGGAATCCCTACGAGGCCCTCAAGACTATATCTCAAATTTTGTATCTGAAATCAAAAAACGTAGAGACTTGGTTGTAAAGAGACTAAATGAAATGCCTGGACTATCTTGCCCAAATCCTAAAGGATCGTTTTATGCATTTCCAAAAATTGAAGATAATAGATTTGGAACAGACAAAGAATTTGTTACAAAACTTTTAGAATCAAAAGGTGTATTGACTGTACATGGTTCTGGATTTGGAGAACAATATGGTAGTGGTCATTTCAGACTAGTTTATCTTCCAAGTTTAGAAGTGCTAGATTCTGCAATGAACAAGATTGAAGAGTTTGTTAGTCAGTAACTCCATACTGATACTTTTTCAGGAATAATTTCTATAATACAATCAGTATCCTCAAGTAACTCTTTTGCAGATTTATTTTCTATTGTCTTAAAGTAACGTAGCAGAATTTTTTTTGCTATAGTTTTTACTTTTTCTTCTTCTAGAATTAGATTTGATTTTCCTTGACCCATAACTCCGTATATGTTAGGAGCATTAATTCCAACATCTACACAAAATGAAACTCTATCGTTTTTCTTTAGATTTTTTGCCTTTTGGGTTCTGGTGTTTGTCCCAATGTAGAATTTTTTTCCACTATACCTATACCAAACAGGCACAATGTGTGGAGTTTTATTTTTTCCAACAGTAGCTAAACGCAAAATTTTTTGTGTTTTTAGAAATTCATCTTTTTTGCTCATGTTTTCTAAATCCTAATGCTATCATAAAAATACCAAATGCTAACATTGCCATAGAGACTTTTTCATTAGTAATTTCTCCATTGAATAGAAAATCACTAACAAATTCTGGTCCCCATATCAGCAATTGTCTGATTAAGACAATCCCTGCCATGACAGAAAATAAAACGCCTATGGCAGTATACCAATTTCTACCTCGCCTATAATACTCGTGGCTCATGATAAAATAACAGACTTAGATGATTTTAATTCCAGGATTTTTTATCTTGTTTTGAATCATTGCATTGAGTAGCAATGGAGTTGACATTTCTGCCAAGTATGACAATTCAATTGGTCCCAAGTAAATTGATCTTAATCCCTTTATCTCATCAATTAGTGTATTTACTACACCTACTGCTTCTTTGTCGTCTCCACAAACAAAAATATCATAATCTAACTCTAGAGTTGGATTGACAAGTTTCTTTTCAGAGATTACATGAAAAGCAGATACTAGTTTTGACTTGTTCTTCATATGGTTTGATACTAGTTTGTATGAGAATGGTTTGTTGTCTTTAATTGAAACACATTCAAATCCTACATCTGTTTTAGTCATTGGGACAATTGGAGACACTATAACACAATTATCATTAACTTCAGGTAATATTCCAGAACATACTGAATCAATGTTCTCATATGGAATTGATAAAATCAAAACATCACTTTCTTTTGCAACTGAAACGTTATCATTTCCAGAAATACTTCCTTTGATTTCTCCAAATGCTTCTTTTGCCATGTTTGTATATTCTGCAGCTGATTCTGATGCTCTTGCCGCATCTCTAGAGCCAACTATTACGTCGTGATTTTGAGACCATCTTAATGCAAAACCTTTGCCCATTCCACCGGTTCCACCAATAATTCCTACTTTCATGAATTAACTACAGACAATGTTATTATTATCTCTATTTGAATTTCGATTAGATTGGGCCAAATAATTTTCCTCAGACACGGTCAAGCAGAAAATAATACTAAACGAATTTTGGCTGGCAGAACTGAAGGTGTCCCATTAACTGATGTTGGTGAACAACAAGCACAGCATACTGCTGAGTTACTTGAACACATGAACATCTCTGCAATTTACTCTAGCCCTATTCAAAGAGCAAAACATACTGCAGAAATTGTTGGAAAGCACAACTCTCTTGATGTTACAATTGATGAACGACTAATTGAACTTGATATGGGAAAATTTACCGGCATGGCGTATGATGAAATTTTCAATGATCATGGAAATGTCTTTATGAAATTCTATCAAGGTAATCTTGAAATCGCTCACAATGGAGTAGAGACTTTTGATGAAGTCAAAAAAAGAGTTCTAGGAATTGTAGACCATGTCATTGAAAATCACCCTGATCAGAATGTTGTACTAGTCACTCACATGGATCCAATCAAAGCGATGTTGTCTACTATAGTGGATCTATCTCCTACAAACCTCTTTGAACTAATTATAGCAAATGCTTCATTGAATCTCTTTAGAGAAAATAAAAGAAAGTTCTCGATTTCCGGACTTAACGTAATGCACCCAACTCGTTTCGATCAAGGTTGGTAGATAACAATCTTGAAAACCCTTAAATAGAAATCAAAGGTCACGACAGTCATTCACGATGAAGGGTATAGTCGGGTTATTCTTAGTATTGGCCGTTATGGTGATAGTTCCTGCAGTAGAGTACGCATTTGCTTCACCTGATGAACCTGGTGAATATCTTGATCGTAGAGTGGTTATTTGGAACTTGTTCTTTAGAATGATGACTATTGCATTTGTTGTAGGTGCAGTTGTATCAGGTACTATGATTTGGCAAGTTTGGAGATTCAGAGAATCTCATCCAAAAGCAAAACCAACACAATATGAGGGGACTGACTGGTAGAAATGGGTGGACACTCTAACTGGCCTGAATGGATTTACGTTGGCGTAGTAGTCGCTATCATGTGTTGGGTAGGTGCTGAAGCATGGGAAGCAGAAAGACTAGTTGAACATGTTCCTGAAGGCGCTGAAATTATCAAAGTAACAGGACAACAATGGTTCTGGACTTTTGAACATGAAGATGGTACTAAAGAAATTGGTGAATTACATGTTGAAAAAGGTAAAGCATACAAATTTGAAATTCATTCAACTGATGTAAATCACTCTTTTAACATTCACGATTATGTTGTTTTAATGGATGCAATTCCTGGTAGAGTTAACACTGTATGGTTTGCACCAACTGACGTTGGAGAACATGATATTCAATGTAGAGAATATTGTGGATTAATCCACTATAACATGCGTGGAACATTAATTGTGGAGGAACCACACTCTTGATAACGCTTTTATCTAAATCACTGGAGGGAATTAACTAATGGTTCTAGAATTACAAAAACCACGTCCAATTTGGCAAATAATGTTCTCAACCCATCACACTGATGTCGGTTTACTGTACCTTATCATGTCTCTAGGATTCTTGTTCTTAGGTGGTGCATTAGCACTTGCAATCAGAGCTGAATTGTTCTTACCAGGAGCACAAATCATTGGTGATGCAATGACCTTTAACAGAATCTTTACAGTTCACGGAACTACTTTGATCTTCTTATTCATCATACCATTTGCATCTGCTGTTGGTAACTACTTTGTTCCAATTATGGTCAGATACAAAGACATGGCTTATCCAAAACTTAATGCAATTGCATTTTGGATGATTCCTCCATCAGGAGCACTCATCTGGTTAGGCTTTGCAGACTTTACTTGGTATGCAACCCCTCCATATTCTATTATCAGTGCCCCAGGTCCAGCAGCAGACATGTGGATCTTTGGACTAAAGATTTTAGGTGTATCATCAGTTCTTGGTGCAATCAACTTTGTCGTTACAATTCTCAAATGTAAACACCCAGACATGTCAATTGGTCAAGTACCATTGTTGGCTTGGTCATTCTTGTCATCCTCATTAATCATCCTTGTTGCAATTCCAACATTTGCAGCAGCATTGTTGATGCTCTTAACTGACAGACTTGGTGTAACTGGATTCTTTAATCCTGCAATGGGAGGAGATCCAATTGCATATGCACACTTGTTCTGGTTTACATTCCACCCTGAAGTATACGTCCTTGTCATTCCAGCTATTGGTATGATGTATGAAATTATTCCAAGATTCTCAAGAAAACCAATCTACAGTTTCAACTCTGGTATCTTTGCATTTGTACTATTATCCATTGTCGGCTTTTCATCATGGGCCCACCACATGTATGCAACAGGAATGTCCTTTACAGAAAAGACTGTATTCATGGTAGGAACTCTTGCAGCAGTTCCAGCATCTGCAATGCACGTCTATAACTTCATTGCAACAATGTGGAATGGTAGAATCAAGTTTGCAACCCCAATGATGTGGGCTGTTGGTGGAATCGCATTATTCTTCTCAGCAGGTGCAGGTGGTGTAGCAAACGCCGCAATGCCATTAGACTTTACAACTCACGACACTTACTGGGTCGTTGGACACTTCCATCTCTTCGTGATGGGAACAATTGCATTTGGTTCAATTGGTTATCTTTACTACATGTACCCATACGTTACTGGCAGAATGTACAATGAAGCCATGGGTAAGATTCACTTTATACTATCATTCATAGGAACCATCTTGGTATTCTTCACACAACACGTACTTGGATTGTACGGAATGCCAAGAAGAATCTTTGACTATCCACCAATCCCTGAATGGATTGCAATGAACCAAATCGCATCAATTGGTGCAATGATAATTGGTGTCAGTATGGTAATCTTCCTAGTCAACATGATTTACAGCGCCGGAAAAGGAGAACCAGCAAACCCAGAGGATCCATTTGGTGTTGGAGGCAAATACTATTATCCATTTGAGGCAAAGAACCCATCACATTAGGAGATAAATGAAATGACTGAAAATCAATACTATCTAACAACACCTGCAAGAACCGGAAAGATGATGGCAATCATGCTAGGTATCTGTATTGTAGGTGGAGCAATCTTCTTTTCACTTTGGGATTATTGGATTTCAGAACCAGCCCCAGTTGTTGCAATGATGGCAGGTGATTCTGCACCAACTGAAGTTGCAGTTCACACGGGTGCAACTTTAACATCTGATCTTTCATTTATCGAATCTTCGGACTTTATCACTTTGGCATTTAATGCGTTACCCGGAGAACCTGATAACAACCCAACAATCAACATGGAAGTTGGTGACAAAGTAATCTTTAACGTAGTAAACGATGGAGTTTCATTCCACGCATTTGGTGTTACAAAAGACACTGAGGGCTTTGGTGGAGTTATTCCAGGAAGTGAAGTTGCAAGTCCATCAAACCCACTAAAAGCAGGTGAAAGTGGAACTTCAGAATTTGTCGCAGGTGAAGAAGGAATTTACTATTACATTTGTACCGTTCCTGGTCACAGAGAACAAGGAATGGTTGGAACAATCGTTGTAGGTGATGCTGAAGCTCCAGAAGTTGAAGCAGCACCAATGGCAACTGAACCAGCCAAAGAAAAGGCACCTGTTTCAACAGAACCAGTTGCATATGATGGTCCTATTTCTATCCCAGAAGGCTCTGGAGTACCTGGATGTCAGGAAACCAATGAATGCTATATCCCATATCATGTAACCGCATCAGCAGGAACTGAGATTGTTTGGTCAAATGACGATACAGCAGCTCACACAGTTACAAGTGGAAGCCCTGGAGATGGTCCTGATGGCATATTTGATAGTAGTATTCTTGCTGGAGGTCTAACATTTTCCGTAACCCTTGATGAACCAGGTGAGTATCCTTACTATTGTATTGTACATCCTTGGATGCTCGGTAACATCACAATAGAATAGAAAAATTTTGGCTATCCAATATCTTGCTCTAGCAACTATGATTGTATTGTATTCACTTATGTTCTTAGGTGGATATATCTCAGCAGCTGGACTTGGTTTAACTTGTCCTGAATGGCCATTATGTCCAAATGGTGTAATGCCTTCTGAAGAATATCTTATAGAATGGATTCATAGATTGGCAGCTGCCACTACTGGTGTTTTGGTTATTGCAACTATGGTTGCAAGCTTTCTTAACAAAAGAGCTGATACAAAAATCAAAGTCACAAGTACACTTGCAACAGTATTTGTTATTACACAAATTACACTTGGTGCACTAGTAATTGATACAAAACTTCATGCCGTTCTAGTTGCAATTCACTTGGGAATTGGAATATTGTTGTTCTCAATGGTATTACTAACTGCATTATTTGCATTTAGAATCTCAAGAGAATCTCAAGAAATCAAAGTTTAGATTTTTTGAAAATTTTTGGCATATAGATGTACAAGAATACTCCTGTCATAGATAGTGCTCCTATAGTAATTGCTATAATGAAAATCTGTCCAAATGGACTCTGAGTACCCATATTAAACTTGAAGGAAAGTGGTTCGAGATTATTTGGCATATCGTACAAGTACACTTCAACAATATGATTTCCTGAATTTCTCCAAACATAATCAAAGTCCCAATGAGATCCTTCTATTGCTGTAGGTGGTATGGTGTCAACTTGTTTACCATTATAGAAGATCTTCATTCCCATTGTGAATCTATCAACATCTTCATAGTCAAATCCTTCAGTAACTTTAATCAAAAATTGAGATCGCTCGTCAATCTGTGGAAATTCAGGCGCAGTTGCAACTTGGACTCTGTAACCACCATTATGCTGCTCTGCAGAATTGAACATGGAATGGGCAAATGCATCTCCTAGTCCTGGAATTGAAAAAAGTATCAGAAAAGATAAGATCAAAACTGATCGCTTTTTTGCCATATGGAATAATATTGGAATTAGACGAATATATTGTAACTAGATTCGCTTGGGAAATCTTCAAAACCTTTAAATCCTTATTGGCAAGACATTGAATCGTTGACCCTCGTAACAAAATCAATCGATATTAAGACACCTGTTGAGAATGTCTTCACCTACTTTGCAAGACCAGAACATGTTTCTGATCAAATCAAAACTGATGCAGTAGGCATGACAGTCGTTCCTATGGATATCAAGGAAGGCATGGGTGTAGGTACAACCTTTAGAATTATCGGTGACTTTAGCGGTAAACGTTTAGAGTGGGATTGTGAGACAATCGAATTTGTTAGAAATGAGAAAATCACTGCAAAACAAATTGAAGGTCCATTCAAGAAATGGGAAATCACTAATGAATTCAAATCATTAGGAAATAACCTCACAAGAGTTACAATGTCAGTAGATTATGAAATGCCATTTGGTCCACTTGGAGCAATTATGGATAAAGCAAAGTTTGCAAAGTCTGCTGAGAGAGGAATGGAAACTGCCCTTTACAACGTTAGAGGCTTGTTAGAAGGAAATGGTTCAATTCCAGTATACATCACACTTGAAGCATACCAAAAACTTCTTGCCGAAAAGAAAAAGATGAACGATGTTCCAGTTTCAACTGCACTAACTGCAATCATTGAAAAATACAATGAAATTGAAGCTAAAGCATAAAACATAATTTTCCTTTATTTTCCAATCTTAAGATTAATAACAACTCTAGGCATAGCATTTTTGGTGGGTCTATGGCGCAGCCAGGTAGCGCACAGGACTCTTAATCCTGCTGTCGTGGGTTCGAATCCCTCTAGACCCGCTTTAAAATTTTTAAAATTATTTTATGAATAAAAAATTCAGTCTTTTAATTTGATTTCTGAATATTTTTCTGCTAGTTCTACTAATTGATTTACTCCTAATGGTTTTGAAATAACTTTGATCAGTCCTCTCTTTATTGCATCCTGGTTTTTTGACTCGTGTTCTGAAATTCCTGTGATGATGATAACATTTGCATCTTTGTCAATTTGTTTGATTTGTGAAAAAGATTCATACCCATCAAGTACGGGCATGTCTCCATCCATTATGACTAGTGATGGTTTTACCTCTTTGAATTTTTCAACTCCTTCTTGTCCATTTTCAGCAGTATAAACTTCAAAATTCTTCAACTCTAGAATTTCTTTGTAAATGTTAATCAAATCTACATCGTCTTCTACAACTAGAATTTTTTCCCCCATGAAATTATTAACTTAATAGCGTATTATAAAGGATTTTCCCTAACATAGTTTTTTACATGAAATAGTACTGTGATATGTTCATATACATTTGAATCGTATCTTTTTCAAAAGTGATATAGTTTGAGTGCACATAATAGTTTTTCAGAAATAGATTTTATTAAAACAAAATCTATTTTGACACTCTTAATCATAACACTCGTTGCTATTACTTTGATTTATCAGGTAAGACCATTTGTTACCGATGATCAGTTTGCTTGGATATCTTTACCTGCATATCTCTTCTCAACTTTAATTCTGACATCTTTTTCTTTTGTACTTGCGATAAAATTACACAAACAAAAACACTATCAATCAAAAGCATTTCTTGTATTTGCTATCGGTTCTGTGTTTTGGTTTATAGCTGAATTGATTTGGATTATGTATGATCATTTCTGGGAAGGAAGCCCGTTCCCTTCTGAAGCCGATATTTTTTACATTGGCGCGTATCCATTAATGATTGGATTTCTGTTAATTTCATTAAAACCTGTTTTGAAATCAGTTAGTAGAAATGTTTGGCTATTTGCAATTGCTCTAGGTGTCGCTTTCATGATTCCTTCTGTAACTGGAGCCTATGATGACATGTTAGGTGAGGATACATTTTCTACAACTATTGCCCTTGCATATCCAATATTAGGTTCAATCCAAGTAATTCCTGCAATTGTTGGTATCCTGTATCTTACAAAGAAAGGCGCAAACTTTTCTTGGATGCTGATTTTATTTGGATTTATCATATATGGAATTGCTGATACCTTTTTCTTATTTGCAGAACTTGATGGGGCATATTATGATGGCCATCCCGTTGATTTGCTTTGGTTGTATACTTACATACTGATGATTTTTTCATTCCACATTAGGTACAAAATTTCAAAGATTCCAACTTCTGAACAACAAGCCATGTTCTTTTCTGAAAAAGTGCAATTTGAAACAATTAGTAAATTTGGAATTCCACTTACTGTATCTATTATTATTTTGATTGTTGGAATTTCTCTTGTTCATTCAGTTTTTATTGAAACTGATGAAAAAATCACTGCCCAAAACATCATGGTTGGTCTTGTTGCTATGTTGGCAATTTTTGCAACAATTGTATTAGCTTTGAACAAAAATCTTTCTAGACTAGTCAAAATTAGAACAGAAGAACTTGTTGAACAAAAAGAAGGTCTTGAAAAACTTGTAGATGAGAAAACAAGAGAGATACTAAAATCAGAACGACTTTCTGCAATAGGAGAATTATCTGGAAGACTTGCACACGACTTGAGAAATCCTTTATCTGTAATGAAAATGTCCTTAGATTTGATAAAACAATCGCCAGAAGCAAAAGTTTCTGATTCTGATGTAATCAAACGTCTGGATTTAATGGAAAAAAGTATTGATAGAATCGCTCATCAAGTAGATGAAGTATTGGACTTTGTTAGACTATCACCTCTAAAACTGAGTTTAGTTTCAATACGTGAAACTATTCAGAATTCTGTTAATAAAATCAATATTCCAGAAAATATTCAAATTCATGTCTCTAAAGCAGATTTGAAAATTTTCTGTGATCCAGTAAAGCTGGATGCTGTATTTCTAAATCTTCTTGTTAATGCAATTCAAGCATTACCTGATGGTGGAAAAATTGAGATTAAGATATATCTCAAAAATAGCTTGGCCTTCTTGGATTTCATTGATTCGGGAATGGGTGTTCGTGCAGAACATTTTGATAAAGTATTCGAGCCTTTGTTTACTACTAAGCAAAAAGGTACAGGTCTTGGATTGTCAAGCTGTAAAAATATCATAGAGCAGCATAATGGAACAATATCTGTATCAAATAACCCCTCGACATTTAGGATAATTTTGCCAATTAATGTTGAAGAACCAGAAAAATTCAAGTTATAGTTTTTTCAATAACACAAATCGCTTTTTTTCAGGTTCGATATCTTCATGCATATCAACATCACTGACAATTCGAACCTTGTAATCCATCCAACGTTTAAGCATGTTGCGAGATGTTTGATTTTCATCAATTTTTTCTTCTATGCTGCTAAATGTTTCACAATTCATTATGTATTTGCCAGAGACTCTATACATTTCTGAAATTCCTTTTTGCAATGTGTCTTCATCTAGATAATTCAACAATCCATGGGTAAAGACAAAATCCACTGATGAATCTTCAAATGGCAAATCTGTAATACTTCCTTTCTGAAAATTTGCAACTGGGAATTTCTCTTTTGCAATTCCCAATGCATATTCATTAAGATCAACTCCGTGAATTTGAAAAGTATCTGGGAATAGTCTTAAATCAATTCCAGTTCCACATCCAATTTCTAAAACACTTGTACATCGTAATGATATTGCAAGATCTTTTGTAAATTTAGCAAATTCCTCGTTATATCTTGACTCGTTTTCATCTGCATATTTCTTCCAAAACTCTCCATTGTAGTTCATGAATTTTTCTAGATATAGCTGTATTTGATACTAATTGTTAGTGGTTACATTTGCATGGGATGAGTTTTGTATCAAATGTACAATCATGAGGACCATCTGATTTCCCTTGCGTAGGAATCTCTTTCATACAATCTTCATGACGACCCTTTCTACAAAACCAACAGATTTCTTGTGTGTCTCCAGTTGCACATGAATCCATAATCTATATCTAATTTTGTAGGTAAAAAAACTCTTGGAAGTTTAGATGTATGTTAGCCAAGGCAAAAATCTCTCATCTTTACCCATTACTACATCAGTAAATGATTTTTGCAATGCTTTTGTTATATGGCCCATTTTGCCATTTCCAATTTTCACTTTATCAACCTGTGTTACAGATTTTACTTCAGCTGCAGTACCTGTCATGAATATTTCATCAGCAGCATACAGATCATCTCTTTCTAGATCTCGTTCAATAACAAATCCGCCATTTTCTTCAATAATTTGGATAACACTATCTCGTGTAATTCCTTCTAATCCCCCTGCAGATAATGGAGGTGTTTGAATAATGTCATCTTTTACAACAAAGATATTTTCAGCACTTCCTTCAGCAATTTTTCCATGCCAGTTTAACATGATTGCCTCATCATATCCACTTTCTAATGCTTCCATTCTTGCTAATGCCGCATTTGCATAATTTGATGCAGCTTTTGCTTGTGTTGGTTGAGATCTAGAATCAATTTTTATCCAACTTGATACTTTGCATTTTGCTCCTGAGAACTTTCCTGCTTTTGACTCGCCCATTTTCCATTCCCAACATGAAATAGATGCATCCACTTTGTTTGCAGTTGGTGTTAATCCCATTGTTCCATAACCGTAATATGCCAATGGTCTAATGTAACATTCTTTGAGTCCACTTGCCTTTACAGTTTTAATAATTCCATCAGAGATTTGTTTTTTTGAAAATTGCATTTTCATAGAATACAATTTTGCTGATTTGAAGAATCTATCTACATGTTCTGGTAGTCTAAAAATGGCTGAACCATTTGGGGTGTCATAACATCTGATTCCTTCAAAAATTGATGTAGAATAGTGTAATGCATGAGTTAGAACGTGCACTTTGGCATCTTTGAATGGTACTAATCTTCCATTCATCCATATTTTTCCAACTTCTTTCATAGGAGAGGAAAAAAACTATGCTAATTTAAAGAATTATCTTTTCATGTGATTTTTAGCATGAAACTACATATCTGACTAGAATCAATTTGTGATATGGAGTGGACTCTGGGATATATTGCAATTGCACTCCTCGTAATTGGCTTGATTGGTCAGGCATTTGAAATGAGAAAAATTCGTCAAACCACATATCAAGATGAACAGGTAGGATCACCGACAATTTTTACAAACAAGAAAAATTTCAAATGGTATGCAATTCTTGGCGTTGGAATAATTTTATGGTATTTTGCTGAGCGTATGTAATCTGATCTATATAGATCAGCTCTAAATAGTAGCAAATGCAAAGTATAGTATCGCGTGTTTAGGGTAACGCCGGACTGAATCTAGATAATGGTCCAAGAACAAACCCTTGATGGCGCTACTGGTGTAAAAACCCGTGCGCCACACTTTCACTAAATAAAATTAATTTCTGAAATTTCTTGGTGTATTGCACTAATTGCTTTTCTAATGTTGTCATCTGCATCTTCAACAACAATAATTATTCTAGATGTTTCTTCTTGTGCATCCATGTTCAAAATGTTTAGTCCAGCTTCACCAATCTTTGCACTTGTTCTAGATGCAACTTGTTGAACTCTCCACATTTCATCTCCAATCAATGTGATCACTCCTCTGTTGTATGTTATTGTTGCAAGCGAATCAAATCCTAACAAGTACTTTTCATTTCTCTTTACATAATCTCCATCCAAAAATAGTATTCTAGAAAATTCTATTCCGTCTTTTGTAAATGGAGACAAAATGATAAACTCGCTGTAACGCTTGTCCTTGTCTAATGATGTCAACAATTTTTGGATTGATGTTGTTTCTATTCTAAAAATTGCACAATTTTCTTTACCTGTAACAATCTTGATTGGATGGCCTTTCTGCTCATCTAATATCCTCTTAATTGTCGTGACCTTATCTGGATTGTTCATGTTTGTGACTGTAATTGGCATGTCTACTCCATTTTCAACAATTTCCTTAATGGCAATAGGATCCAAAATCTTCATCCCAAACATTCCTGCAAGTCTTGCCTCATTGTATGATAATTGATGAACCTCTCTTAATCCTGATTCTATTATTTTTGGATCAGCTGAAACTACTGCACTATCTTTTTCAAAGTCAATACTGGTTTCATAATTTTTGTGAAACAAAATTCCTAGATCTGCCGCAGTACGATCAGAGCCTCCACGCTCGTATGTAGTTGTAACATTATCAACTGTTTTTCCAATAAATCCTCCAATTGTGACTACCTCATTTTGTTTAACTAATTCTGCAGTTTTGTCCATTTTTGTACGAGATTCTGATGTAAGAAAATTTGTTGATTCTATGTTATTGTCAGTAATTATGGGCCAATCCTCAAAATCTACAGTTTCTGTTTTGATCTTATTGCTTCTTAGGATGTAATTCATTACGTGTGACATCAAGATCTCCCCTGAGAATGCTAATGCACGTGAACGTGTTTCATCAACAAATTCTTTATTTTCAAATGCCTCATCTAGTGCTTTTTTTGCCTTTTCAAGATTTTGTTCAATAACACTTTTGCATTTTTCTTTGTTTTCTGAATCTACTAACCCTAAAATTTTTTCATATGTTGATTTGATAATATCTAATGATGGCATAACACCATTTTCTGCATTCTTTCCTTGTTCTAGCATTACATCTGTAAGAGAACGTTTTTTTCCGTTGTCTAACGTCAAGGGAGCTGAAAAAACTGCAATAACCTTAGAGTCTTTTTTTAAATTAGTAATTCTTTGAATAATTCCTGGAATGGATACTCCGTCTGGACCTATTGCACTACCTCCAAATTTTGCTACTACCAGTTTTGTCATGGTACTTTAACAAAAATCAATAGTTATCTATTAAGCTTTGAATGATTTTAGCAGCTTTTTTTGTGCCTTCAGTATTGACTCGATTTCTTTTTTCTTCTAATTTTGATAGAATTAACCTGTCAAGTCTATTGATATCTTCAAAAACAAATCCTTGCTCTTTTGCATTATCTTCTTGTTCAAAATGACCTTTAATTGGAATGAATATTGCAGGCGTACCATATGCATTAGCCTCATCAATTGTTGATTTTCCTGCAAGTGAAATCAAAACATCAGACGCAAAAATTATTTCATGCAAATTTTCTACAAATCCTAAATTTTTTACATCCTCAAATCTTTTTTGAACTGATGGACCTGACACTACTACAATTTCGACATCTTGATTGATTTTTGAAATGGCCTCTAATGCTCTTTCAATTAGAAACAAACCTGCATCAGTTCCACCAATTGAAATGACAATTGTTTTTTTATCAAATGAAAATTTTTCTCGTAATTGCTCTCTGGTGTAATCTGTTTGTCGTACTATGGGCCCTACTCTTTGTATGTTGTCTTGTACATCACCAATTTCTGGTAATATTACAACTTCACATTTTTTTATGATTTCTTGCATTGATTTATTCATCTTTTTTTCGATAAATGATGCCAGACCTTTTGTAAAATGTGTCTCTAAAATATCAGTAATCAAAATAGTTGGAATTTTCATTTCTTGAGCTACTGTTAGTGATGCAAAATCTTCATCACTAATTACTGCATTAGGTCTATCTTTTTCTAAAATATTTTGTGAAATGTTTTTACAATCTTTGTAATACTGATAGTAATTCCAAAGCCATTTTGCAGGACTTTTTAGCGTCCCATTTTCAACAACGAATGATGGTGGATGATATGCGTCATGAGCTTGAATTTCTAATTTTTTTAGAATTTTGGCCGCCCCACTACCTGTGACAAAATTAGTTTTAATATTTTGAAAATTATTCTTAATTGCAATATCTCTTGTTATGTGACCTAGTCCTATTGGACTAGAAAAAAAATTTACAAGAACCACAAAATTGGTGTTTTTTTATCAAATTTTTAGATTCTGCCCTTTCTCAAAGTTTAAATGGTTTTTAACAACGTTGGTTTCTGGGCCCATAGTCCAGGTCGGTTATGACGTCGCCCTTACACGGCGAAGATCCAGGGTTCAAATCCCTGTGGGCCCATATTTTCAAAATCTTATTAATGATAATTGATATTATTATGTGGTTCATTTGGTAAAAAGAAGAATTCGAACTGGTCGGGGTACAAGAATAATTGAAGTCGATGACGACAATTCTGCTTGGACAGGAAACGATTTCAAAAAACTTCAAGATGCAAGAAAAAAAGCATCTTCTGACAAGTATATCACTACAGGTAGAGGAACTGGTAAAATCAAGTTCGGTGATATTGAAAGCACACCAACAAAATCTACTAAAGGTATGTGGGTGAGCTCAGGTAGAGGAACTGGAAAAAGAAAACTCTGATAATCGATAAACTAATCAATGAATGTACATTGCTTAGATGATTTTATCCAAGATTTTAAATGAAAAGTTCATTAAAAAAATTTTGATTGTAATCTACTTGAAAGAACGTACTTTTCTAACAACTTTGTTATGATCTAGAGAAGCAGTTGTAGTGATGTACAGAATATGGTTTTTTCCTGCAGGAATAACTAGTCTCTTGACTTTGTCATATTCTGCAACAACATATTTGCATGGTCCCAAACTTCTCATCAGTTTTTTTCGTTGCTTCCAATCTTTTGCTGCAGCCTTTAATGATGCCATGCTTTGTTTCTTTGACACCAAAAGATTTACCTTCTTAGAACGTGCTGAGTACAGTAATTTGCCTTTGAGATCACAGACACTTACTACTCTTACAGAAGGACTGACTTTCAAAATTTTTTCAACAGCACTCTGAATTTCCATAATTGTTACAAGTCTTTCTAGATGATAAATATTTTCTAAACTCCTTTAACTATTGATTTTGGATAGTTTTTTTTGAAAAAATGTGCCTAATCTGATTTTTTACTTTAATAATTCCTATTTTATAGAGCAGTATTGGATTATGAAAAATTCTGTTCACAAATTCTAGATGCTGATCCTAAAATTCGATTTGCTACTGTTTATGATGAATGGGCAGTCCGTGTGGGTGGCGGTATGAGAGAAGGCGTAAAAAACTTGCTTTCAGACCATGCCGAAAAAGAACTGGTAAATCTATCCATTCTGGATTGGAAATCTCGTAAAGATATGTCAAAATGGCTTGGAAAAACCATCTACACTCTTGGTGAATATGACAAGGTTAAACGATTTTCATTTTATCTTGGCGATGATCATCTGCTTCTTGTAAGTACTGAAAAAGATGATGATACTAATGTTGTAGTTGATGAAGTGATTCGATTATACTATGAAAATCAGGATGAAAAATAACTTAACCTATTTTACAACAACTTTTACTTTGTAATCCTCTTGCAATCCAGTAAATAGAAAATATCAATACTCCTACTGACACAAATTTCAATTCTAATCCTTGCATTGGAAATAGTGACAATCCTCCAATTGCACCTAAAATTACTGCAAGTGGTGCTGTACATGCAGGACATCCTGGAGTAAATGCTGCAAAAGCTCCTCCTAAAACTGCTGAAGAGTTTGTCTTTACTGAATTCATCATCTTCATTCTCTTCATCTTAAATGCCATCATTGCAAAATTGATTCCAGCTAATGCCGATATTACAACCGTTAATGCAATTGATGTTGCAATGTATGTTGGAGATATTTCTACTGCCACATCAAAATGAGACGGAAGCATTGACATTGTCAAAAAGTAATAGATGAATCCTAATCCTGTACCACTAATTATTGCAATTGCAGCATATCTTTTCATGCCTAGAACATTTTGAATTAATTGTAATTTGCTTACCAAACAAGATGGTTTGCACTTCATTGTATTTTAACTATATTTCAATAATCAAAGATTTTTAGCCTAAAACTACATGGATTCAGTATGACAGAATTTTCTTCTGAGGAAAAAATAATCTTGATTCAATATGGGATCAAAAAATATGAGGATGAGGCTACATTACTTGAGAAATTAAAAAGCATACTTTCTGAAAAAGACATTCAACGAAACATAGACACCCTAATTGGGACTCAAAGAGTCAGACGCATAGGACCTGAGATTCTCCAAAACAATGAAAGTCATACAGAATTGCCAGAACTACCTGATAACCTTAAACCTGTAATTGACAATTTGTAGAGTAAAAATCTTAAATTAACCTCTGGTGGATTTTTAATATGAATAAAATTATTTTATTTTCTAGTATTATTGCAATTACAGTATTTCTGTCATTGTCTGTGGATTCAGCTTTTGCACATCCCCATTCTGGTCAAATAATGATAAATGGTCATACTCATGAAGTACAAACAGAAATTATTCCATTAAATGGAATGATGGGACTTGAAAAATCTACGATTCTATTTCATGCATCTGAAGATAATACCTTGCCTTGGGGATTTGTAGAAGGAAAAATTGCAAATCATGTTGAAGGATATCCTGTAATAATTCAGATTTTTCAAAATAATGACGCTGTTCACTTTGCTCAAACTGATGTGAGTCAAGATGGCACATATGAATACAAATTCAGAGTTTTACATTCTGTAAATGGTGATACAAAGAAAATCTTTGATGGGGACTATTCTGTAACTATCTTCAAAGTAGTATACCTGAATCAAGGAAATTTTATCTAGAATCCTCTTAATCCCTGAGGGCGCATAATCTCTGGATGTTGTTTCATCCATTCAATCTTGTCTAACATTTCTTGTTTGTCTTGTGGGAAAGTACCTTTGATGGTGTAGGCATTTGAACCGTGGTTTGCTCTAAAAACAATCTCATCTTTAGTATCAATTTGTTCAATCAAACTTTGTAATTCGTCTAATGATTCATCATCATTAATTCTAACAAATTCTCCTTGATACTTGTCAAGAAATTCTTGTTTGATTCCATTTTCTAAATAAAGAGTTAATGCTCCTACATAATTTGGTGAACAAGCACTAATTACTTCAGCAGTACCTTTGATATGTTCTTTAGAATATTTTCTACCTCCCAAACCCAAAATCACCATACATGACATGATGTACCCTGCATCTTTTGCTTTGTTAACTGATTTGATGATGGTTTTTCCAATTGCACCTTTTGTTACTTTCTTTAGAACGATATCTGAACCACTTTCAATTCCCAAGTAAAACATGTCAAGACCTGCCTCATTCATCTTCTTTAATTCTTCAGAAGTTTTCTTTAGAATATTCATAGGCATTGCATAACAAGAAATTCTTTCAATCTTTGAAAATTTCTCTCTAATGTACTTCACAATTTTTACCATGTATTCTGAATCAAGATTCAATGCATCTCCATCTGCAAGGAAAACTCTTCTAGTATCTGGCAAATATTTTGCCATCATGTCAATTTCTGATTTTACTTCTTCCCATGGTCTTTCAGAATATTCTTTTGATCTGTACATGTCACAAAAAGAACATTCGTTAAATGAACAACCTAATGTGACTTGAAAAATTAATGATCTTGCTTCTGAAGGTGGTCTATACAGAGGTGCATCATAGTTTAACATCATTTTTTATTTCAGATATTTTTGACTAATCATGTTTTTTATACTTTGATTATCTCATCACAAAATACCTTTTAGTGGTAGGCGAGAAGATTTTGCATTCATTATGGCAAATGATCCTGATGCAAAAAGATTACTCTGGTTCATTTTTGCTGGTTCTAGAGGGGGACTTACTAGATTGAAAATTGTTTCAAAAATAAAAGAAAATCCATTAAACACTAACCAATTGGCAAACGAATTAGGTCTTGATTACAAAGCAATTCAACATCACATCAAAGTTCTTGAGAAAAATAATTTGATTACAAAAGCAGGTGAAAAATATGGTGTCATGTTTTTCATTTCAACCTTTCTTGAAGTAAATATGGAGACATTTGAAGAAATTGAGGGAAAATTGGATAAAAGTAAATAAAAGCTCAAGAGGTGTTTTTCTCTAAATGGAGCCTACATCTCTGATTTTGTCAATTGTCTCAATTATCAATATGGGAATATTGGGAATTTTGATTGCAATATTTGGAAATATGTATGGAAAAACAAGAGCTCAACTTCCACTTGGAATGATTGTTGTTGCAGCCATGTTGTTTTTACATAATGTTGTTGGTGCTATGGCTTATTTCTCAATGGAACATCTCTTCTCTAATGAAATATTCCCATACATGTTAGGAGTTGGTGTTGCAGAGCTAGTGGGATTGATAATATTCTTGAAAATCACTTTGGATTAATCTTAGTTTAATTGTAACAAAATCTGTCAAAACACATGTTACAAGAATATTTGAAACTTAACAAGAATATTCTAATTGCATTTGCTGCATCAATAACAATTTCAGCAGTTATAGCACAAATTTTAGCTGATCAAGCTGACTATCTAAACACAACTTATACTACTATTGCTGATTATGTCATTTACTTTTCTGTATTTAGTGGACTGTTCTATCTTGATAACCGTAAAAAATATCGCCTAAAATCAGGAAAAACTGATACAAAGAGACTAAAACATGATCTAAAAAAACTAATCACTTCACTTGGAATTGGAGAAATTGTTTATACTATAGTTAGATGGGTATTGCAATACTATTTGCTTGTACTAAATTATGATCCATATTTAGCATCAATTGTATCACAAGGATTGTCTACAATCGTTTACATGGTAGTAGTAAATCTAAGTGTGAAGATAACGAGGCTGTATAAAGATGAGCATTAGTGTTTATGTCGATGGTTCAGGTGGTTCTAATGGTGGATATGGTTTTTTTGTAAAAGAAACTGGAGAATCCTTTTATGAAAAAAAACCTGAAATCACTAACAACCAGGCTGAATACATGGCAATAATTTCTGCATTAAACAAATTCGTCGATTCTGATGAAGAGATTACAATTTACAGTGATTCAAAAAACACTGTAAACCAACTTAATCATGAATTTGCGATAAATAATGAACAATTGCGTGATTTAGCAAGAGAAGCTTGGAGTATAATTGGAAGATTTTCTAAATTATCAATTGTTTGGGTTCCTAGAAAAGAAAATTTGGCAGGAAAGATGCTGGGTAGCTAAAAACTAGAGATCACTAATTTCCATGAATAACTTTATTATACAAAATCCTTAGATCCAATTTATCCATGACTGAATCTCCTATTTTATCGCCAAAATCAATTGCAGTGATTGGTGCATCTGATAAGAGAGGAAGTGTTGGTGCTACTATTACATCAAATATTATGAATGGTTTCAAAGGAGATGTTTATCCAATTAGTCCTTCAAGAGAAACTGTATTTTACAAAAAAGCATACAAGAGTGTTTTAGATGTTCCAAAATCAATTGATCTTGCAGTTATTGTTATCAAAAATACACTTGTCACTCCTGTTTTAGAAGAATGTGGAAAGAAGAAAATCAAAGGCGTCATTATCATCACAGCTGGTTTCAAAGAAGTAGATGAAGAAGGAGCAAAAAGAGAGCAACAAGTCATAGACATTGCAAAGAAATACAAAATGCAAGTGGTTGGTCCAAATTGTCTTGGAGTGATGAATCTTGATCCAAAGACAATGATGAATTCAACTTTTCTTAAAGTTACACCAAAGTCTGGAAAAATTGCACTTGTATCTCAAAGTGGAGCAATTTGTGCTGCACTAGTTGAAGATGCTAGTGCACAAGGAATTGGATTCTCTGCTGTTGTCAGTCTTGGAAACAAGGCTGTAATGAGTGAGGTTGATGTCCTAAAAATTCTTGCAAATCACAAACAAACAGAAGTCATCGTCATGTATCTTGAAGACATGGGTGATGGTCAAGAGTTCCTCAAAGTTTGTAAAAATATTACTAAAAAACTCAAAAAACCTGTTCTTGTTCTAAAATCTGGGCGTAGTCCTGAGGGTGCAAAAGCAGCAATGTCTCATACTGGTGCTTTAATGGGTTCTGATGAAATCTATGATGCATTACTAAAACAATCTGGTGCAATCAGAGTTGATACAATGGAAGAACTATTTGATTATGCAACAGCATTCTCAAAACAACCTTTGCCATCCAAAGGTGATTTAGTAATTGTTTCAAATGCTGGTGGACCTGCAATTATTTCTACAGATGCATGTTCAAAAGCAAAAATCAAGATGGCAGATATTACAAGTATACGAAAGAAGATTGATGAAGTAATTCCGCCTTGGGGAAGTTCAAGAAATCCTGTTGACATTGTTGGTGATGCTGATTATAATAGATTCAACAATGTTTTGGATCGTGTCTTAAAACATCCAAAAGTCGGTTCTGTTATCTCAATGTGTACTCCTTCTGGTACCTTGGATTATGATAAATTAGCAGAAGTCATTGTTACCATGTCAAAGAAATACAAGAAGACTATGCTTGCAAGTTTAATGGGATTGGATGAAGGAATAACTAATAGAGAAATTTTGGCTGCTGGAAATGTTCCATATTATACATATGCAGAAGGTGCAATCAGAACACTTGCCGCAATGAATAGATTTTCTGATTGGGTAAAATCTTCTCCTGGTACAATTACAAAATTCAAAGTGAACAAAACTAAAGCCAAAAAAATATTTGATCAGGTCAAAAAAGAGAAAAGACCAAATCTATTAGAAGAAGAAGGTCAAGAAGTTCTCAAAGCATATGGTTTACCGCTTCCAAAAAGTGCACTTGCAAAAAATGAAGCAGAAGCAGTAAAAATTGCAAAGAAGATCGGTTATCCTGTTGTAATGAAAATCGCATCCCCTCAAATTATCCATAAATCTGATGCAGGAGGTGTTAAAGTCAATTTAACAAATGATGCTGAGATTAAGGATGCATTCAAAACTATTGTAAAGAATGCTAAAAAATACAACAAGAAAGCTGAGATAAAAGGCGTTTTGATTGTAGAGATGGTTAAAGGCGGTAAAGAATTGATTATTGGTTCCAAACTAGAACCAGGATTTGGTCCAGTTATCATGCTTGGTATGGGCGGAATCTACGTTGAGGTTCTCAAGGATGTAACATTCAAACTTGCTCCTGTGACTGACAAGGAGGCTGATGATATGATTTCCTCAATTAAAACACAAAAACTACTCCAAGGAGTTAGAGGAGAAAAACCATCTGATATTGCAAAGCTTTCTGAATGCATTCAGAGATTATCCCAACTAGTTTCAGACTTTAAAGAGATCAAAGAATTAGATATGAACCCTGTACTTGTTATGGAGAAAGGCAAGGGTTGCAGAATTCTAGATGTCAGAATAGGTCTCTGATCGGAATTTATTCCTAAAATGTTACTCATACTAATTTAGAATATTTATACAACATCAAAATCATTATTGTTACATGTCTGAAATTAAGACTGGCGATGATTATATTGAAAGCCTTAGAGGCCGTGATCTCAAAATTTACCTCTTTGGAGAACTAATCGAAAATTACGTTGATCACCCAATCATTAGACCCTCAATTAACGCAGTTGCAGAAACTTATGATTTAGCAGTTCGTGAAGAAGCACTAGCATCAGCTGATTCATCTCTTTCTGGATTGAAAGTTAATCGATTTTTACATATTGCAGAAAGTGCTGAAGATTTAGTTTTACAAAATAAAATGCAAAGAAAACTAGGGCAAAACACTGGAACATGTTTCCAAAGATGTGTTGGTATGGATGCTATGAATGCTTTACATTCTACAACTTTTGAGATTGATGAAAAACATGGAACTGATTACCATAAAAGATTCTTAGAATTTGTAAAGATGGTTCAAAAAGAAAATTTTGTAATTGGTGGTGCTATGACTGATCCTAAAGGAGATAGAAGCAAAGGCCCTTCAGAACAAGATGACCCTGATTTATTTACACGAATTGTAGATACCGATGAAAAAGGAGTTTATGTTTCAGGTGCCAAAGCCCATCAAACTGGTTGCATAAACTCTCACTGGATTATCTTAATGCCAACTATCAGACTAACAGAAGCTGATAAAGATTGGGCAATTGTTGGTGCAATTCCCGCAGATGCCAAAGGAGTCACTTACATTTACGGTAGACAATCATGTGATACCCGAAGCATGGAAGAAGGTGATATCGATGATGGTAATGCAAAATTTGGTGGACAAGAAGCACTAATCATCTTAGACAGAGTATTCATTCCATGGGATAAGGTATTCATGCATGGAGAGTACGAGTTTGCATCAATGCTTGTAGAACGTTTCACATGTTATCATAGACGAAGTTATGTTTGTAAAACAGGCTTAGGAGATGTTTTGATTGGGGCAGCAGCCACAATTGCAGACTATAATGGTGTTCCAAAAGTTTCTCACATTAAAGATAAAATCATTGAGATGACTCATCTTAATGAAACAATTTTTGCAGCAGGTATTGCATCTTCTTATCAAGGACAGAAGATGAAATCTGGTGTTTACCTTAATGATGATATGCTTGCACAAGTCTGTAAACATAATGTCACACGATTCCCATATGAAATTAGTAGATTAGCACAAGATATTGCAGGTGGGTTGGTAGTTACACTTCCATCTGAAAAAGACTTTAGACATCCAGAAGCTGGTCCATTACTCAAA
This sequence comes from Candidatus Nitrosopumilus sp., assembly GCA_003702525.1. Lineage (GTDB taxonomy): Archaea > Thermoproteota > Nitrososphaeria > Nitrososphaerales > Nitrosopumilaceae > Nitrosopumilus. Next base: position 23,346 of record REGJ01000021.1, read on the forward strand.
AAATACCTTGCTGGTAGAAAAGGTGCTGATGTTGAAAACAGAATGAGAATTCTTAGATTAATTGAAAACATGACTTTGGGTAGAAATGCAGTTGGATATCTTACTGAATCAATGCACGGTGCAGGTTCTCCTCAGGCTCAAAGAATACAAATTCAAAGACAAATGCAAGTTGGTTACAAAAAGAACCTTGCAAAAAATCTTGCAGGAATTACAAATGATATTGAAGAACCTAAAGAATCATCTGAATACTTTAAACGAGTTTTCAAAACAAAAGATTCTGTTCTTTAAAAATTTCTGTAATATTTTGTTGTGACACACTTATTTTTTGAACTTTTCTTATGATCATGTATATTAATACCAATTCATAAGGTATGAACAATGACATACACGAAAACGATTTTTCGTAAAGCAACAATCTTTCCAGTTCTATTATCTATGGGATTCATGTTTATGACGCCGATGTTATTGGATGTTGCAGCAGCTCCTGGTGGAAATGGAAATGGACATGGAAATGGAAATGGTGGAAATGATTTGCCTCCAATTCCAGATAGAGCAATACTTCCTGACATCACACCTGGTGTTCCTAAGCACTTAGACATTCATAATCAACAACAAGAAGAATGGCTAAGATTCACAAATGTTTGGGGAAATGTAGGCGTAGGTGGTCTTGAGTTTGAGCCAGACTTTTTAGGAAATGATCCTGTTGAAGGTGAAAACACCAAAGCTTTCCAAAGTCTATATGATCAAGAGGGTGTCTTTAGAATGCCAGAACAAACAGTTTGGCGCGAAATTGTAAGTGAATTTTCATTTCATGAAACACATAACCATTGGCATATTGATGGAATTGGAGAATTTTCAGTAAGAGAAGTTACAATCGATGAAAATGGTAACGAAGTTCCCGGAGAAATTGCAGAATGGCTTGACGAAGATGGTCAAACAGTTCAATCTACGGCAGTTAAAGTCGGATTTTGTATATCTGATGTTTACCAAATTGATGGCGAAAGTCCTGCTACCTCTCTAAAATGGTATTGGGAATGTGAAGTAGGATTCCAAGGAATTCAACCAGGTTGGATTGATCAATATCATCAATCAACAGAAGATAATGAAATTCTTATTACTGGTCTTCCTGAAGGAACTTATTTCTTAACACACACATGGAATCCATTAGGTCTATTTGTAGATGAAAATGATGATAACAACACTTCATGGATTAAATTCCAATTAGCTGAACAGGGCAATGGAAATCGTAAGATCTTTGAAATGGAATCATTCGCTCCTGAATGTAATGCTGATGGTTCAACTCCTGGATTGTGTGGAGACATTTCAAAGAACAACTAGTTCTTTTTTTCTTTTTACACTAATTCATAAACAATTCTACTCTTTTGAAACTTAACAATACTTAGGATCCTTTTTTAGTAATTTTCACATAGTAACACTACTAAGCAAACAGGACGATCTTGTGTCTCTGGGCATAATGTGAACCTGTTTGCATGAAATTAACGAATTATTCTTTCTTCTCTTCTTCAGATTTTTCACTAGGTTCTGTGAATTCCTCTACTTTTGTCTCAGGCGATTCTGAATTATCCTCTGCATTTTTTAATTCTGTAGGTTCGGAATATTCGGTGTCTTCTTCAATCTTGTCAATGTCTGATAACTCTTCAATTGTATCAGGATTTTCTGAGTCCATTGGATCTGTAAATGATAACTCTTTTTCCTTTTTCCTTTTTGCAAATTGCTTGACTATCATAATTCCAATTACAACTGCAATGATGACATAGTTAATTGGCGGTTTTAGTAATTGAGTGACATATCCTACTTGTGGAAGTGTATATGCTACTTTTCCAATGTATTCTTCCTCAGTAATTGGAAAGTCCGTTCCTGGAATTGAAGCTGGATTTGCGTCTCCTTTTGTTCTAATCGTTCTAGGATCTTCATCTAATATTGACGCCACTCTGTGTACAATTACTCTATTGTGATCCGAAGGACGATCAAACACGATAATGTCTCCTACTTCAAGCTCATCAAATGGTTCGTGTCCTGAAACAATCAAAACATCATAAACTTCTAAGACTGGAATCATACTTCCACTTGCAACTACATAAAATGGATTTTGTGTTCCAAATGCCACTTGAAGACCAATCCAAATTACCAAAACTCCAACTGCCACAATAACAATGTCTTTGATAACTCCTTTTGAAACAGACTTTTTCCCCAATTACATAATCGCCTATAGTGCCCTTGATTAAATTTACTAGCTATTGAAGTGGTGTTCCGCACTCTTCACAGAATTTTGAACCTTCTTTATTTGAAAATCCACAGTTTGAGCATTTTCCTGGAGGTGTACTTTCTTCTGGATTTCCCAATAAGATGACTTCCCCAACTTTCTTGATGCTGGTCCATGGGATGCTGCCTTCAGTTCCGTCATTTTTAGTAATCACTAGAACCATAGATTGTGTTGAATCAATTCCAACTTGTTTTGCAATTCCTATTTTGTTGGCATTTTCGTCATATACTGATCTTCCTTCGATTGAACTTACTGATGTTGCAGGACTTGGTTGAGTTGCTATTTCTTGCGTAGATTCTATCTGAGGTTCCTCAACTGGTTGTGCAACACTTTCTACTGCTGGCTGTGGTGTCTCAACTTGTGGAGTGGATTCTGTTTGTGGTTCCATTGGTTTTGCATTTCCTACATCACCTGCTTCATTTTGTTTCTTAAATTCTCTATATTCTGCAATTGATGATTGACATGAATTGCAGATGTATTGTCCTCTTTCTGCAAGAATTAAATTTTCTGCAACTTCTTCATTTGGATTCTCAAATTCGATTTTTGGAGAACCTTCAAATTCTTTTTCACATGTGTTGCAAAAGTGTTTAGAAATTTTATCAGCATCTAGTCTACCAATCGGTGCTAAGAACAGATCTGGACCTCCAAGGTTTCCTTTCATCTGTTGTTCATCTGTTACACGAGCCATTACATAGCCTCCAGAACCTCTTAATTTTTTTATTCTAAGCTCCGAACTCATAACTTGGATTTATCAAAACGTCATTTAAGTATATATCAGAATTTGTTTCCCACCCAAAAAATATGGTGTAATTCTGGTGAACGTTTTTAGGTATGAATAACAAATTATCAATACAATGGGAATAACACAAATTTCAGATGCAAAGTCTTGGGAAGTTGATGTGATAAACTCTGACATCCCTGTATTTGTAGACTTTTGGGCCGAATGGTGTGGTCCATGTAGAATGGTAGGTCCAGTAGTTGAAGAACTGGCAAGTGACTATGATGGCAAAGTAAAATTTGTCAAGGTTAATGTTGATGAGGCTAATGAATTGGCATCAAAATACAATGTCTTTAGTATTCCAACCTTAATTCTCCTTAACAAAGGTGAGATAGTTAGCCAGCAAGTAGGTGCTGCTTCTAAAGAATCATACAAAAATATGATTGACAGAGCATTAACATAAATTCTCAAAAACACGTTTTTCTTATTTTTTCATTATATTCTGTGATCTTCTAAAAATTTACAATCTCTTGTTTAATCAAGAAAAATTTGCTAAATGAATAAAAACACAACTCCAAGAGTAGTTTAGGGGCCGGTGGTTTAGGGGTATAATGCCTCGTTCGCAACGAGGATGTCGAGGGTTCGATTCCCTCCCGGTCCACTTTTCCAGAAACTATTATACATAAACACGAAATATTATCTTCATGGAAGTATTTGATGGCAAAAAAGCCGCACAAGAATACATGTCAAAACATACTTTGGCCTTTTCAACTCCAGAGTTAACTCTGATGCGATTTGCATTTTGGTTAGGTGACTCTGTTCCAGATCCAAACAATGATGGAAAAGGTATTCCAAGAATGATGACTTTTCTAACAGAACAAGACTTTGAACCTGTTTTGATTGATGACGACAAGTATGAACCATCTGGTGCAGTCAAAAGTTCAGGATTAATGGGAAATGCTTACACTGAACAAAAAACTGATGGAAAGTTTTGTTCAGAATGTGGTACTAGTCTTTCAGCAACAGCAAAGTTTTGTCCAGAATGTGGAACAACTCAAGAATAATCTAATTTTTAATTTCTAATTTTATGCTTTAGCTCC
>REGJ01000022.1 GCA_003702525.1 Candidatus Nitrosopumilus sp.
TGACTGGTGCTAAAACAACTGGTGTTTCATCACTTGATGAATTGTTTAGTGTAAAAGTTGATTTGATGTATGGTGATATTCAGGCTAGAGGATATGATTATTCAAATTGCCATGTAACTGATTATATTCTTAAAACAGAACATGATCTTGAAGAAAGTTTCTACAAGGGCTTTGCACTAACTAATGAATTCCACTTTGAATGCTTAGGATACACTCCAATAGATCCACACCTTGGTATGGATGCTCCAGCAAAAGGAGATGTTGAGTCTTCAAAAGACTATCAAGCAAAACAACGTTCCTCATGGGGACCTGGATTTGCATACGTTCCTAAAAACTAATTTTTTAATTATTTAATTTCTTTCCACTTTGTATTTTCGTTTTTAACCCAAAGGAATTTCTTTTGTAGTGCAGATGTGTATAGTTTCTCCCATTCAGCACCTACCTCATCAGTCCAAGCTTTGAAAACACGTGGATCAATGTAATTTCTAAGTGAAGTTCCAATATTGTAATCTCTAGTTTTCTCAGACAAATCAACTTGTAACTTTAATTTTTCAACTCTTTCTTTGTGTTTTTGTTTTTGTTTCTTGATTTGCTCATTTAATGTCTTGATTCTCTTTTCTTTGTTTTTCTTTTGAGTGTCTGTTTTAGGTTCAGTTGATTCTACCTTTTTGAGGGTTTGTTGTGTTTTCTCCCATGCTTTTTCTTTTTCTCGAGTCTTGAGAGTATCTTTCTTTTTTTGCAAAGATTGCTCAAATGTCTTTGGAATTGTTCTTTTGTGATTACACATAATGGCTGCTTCAAGATTTGCTAGTTTTGCATGGTAAAGTTTCTCATTATCTGATTTTCCTTTAATGTTGTCATGTTCTTTTAGATAATTTTTGACAACTGTTGTTGCTTGAAACGTTCTGAACACTTTAGCAGTTACGCCTTTTACTATGCCTGAAAAATACTTGTTTACATCTCTAGATGTAATATTGTGGAAAATTTCTTCATTTGGTTTTTTCTTTTCAATTAATTTTTTAAGATTTTCTTGGAATTGTTTATCATCATCAACTACTTTAAGTGTCTCTTGCCATCTAACACTATCCTTTCCTAAAAAGTCAAATTCTATTGTATCTGGAGTGATTTTGATATGTTCTTTTCTTAGTGTAGTTGCACCTACAGTATCAGCTTCATCTTCATCTTTTTCGTCTCCAACCCTCATTGCAGTTTTGTAAATCAAATAGCAAGCAGTGGCAACATTCATTTTTTTAGAATCTTTCATATCCTTTACCATTGCTTTTTTAATTTTCTCAATCTCATTTTCAAGTTTGACTGCTTTTTCGTACTTTTCTTTGTCTCTACCTTGTTTAAGATCAGAACTATCTGATAACCAAACATACTTTCTTTTTTGTGTAAGAAAATCCATCCAACTTGCTAACCACATTGAATCTTTATCATGAATAATTTTATCCCAATCCCCTTTGGGTTTTGGAGCATCTTTTCCCATGTTTAATGTGACATCTTTTGCAGTAACACGTGGTTTCCATCTCCCTCTTAATGGATGCTCTCCTCTACCAATGAAAATTCCTGGAGGTTCAGCCATGTAGTTTCCAACTTCAACATCAATCATTTCTGAATCTTTTTTAATTTGCATTTTGGCAATTCCATATTTTGCCTTGAGCTCTTCTCGAAGCTCTTTTCTTTTTGCAGCAATTGCCTTTTTCTCTTCTTTTGTCATCATCTCTTTGAGATCTTTTTCTTTGTCAACTAGTTTGTAAGCATCTGAAAAATCAATATCTTCATATGAAATTTTTTTAAATTTAGAATCTAGAGTCTTTGCAAAATCTGCTGTAAAGTTTTTTTGAAAAACCTTGTCTTGAGCATACGGTGTGTCTTTCTTTTTTGCCCATTGGTATACCATCTCTTCTTGGTCTAATTTGAGGTCGACTTTTTCACCCTTGATCTTTATCTTGATTCCCTGTGCCTCATAGGCAGGAGGAAACAAGATTCCATTGTGTTGTAGCTTTTCCCATTTTGTCATTTTTTTCACCTTAAAATTGCGGACTTTGACAAAAACTGGGTTCTATGTGTATATCAAGTTAACGTACAACTGATGCTATCCTGGAAATAGCTCTTTACTCATGTATTTCTCAAATTCTATGTCTGTTTTCATCTTTTTTGCTTCCATGAACATTGCAGCATCCGTTCCAACAACATACCTTGGAAGCATCTCATCATCATGGATTGCCTTGATGATTACTTCGGCTACTTGTGATGGAGCAGTTCCCATCTGAACCATCATCTTTAATCCTGCCAAGATGTGGTCTGTTAATTCTTTGTATTTTGGGTCTGTCTTTGAATCTGGAATCTTCATTGATTCAAAAAAGTTTGTCTTGATTACTCCTGGTTCAATTAATGTGGTTTTGATTCCAAATTGACCCAACTCATATCGTAAACATTCTCCCAATCCTTCTAATGCAAACTTTGAACTGATGTATGCAGGAGATCCTGGTAGTCCCATTCTTCCTACAACAGAACTAATGTTGATGATGTTTCCTGAATTTTGATTTCTCATAATTGGAGCAACCTCTTGAATAATTCTTACAATACTGAAAAAATTAGTTTCAAACTGTTTTCTAAAATCTTCAACTGAAACATCTTCAGTACATCCAAACTGCCCATATCCTGCATTATTCACTAGAACATCTAGTCTTCCAGCTGAATCCATTACTTTTTTTATTGCTGAAACAATTGATTCTTCTTTATCGACATCAAGATCTATTACTTCAATTGGAAGGTTTTCTTTTTTTGCAGCATTTTCTAATTCCCCTGCTTTTGATGTATCTCTCATACTGGCAAATGTGTGGTATCCGTCTTTTGCAAGTGCTAGTACTGCTTCTAGTCCAATCCCTGAAGAACTTCCAGTTACAAGAGCTACCTTTTGCATATTGTCTCTAAATTTTTGTTATATTTATCCCATTTTGATTATACTAGAGGTCTGTCACCTTCAGTAGGATCAACTAGTTCTGTTTTCTCACCTTTGTTGATTCTCTCCAATATTTCTAGTGCTGAATATTTATGCAGATACTCATTGTTGTTTCCGCATCTGTATGAGAATGTACATCGTGGACATCCTGCCTCGTTTTTGCATGGACACTCTTTTACAATGAACATGCTCCTCTCAAGTACTTGCTCAAATCTGTCATAGAGGGCTTTACTTGCACCACTTCCACCAATGGCCCCATCATAGATGAAAATCAAGCCTGATGTGCCCAGTGATATGCCTCCCAAATCCTGAGAAACGCCGCCAGTTATCATATTACTTCCCTCAATTACAACATGCTCTGTTGCATGATACCCACTAGCTTCTGTGTATTCTTCATCTTCAGACTCTCCCATGACTTTGAGTGGTCTAGGTGCATGAAAGACAATTCCCTTTGTAACAAAATCGTATTCTAATGGTGTATCAAGTAGAACTTTTTCTCCTTGTGTTACTTCTTGTCCAAGTTCAATGTTGACATAACCGTATACTTTTTTCTCAATGTGTAATTTACAAAATGCAACCTCGACACCGTTTGCAACTCTTCTCTCAAAGACTGTTTCAATTGTTGGCCATTCTTCAGTGAGTGCCTTTGTATAATATGGATAGTCTCTAGGAATTTTCTCAATCTTTGCATAATTTTTTTCTGGATAATCAAACTCTTTTACCTTGTAGCGAATTCCTGCAAGAAAGTAAATTGCATCTTTGTGTAATTCCTCTAATGCGATTGGCAGTATTCTATCTCCCACCTTTTTGCCATTTAAGAAAATGTCAATTGATTGTCCTATTCCTCTAATACTGTATTCATTGAGTAAAGAATTGATTTTATCAAAATTTGGAATTATTCTATTGTTGAATTCTTTTAGATTCTCTTTGATTATGTGGTGTTCTATTACTTCTTGATGTTCTTTGAGCTCATGTTTTGATATCGGTCTATCATATGCCATTGCCAGTACTTGAAATTCTTCTACAAATGGATTCTTGGGGTCAATGTATGTTTTTTCAGTATCTTCAAAATAGTCATCTGGATGATTTTTGTAATATTGTGAGATTGGGTCATTTCCCAATGCCAAAAATGCATAACCTCTCTGACCCTTTCTTGCAGCCCTTCCAATTCTCTGAATTAATCGATTAACTGGTATGGTTGATGAGATAACACAGTCAACATTTCCCACATCTATGCCTAATTCAAGTGTGGGAGTACATGAAATGGCATCAAGCAAGTCATCTTTGAACTGCTTTTCAACAAATGTACGATAGTTTGCCATTAGTCCTGCCCTGTGAACTTTGATGTTGACCTTTTGCTTTTTTGCCTGAATTGCTAAAAGTTCAGAGTTTAGGTGAGAGTTGTTAAAGACCATAGTCTTGTGATTTTTTTCTGTTAGTTTCTTTGTGAGCTCTACCATCAAAGCCCTTTGTGTTCTTAGTGATGGGAAGAGCATTGCAAAGTCTGTCTGACCTTTCTTTCCTGACCCTTGAATTTTCTGCATCTCTTCTCCAAACAGTTTTTCACAAAACTCTTTTGCATCTTCTAATGTAGCTGATGCTGCAACAAATTGCAATTTGTTTGTACAAATTCTTTTGAGTCTTTTTATGATATAGTGTACATTGGAACCAAAGATTCCTGAATAGACATGTGCTTCATCTGTAACTAGAACTCTTGTAGATGTTAATAATGATGAGAACTTTGTTTGGTGCCACATGTGATAATGTAGCACATCAAAGTTTGTAACAAGAATCTGTGGTGGATTATCAATAATCTCTCTTCTGTCATTTTGTTTTGTATCTCCATCAAAGACCTTTACTCTAACCCCAATCTTTTCTGCAAACTTTTTGATTTTGGGAAACTGGTCTCTTGCAAGTGCCTTTGTTGGATAGACAAAGATTGCAAAGACATTGCCTTCACTGGAATCTTTTTTTATTCTCTGAATCACTGGAATCAAAAAGGCTTCTGTTTTTCCTGAGGCAGTTGGAGCTTCAATCACAACATTTTCTCCATACGCAATCTCTCCAATTGCATCTTCTTGGAATTTGTAAAATTGTTTGATTCCCAATTCCTTTAGATGCTCTGTAATTGATTCATCTAGTCCCAAATCTTCAACTTTACAGCCCATTTTAGGCTCAGGATTACTCAAAACCTTGTATTGTGAAACATAGTCTTTTTTTGAGTATAGAATTTCTTCAGTTATTTTGTCTGGCTTGTTTTTACCAATCATGTTCTTGATTTCAACTTCAGGCCGAACAATCCCCTCATCTTTGAGACCTTCAGAAAGTCCTTTCTCTGTTACTAATCCTTTGTCATATCTTGAAAGAAATTCCAAAAATACTTCATCTACATTTTTTGAGAACTCTAGGAGATCTTCGATTCCACAATTACTGCAAGACACGTGCATTTTTTTGTTGAAAGTCTTTTGAATCTCAATTCTGGACTTGCATTTTGGACATGATAGCTTCAAGATCTATTTGCTAAGAAATGATTAGTGATTTATTGTTACTTCATAGGATTTGCCCATGACATTATTATGCTAGGAACTGGTCTTGAATTTAAAAATGAAAAAAATCGAGATTAACAAAATTTACAATCAAAACTGTATTGATGGAATGAATTCCATTCCTAAAAACAAGATTGACTTGGTTATCACCGATCCACCTTTTGCCATAAATTTCAAGGCAAAAAAAGCAAATTACAACAGAACCTCATCTCGTGTTCTTTCTGGGTATAATGAAATCAAACCTGAGGACTACTATGACTTTACATTTTCGTGGATGAGTGAAGTCTATCGAATCCTTAAAGACTCTGGAAGCATGTATGTATTTTCAGGATGGAATAATCTCAAAGATATTTTGCGAGCTCTAGATGATGTTGGATTTGTTACCATTAATCACATAATCTGGAAATACCAATTTGGTGTAGTTACAAAAAAGAAGTTTGTAACATCTCACTATCACTGCCTCTATGTCTGCAAAGATGACAAAAAACGAAAGTTCTTTCCATTTTCTAGGTTCAAAAAAGAAGACAAAACAGAGAATGGTCGCAGTCTTCACTACAGAGACAAGGAAGATGTGTGGGATATCAAAAGAGAATACTGGACTGGTGATGAAAAAACTCCAACCAAACTTCCTTCTGAACTAATTCAAAAACTATTGGAATATTCTAGTGAAAAAAAAGACATTGTACTTGATCCTTTCCTTGGTTCAGGGCAAGTTGCAGTTGTAAGCAAATCTCTTGGTAGACGATATCTTGGATTTGAAATTGTTCCAGATTATTACAAATTTGCAAAAAAGCGACTTGACAAGGATTTGTATCGAATTAAAAAATCAAAATAATTACTGACTGTTTTCTGGTTCGTCTATTTTCTTTTGACCAATCTTGTCTGCAATAATTTTTCGTAACTCATCATCAGTCTTTCCTTCAACTTTGACTCCAATTGATTTTGCAATTACCTCTAGTTTCTGTCTCTCTGATTCTACAGGTCCTGAAATCTTTGGTGCTTCTTCAGTAACTTCTTTCATACTTTCTTGAATGTCGTTTTTTGCTTTATTGTATTCATTGACTGCTTTTCCAAGTTTTCTTGCAGCTCCCGGAAGTTTTCCTGTTCCCAAAATCAAAACCAGTGCAACAAAAATTATGATTATCCATTCACTACCTGCTACATTTAATGAATAATCTATCATGATCTCAAATGGCCTAATTTGAAATTAAACGTAATGTTTGAAATTATGCCTAATCCAATCTTTGGATTCTTTGCGGCTCCAACTTTTTTCTAGTCAAAATAGCAAGTAATGCCACTCCAATTCCTATTATACAAAATATCAGATATGGTGTATCATCTCCCAGAGATTGAGTTATTGGACCTCCAAGTGTTGGTCCTATTGCCCAACCCATTCCAAATACTGTTTCATATGCTCCTATGATTTTTCCTGAAATTCCTTTTTTGGTCTTACTTAGAATAATCTCCAAAGTTAGTGGGAAGAATATACTAAAACCAAATCCCATCAAAACTAATGCAATTCCAAAAGTGATGATAGAGTCTGCTACAACTGAAATTGCCAATCCTGCAGACACTGCAAATACTGCTGCAATCAATGTCTGACTTGTTTTTCTTGCAAATTTCCCTGCTAATGCTAGTGATGCTACACGTGCAATTCCAAATACAAAAAATAATAACAAAATGTCTGTGTCTGTCATCCCATTATCATTTAGAAATGCTGGATAGATTGTTAGAATTATTCCAAATGATGATGTACAAAAAAGAAGTAAGATTATGACCTCGGGAAATCTCTTCATCTCTTTGATTGATGAAAATGAGAAATGTTCATGATGGTTCCTAACACTCTTTCTTGATACTAGAATCGATGAAATCAACGCAGTTGCCAAGATGAATGCAGTAATCTGGAATAGAATTCTGTATGTTGTATCAAGACCTTCTAAAAACACAGTGCCTAGTAGTGGTCCTATCATGAATCCAATTACAAAGAACATTGTAAACCACGAGATGTTCTTTACTCTGTTTTGTTCTGTGCTTTCATTTGATATGATGGATTCACATGGTGGCCAGAAAAATGCATGAGCCACACCTGTCAAAATTCTAAATCCCATTATTTCTGGGACTGATTGTGCAACAGATAGAAGGTAAATTGATGCAGAATTGATTGCAGTCCCCAATGCTAGCAAGTATCCGTTGTTGAATCTGTCAAGAAGAATTCCAACAAACAATGGAATGAACATGTAAGGAATGAAATTAGTTAATCCGATTAATCCTAGTTCAGAATATGTTGCCCCAATGACATTTTTTGCAAAGACTGGAAGTATTGGTCCGTGCAGCCCGTAGGAAATTCCGATAATTAGACCTGTTATGTTTACTAGAATCAGAACTTTGTTCATTTGTATGCAGCAACCATGATTGCTCCACCCATAAGATCTTTCTCAAATTCCACTCTTGAGAATTTCTCTAACAGTAAACCTTCAAGCTTTTTGTTTTGTGGCCATCTTTTGAAAGTTCCATAAAGTGTTCCAAACTTTAATCCAAGTTTACCTCCTGCACTAAATGCAAGAATTGGTAAGATACATCTGAGATAAAATGCAACTCCTGCTCTGATGAATCCATTGTCTGGTTTTCCCAAATCTACAATCACAAATCGTCCACCTTTTTTCAAAACTCTGTGAATCTCAGAAATTGCAATTCTCAAGTTTATTGCGTCTCTAAGTGAGTAACCACATAACACTGCATCAAACTCTTCATCTCTAAATGGGATGTGCTCAAATACACCGTTTGCCATGTCTGGTGTTTTTTCAAAATGAGTTCCAGTATTCTTTAGCATTGGAACAAGTGGATCATAAAGTGTAACTGAGATTTTTCCATCAGTTAGTTTTAGTGCAGTTTTTGACATGTTTCCAAAACCTGAACCTGCATCAAGTATCTTATTTCCTGGAATGACTCTTTTTGAAATTCCCCTGTTACGATGTTCTACATCTTTCCCTAGTGATATGATTGAATTTACCTTGTCATAAACTGGAATGATTTCTCGAAGTACTTCGATTACTTCACTCCAATAACTACTTCCTAAACCCATTATCTATCATCTCGTACACTAAAATGAATATCTTTCAAATCTGAAATTCTAAGGAGCAAACTTTGATACGTTTTGAGAATATTTTTCCAAGTCTGCCTCAGATACTTTTTCAAAGATTTTAGACTCGGTTGAAACCTTTGCCATCTTGATGTCTTTGACTACTCCTTTTTCTTCTGCCTTTAGATTAATTGCTGCAATTGCTAATGCTGCTGCATCTTCTAAACTAATGTCTTCTTTGTAATTTTTCTCCAAGAATGCATTTACATCATCTGAACCTGCTCCAATTGCAATTGCTGCAAATTGAACATAAGTTCCGCTGGGATCAGTTATGTAGATTGATTCTCCTTTTTGATCAACACCTGCAATAATCATTGAAACACCATTTGGACGAACTCCTCCATATTGAGTAAATTGGTGAGCTTGGTCTGCTAGATGTTTTGCAACTGTAGCTACTTCTACTGATTCGTCATAGGTCATTCTGTTTCCCTGTGAGAAGAATCTTGCACTATCCACTTGAACACGTGCATCTGGAATATATCCTGCTGCTGCAACACCAATGTGATAATCTACTTGGAAAATTTTCTGTGTAACATCAGTACTTTGTAATGTTCGAGGTTTTTCCTCAACTGCCATGATGACTCCTTGTTTACTAGCAATACCAATTGCTAAAGTTCCTCTTTTTACAGTCTCAATAGCATATTCGACTTGGTAAATTCTGCCGTCTGGAGAATACATTGTAGGGGTCATGTCGTAACCCTTTGATGCCATCATATCATCACGAGTTCATCCTCAGTCAATTTAAGGGTAATTGTCCCGGCTGAATGTGGAAAAGATCTGGAAATACGGTTTTAAGTAAAACGAGCATATCTACCTTAAGAAACATGGCAAACCAGTTACTAGAGTTCAAAGAGATTCTTAGATCTAGAACTGTCTCAGATCAAAGAAAACCTGATAAACAAACTCGAAAATTACTGTTTTACTTGTTTACAAGTACTAGAGGAGGATTTACCAGACTGCGAATCATCATGAGTCTGCTTGACAAACCTTACAACACTCACCAACTCTCCCAAGAACTTGAACTTGATTACAAAGCAATCCAACATCACATGAAGGTACTTGAGAAAAACAACATGATATCAAAAATTGGTGAAAAATACGGTGCAATCTTCCATCTGTCAAATTTTCTTGAAATGAACATATCTGCTCTAGATGAGGCAATCGATAAACTAGACAGAAATCTGAATCACAAAAAAGTCTACATTTAGCAGAATTTTTTAGAAACCTTGCTGTTTCTTAATTGAACTACTTTGAAAAAAATTCAATGTGAAGTTTGTAATATTGAACTTGATGATTCTGATTGGGAATCTCATATTGATACTAATGAGCACAAAGAAAAAACGTTAACCCAAATTATGGAAGATAGGATTGGAAAAGAGATATCTCCTGATATTCGTGACGAAACAACGGAAATTCTTGAAGAACTTGAACTAGAACATAAAGATGGTTCTGATGGAATTAAATCAGAATAATTCTATTTTTTGAAAATTTGGTCTTCTAAGAGCTCATCATATTCTTCTACCATTCTCATTGATAGAATTACACTTGGGATTGTAGGCTCACCTTTAGGCTTGATTGCCTCTAAACCAATTCCTTCATTAGCAGATTCTACAGACATCATCAGTTGAATCTCATCTTCTCTAAATAATGGAATCATTGTTTGGTTAACCACTACATCTTTTGATGTGCCATGGTAAAGGTTTGCTCTGATGTTAGAGTTTGGAACATCTTCTCCATTTTTTCTCATCCAAACATCAAGATAACGTGAAACTTCTCCTTTCTTTCTTCCAATTTGAGGAGCTGTTATGATAAAATACAATCCAGATCTTTTGATTTTGATAATGTCATTATTTTTTGTTGTAAAATGTTCTACGCCAACAATTGCATCATTTACATTAAATTGAATTGGTGTTGGTTCTTTTGCTTTTTTGGGTCTTTGATCATGATCGCAAGATAGCTGGGCAAAATCCCTTATCATAACTTTAAGAATTTCTGTGTGGCTTATAAGCTATTCGTAAATCTTTAAAAATTTTTTCTTAGAATAATATTTTATTATTTTGTATTTGCAGAAACATACTTAAATAAACAGTAGCCAAGAAAAAAACGATTACCTTGGGAAAGTTCGAAGCTGATCCTTTTGAAAATGCAACAATTCAACTTAATGATGCATGTGATGTTTTAGGAATTAAAGATCAAGGACTTAAAGATTATTTGGCAATGCCAAACAAAATGCTCCGCGTAAAGATTCCAGTAAAAATGGATAATGGAAAAATTCGCGTTTTTACAGGATTTAGAAGTCAACATAATAATGATCGTGGACCATACAAGGGAGGAATTAGATACTTTGATCCTGAAGGTGGAGTTGAATATATGGAAAGAGAAGTTATGGCTCTTTCTGCATGGATGACTTGGAAAACCGCAATTGCAGGTGTTCCTCTAGGTGGTGGAAAAGGTGCAATTTTCATTAATCCTAAAAAAGAAAAATTAAGCAAAGCTGAGATGGAGAGATTAACAAGACGTTTTGCATTTATGATTTCAGAGATTATTGGCCCTCAAAAAGATGTACCTGCTCCTGATGTTTACACTACAGGAAAAGAGATGACACAAATCATGGATACTTTTGGTAAACTAAACGGTGTAACTCATCAACCTGGAGTTATTACTGGTAAACCAATCCCAATGGGTGGTTCACTTGCAAGAAATGTTGCAACTGGTTTAGGAACTGCTTATTGTGTTAGAGAAGCAGCTCAAGTTTTGGATATGCCACTAAGAGGTGCAAAAGTTGTTTTGCAAGGATTTGGTAATGCATCCACATTTGCTGGTGAATATCTTGAGAAGATGGGATGTATCATTATTGGCGCTTCTGATTCTAAAGGTGATATCATTAAGACTTCAGGAATGAAGATGAAAGACTTGGAAAAATGGAAAGCAAAGAAAGGAACTGTTGTTGGATTCCCAGGAAGTACCAAAGTTACTACTGAAAAATTGCTTACTGCAAAATGTGATATTTTAATTCCAGGCGCTTTAGAAAATCAAATCAATGCAGCAATTGCAAAGAAATTACAATGTAAAATTATCGGTGAATCTGCAAATGGTCCGACATTACCTGAAGCAGATCCAATTTTATACAAAAAGAAAATCATTGTCGTCCCTGATATCTTGGCAAATGCCGGTGGTGTGACAATCTCTTATTATGAATGGGTTCAAAACAACACTGGCCAATATTGGGGATTCGTTCACGTTGCAAAACTCATGGAAGAACATTTGGTTACTGGATTCAAAGACGCTTACGAGTTAAGCAAGAAAAAGAATATCGATATGAGACGTGCATGTATGGCAATTGCCGTAAAACGTGTAGTTGAAGCATTCGAACTACGTGGCATCTGGCCTTAGGCAAAGTAAGACTCGTAACAAACTAGTTGTTCAATAAACATTATCTTTCCCTTTGTAATCTGTCGTAGTTTCTTTTTGTAAGAAAGATCAATCTTTGTTCTTCTTTGAAGTAACTGAATTGTTTTTCCGGTAAGGTAACGTCCCTTTTTGTCTCTGTCAAACAAGAGAATGACTTTTTTGTATTTAGCAGCAGAATCTGCAAAATTGTTAATTCCACCAAACTTGTGAAATTCTAGAATTTTTCCTTGGTATCCCAACTTTCTTAATGCATTGAAATCCCTTTTTCCTTCAACTACTACAACTCCATCTCCAGAATTTAATTGAAAAACAAATCTTTGCAATTCTGAAATCTCTTGTTCTGTTACAAGCACATTTCTAAATTCATTTTAACATATTAAGCACTTTTGTATGTGGAAAACATGTCTGATGTATTACTTGTGCAAAATACAAGAATTGAAGGCTCTGGATATCTTGGTGACTTGCTAAAAGAAGACGGGTTTGAGATTACATCAGTTAATGCAAAACATGAAAAACTTCCAGACCAATATTTTTCTCTCGTTGTAATTTTGGGAGCTCCTGAAAGTGCAAATGATGATTTGCCATATCTTAAAGATGAGCAACAACTAATCAGAAATTCTGTTGAAAAAAATATTCCTGTATTGGGAATTTGTCTGGGGTCTCAATTAATTGCAAAAACTTTTGGTGGCAAAGTATACTCTGGTCCAAAAAAAGAGATTGGATTTTACAATGATTTGAAAGTCTCAGATAACTCTGGACTATTTTCTGGTTTTCAAAATCCATTCACTGTATTTCATTGGCATGGTGATACCTTTGATTTGCCTGAAGGTGCTATTCCTCTAGCCTCATCTGAACACTATCAAAACCAAGCATTTCGATACAAAAGTGCCGTTGGACTACAATTTCATTTAGAAGTAAATGCGGAGATGGTAAATTTGTGGCTTGATAATACGGAAGAAAAACTGCAAAAAATCCCTTACATCGATCCAAAAAAAATCCGCTCTGATATTGATGGAAATATTTCAACTGTAAAATCGAATATGAAGAATTTTTACAATAATTTCAAATCAGAATTTCAACTTTGACCAAAGTTTAATATATTGAGTTTTGATTTCATCGATCGAACGATGGCTGCAGTTAAGAAAATTTTTGATGAAATTATTGAAACTGATCACAAAGTCATTACTGAAGAATCATCAAAATCTATTCTCAAAACTTATGGTGTTAAGGTTCCACCTTATGCATTGGTAACTTCTGCTGAAGAAGCAGCAAAACAAGCAAAGAAGATTGGATTTCCACTTGTAATGAAAGTAGTATCTCCACAAATCTTACACAAGACCGATGTTGGTGGAGTTAAAGTTGGATTAGACAATATTGCTGATGTAAAAAAGACATTCACTGACATGTATGGCAGACTCTCAAAAAAGAAAGGAGTCAATGTTAAAGGAATTCTTTTGGAAAAAATGGTTCCAAAAGGTGTTGAACTTATTGTAGGTATTCAAAACGATTCCCAATTTGGTCCAATCATTATGGTTGGAATGGGAGGTATAATGACAGAAGTAATGAAAGATGTTGCATTTAGAATGCTACCAATTACAACTTCTGATGCAAAATCAATGTTAAACGAACTAAAGGGCGCAAAACTTCTCAAAGGCTTCAGAGGAAGTGAACCAATTGATACTAACATGGTTGCAAAAATGTTGGTAGATATTGGAAAATTAGGCGTAGAAAATGCAGATTACATTAACAGTATTGACTTTAACCCCGTAATTGTATATCCAAAATCACACTATGTTGTTGATGCAAAGATAATCCTAAACAAAGAGAAGAAAAAGAACTCTATCTCAAAAGAAAAACCAAACATTACAGACATGGAGACATTCTTTACTCCAAAATCTGTTGCATTGGTTGGTGCTTCTGCTAGTCCAGGAAAGATTGGTAACTCTATCTTGGACAGTTTGGTAAATTATGATTTCAAAGGTAAAGTATACCCAATTAATCCAAAGGCTGATGAAATATTTGGACAGAAATGTTATCCCTCTGTTGCAGACATTCCTGGTGATGTTGACCTAGTTGTAGTTTCAGTTGATTTATCCATGACTCCTCCTGTTCTTGAGGACTGTGCAAAGAAAGGAGTTCACAGTGTTGTAATTGTTTCAGGTGGTGGAAAAGAACTTGGTGGTGAAAGAGCCGCATATGAAGCTGAAGTTGCAAGATTATCAAAGAAACACAAAATCAGAATTATCGGTCCTAACTGTATTGGAATGTTCAATGCAGATAATCGTCTTGACTGTGCATTCCAAGGACAAGAAAGAATGCTCCGTTCAAAACTTGGTCCTGTTGCATTCTTCTCACAAAGTGGAACTATGGGAATCAGTATGTTGGAGAGCGCCGATGTCTTTGGTTTATCAAAGATGATTAGCTTTGGTAATCGTTCTGATGTAGATGAGGCAGATATGATTTGGTATGCTGCAAATGATCCTCAAACTAAAGTAATCGGATTATACGTAGAAGGATTTGGTGATGGTAGAAAATTCATCAATGTTGCAAAACGTGTAATGAAAGAGAAAAAGAAACCAATTGTTATTTGGAAGAGTGGAAGAACTGCTGCTGGTGCAAAACAAGCAGCCTCACACACAGGCTCACTAGGCGGTTCTAATGCAATCATTATGGGTGCATTCAAACAAGCAGGAATTATCTCAGTTGAAAGTTATCAAGAATTAGCCGGAGTTCTCAAGGCATTAGCATGGCAACCAGCTGCAAAGGGCAACAAGGTTGCAATGACCAGTAATGGCGCAGGTCCAATGATTGGCGGAATTGATCAATTGGAAAAATATGGTTTAACCATTGGAAAATTATCTCCGCAAAATGTCAAAAAGATGAAAGCACATTTCCCACCTGCAGTACCAATTCACAATGGTAACCCTGCTGATGTTGGTGGTGGTGCAACTGCAGAAGATTACAGATTTGTTATTCAACAATTTATGGATGAGAAAAATATCGATATTGCAATGCCTTGGTTTGTATTCCAAGATGATCCATTAGAAGAAACAATTGTTGAACATTTGGCTGACTTCCAAAAGAAGAGTAAGAAACCACTTCTCTGTGGAGGTAATGGCGGTCCATATACTGAGAAGATGATTAAATTAATTGAGAAACATAATGTTCCAGTTTACCAAGACCTCAGAACTTGGGTTGCAGCAGCATCTGCTCTCCATCAATGGGGAAAAATTTCTAAAAAATAGATAACATTTAAGTCTCGCATGACTTGAGAAATTTTCATGTCACTAGTTACCACATCTACTTCTGATGGCATTTGTACTGTCAAGATCAACAGACCTGACAAACTCAATGCTATGAATACTGATGTTGCAAAAGAACTAATCAAAACTTTTGAAGAACTAAACCACAATGATGATGTCAAAGTTATCATTTTGACTGGTGAAGGTGAAAAAGCATTTTCTGCTGGTGCCGACATTGAATACATGTCAAAAATCTCTGCAGATGAATCAGTAGAATATGCAAAGACTGGTCAACTTGTTACTGCAACAGTTGAACTAGTTAAACAACCAACAATTGCAGCCGTTAATGGTTTTGCACTAGGTGGAGGTTGTGAACTTGCAATGTCTTGTGATATTAGAATAGCAGCAGATACTGCTAGACTAGGTCAACCAGAAGTAACAATTGGTGTCCCTCCTGGATGGGGTGGAACACAAAGATTGATGAGAATTGTGGGAATAGCAAAGGCAAAAGAACTTGTTTACACAGGTAAAATGATCAAAGCAGATGAAGCAAAAGAGATTGGTCTTGTAAACCATGTCGTACCTCTTGCATCATTACAAGAAGAAGCTTTGAAAATGGCACAACAAATTGCCGCAAACTCTACAATGGGCGTTCAAATGTCTAAAGTTGCAATCAACAAGGGAAGAAATGCAGACCTTGATACTGGTCTTGGATTAGAAATCCTTGCTTGGAGAAACTGCTTTACACATCCAGATCGTCAAGAGAGAATGACTGCATTTGTTAACAAGTCAAAGAAATAGCTATTTCCTATTTCCTTATTTTATTATTTTTTAATTCTAGGATACTGTAACTAATCCAACTCTCCAAGGATGGAATGAGCAATAGTACTTGAAAACACCTTCTTCATCAAATGTGTGCTCGAACCTATCTCCGGTGTTTAGTGGTGGACTGTTAAACAATTGAGTGACCTTTCCTTCCAAATCTATACTTTGGATGTTATGTGGTACTGAATCATCATTTACCCATGTAACTGTACTTCCAACTGGGATTTCAAGATTCAATGGTGAGTAAAATCCTGCACCTGTAACATCATAGTTTCCATTTGGAATTACCACTTGTGCATCAATTGCTTGTGGAACTGGTTCCATCAAACTATCAATTACAATAACTTCATTCTCAATCAGGAATTTTATCATGTTCAAAAATTCCCCTTCAGAGACAATTCCTTCACCATACCACAATGCTGTATTTTTTACCCATTCTGGTACTGCTTGTGCATTTGCTACATTAATTGAAAGTGATACTATTGAAACTGCAAAAACTAAAACCAAAACTGACATAGTCTTTGATGTGCGTTTCATACAATGTTGTGGACTTCTAGGGATTTATAATGTTTGAGTGCAGTGCAGTGCAATGTGTACTCGAGCATTATATCTGATTATCACACATGATAATCATGCAAGAATTAGTCCAAACAAGAAAAATAATGGATGATGAAAGAAAGCAAATAATTTTAGAAGTCTTAGCAGACAAATATTGCAAACAAATCCTCCATGATACACTAGAAAAACCAAAATCTGCAATGGAGTTGTCAAGTGACAAAAAAATTCCTATTAGTACCGTATACCGAAGATTACAAACCCTATATGATGCAAAATTACTTGCAATCTCCGGTTCAATAAATGAAGATGGAAAAAAGTACTTCCTTTACAAAAGTAAGGTAAAATCCATATCTCTCAAATGTAATTTGGAAGAAACTGAAATCGAAATTATGCCTAACTCGTCTAACACGAGCTAGTTACATTTTATACTTGAGGGCTTGAGATATGTTGAAAGAGAAAATGGGGGCAAATCGTCAGGTTCACAATCAAAAAAAGGAAACTACCCGTAGTATTACCTATAGACTTCCTGAAAAACTAGTCAATGAACTTGAAACTGAGGCTACAATGAAAAGCATATCTCAAAATGTGCTTGTAAAACAAATTCTAGAAAAATATGTTCAATGGGACAGATTTTCAAATAAAATTGGAATGATTCCGGTTCCAAAAGGTATCTTAGAATCTTTAGGGAGTGAACTGGATGGTAAAGACATTGATGAAATTATCACCTTGATTTTCCCAATGATAAAGGACACTGTTTTGTTTATCAAAGGCGGATATGATTTGAAACGATGTATTGAAACATTAGAAGATTACATGAAAGCATCTGGAATGAATTCTGATCATAGAATTGAAGGTGACATGCACATATTTTTAATTCAACATGACTTGGGAATGAAATGGTCTGTCTTTACAGAACAGTTACTAACTCAGGTCTTTCGAAGTTTCATGCCCGATAAAGAACTAAAGTTCCAGACAACTGATTCAACTGTAATTCTTACCGTTCAACTTGGTTCTGATTTTAATGAACATGATTATCATGATTGAAATTCAGTAAATCCTTTGAAATATCACGTGACACAATATTTTACATGAGTTCTAATACGGTTCATCAGAAAACTCTTGTCAAAGAAATTATGAGCAACTCTGTAGTTTCTGTAGATTCATCTGTTGCTGCAACTGATGCTGCAAAAATGATGGAAGATTCTGGTGTTGGGGCAATTACTGTTTTAGAAAATGGGTTTCCTGTTGGAATTGTAACTGATAGGGATTTTGCAATAAAAATTGCTGCTCATTCATATCCACTTGATACCCCTATTAGGAGAATGATGTCTTCTCCTCTGATCTCCATTGATCCTAATTCTGATCTTTGGACTGCTTCGGATTTAATGTCTAGCAGAAATGTAAGAAAATTACCTGTCATTGATGATGACCGAATTATTGGGATAATCACGTCTAGTGATCTAGTCAAATATTTTGCCAGCCTTTAAAATCAATCAAAAAACATCCAATTTCTTGTATTACTAGTGTGCAGGGTTGGAAAAGCTTATTATATTTTGAACCAACATTTTTGTTCATTATGGCAACTGAGCAAACACAAAAGATGATCACAGTTACTTCAAAAGCAGCTGAGAAAATCAAAGAGTTCATGAAAGAAGAAGCAGAATCTCCCGAATACCTTAGAGTATATGTTCAGGGCGGAGGCTGTTCTGGTTTGTCTTACGGAATGGGCTTTGAAAAAGCACCAGAAGAAGATGACCTCGTCATGGAAGAAAATGGTGTAAAACTTTTAGTTGACAGTTACAGCGTTGACCACTTACAAGGTGCCAACGTTGACTATATTGAAAGCCTAATGGGTTCTGGATTTAAGATTAACAATCCAAATGTTACAAAATCCTGTTCATGTGGCCATTCATTTAGTACTGAATAAACACACCATCATTTTTCATTTTTACATTAGCCTAGCCTTTGCATTCCAAGCAGATTTTTTGAAAAATTTTATATTTTTAGTGCAAATTTTTGCGATACCCTCTTATATCGAATACAGAGACTCAAAACATGATAATTAAGGAGATGAATAATTTATGCCTCAATCAGGAATTGTCAAATATCATGTTAAACTTTCCTATGAAGTTGATGGGCTCGTTGAAAGAGCAGACATAATCGGAGCAATCTTTGGCCAAACAGAAGGACTGTTAGGCCCAGAGATGAATCTGAATGAACTGCAACGAGTTTCAAAAGTAGGTCGCATCGAAGTCAGCGCAAAAAATACTGCAAACACCACATCTGGTGACGCATTAATTCCAATGAGTACAGACATTGATACTTGTGCATTAATTGCAGCAGGAATTGAAAGCATTGACAAAGTAGGTCCATTTGATTGTAAATTTACCTTAGAAGCAATTGATGATGTACGTGCTGCAAAGAAAGACGATATTGTAAAACGTGCAAAAGAAATCAAGCAAAAATGGGCAACTAAAACTGTTAGTGAAGGAGAAAGTATGCTAAATGATGTCCACCAAGGTGACTCTAAAAAATTATCAACATATGGACCCTCCAAACTTACTTGCAGTTCTGGTCTATCTGATTCTAACTGGGTAATTCTAGTTGAAGGAAGAGCAGATGTAATCAATCTTCTCAGAGCTGGATATGACAACGCTCTTGCAATTGAAGGTGCAAAAATTGATGAATCTATCAAAGAGCTATGTAATTCTAAAGATACTGTTGTTGCATTCTTAGATGGTGATAGAGCAGGTGGCTTTATTCTCAAAGAACTAAAGTCAGTTGTTCCAATTGATTACGAACTAAGAGCAGACAATGACGTTGAAGTTGAAGAGTTAACTCCACAAAGAATTGATGAGATTCTTAGTCCTGTTGCTGAAGAAATCAAAGGCGGAAAACCTGCACCTCAACTCAAAAGTGAAGATGATAAACCACTTGCAGAGATGGCAGGAAAAGTTTTCCCAACTCTAAATGAAACTCTTGAAGCAGTTGCATTAGATGGTGATAAGAATGAAATCTTTAAGGTTCCAATTAGTGAAGTTGTTAGCAAACTATCAACACAGTCTGGAATCAAGTATCTTCTACTAGATGGAATCATCACTCAGAGACTTTTAGAGGGTGCCAAAAACGCAGGAATTGAATGTGTAGTTGGCCACAGAGTAGCAAAACTGTCAAACTCTGATGGAATGACTCTCAAAACATTCGGTGACCTGGGCGTAGCATAGGATCTTAGATGCCTGAACTAAAAATTCAGCATATCCTAACTTTATCTTATCTTCTCTCAAAGGGTGCTAAACACAACTATGTTTCAGTAACAACATCTTCTTTGGGAAAGAGCATCAAAAAGTCACAACAATCTGCATCTAAACATCTACTAGAATTAGAACAAAACCAATTCATTGACAGAATAATGACTGGACGAAATGTTTCAGTAAAGATTACTCCAAAGGGATTCTCTGAGATGGTAAAACTATCTACAACTCTACAAAAAAGCTTGAATTCTTTTCCATCTCATGTTGAGCTAAAAGGAACTCTTGTTTCCGGAATGGGCGAAGGGGCATATTACATGGGACTGAAAGGATACACAAAACAATTCAAATCAAAAATTGGCTATGTTCCATTTCCTGGAACTCTCAATGTACGACTAGATCAGAAAATCCATCAAGAAGCCGTAAAGCAATTTGAGACTCTAGATGGAATCAAAATTAAGAGCTTTTCAGATGGAAAGAGAACCTATGGTTGGGTCAAATGCTTTCCTGCAAAACTAAACAATGCAATTAATTGCGATATGATTTTGCTTGAACGGACTCATCATGATAACTCTGTTGTAGAGCTGATTTCCAAAACATGTATGAGAAAAACTGGAAAACTAAAAGATGGTTCCAAAATTACAATCAAGATACCTATCTCATCTTAACAAAATATTGATTAACAGTAAATCTGCTAGAGTTAATGTTTGATTAAACAAATTACCGTAGCAATTATCACTCCAACCCATGACAAGAGGTCTTTTGAACTTGGATTGGAATTGGCAAAGAAACTAGGATGCTCTCTCTCTGTAATAGAGTGCTTTTACCAAAAACCTCCAACATTTCACTTCTTTGAGACAAAAACTGACAAAATTGCCTTACAAAAAAGAAAAGAACAAATCAAAAGTGAACTCTCCAAGTGGGAAAAAGCAGCAGCAAAGCAAAACGTTCCAATCAAGACTAAATTTGCATTAACTGACTCTATCGCACATTGGGTAATTGACTATGTGACTGAAAATCATGTTGATATGCTTATTGTAGACTATCCAAAATTATCCATGACTGAATCTACACTCTATGATGACATTATCAATACTATTCATCACAAAGCAAAATGTCATGTTTTGACAACTAAACCATAATCAAATTCCGTGAATAGATTCCCCGTACTCTTTCTCAATTTTTGAGCTAGAACTATCTGGAATTGGTGATTGTAATCTTGCAACACTTGCATCAAGATTGATTTTTTTGCACCCTTCTGTAATGAATTTCTCTTGATGAGCTTGATCATAACCTAATGCGATTATTTGTGGTCTGACATTGTTTACTGTCTTGAAAATATCCTCTTCTTGGCCAATTAGACAAAGATCTACCATTGATAGTGAGTTTACCAATTCTTGTCGTTGATCTTGGGAATGAAGGGGTTGTCTTTTTTTCATTTTTACTGCAGTGTTATCTGTAGCAACTACAACAACAAGAACATCTCCTAATTCTTTTGCAGCATTTAGTGTATAGATATGACCTGGATGAATAATATCAAAAACACCTCCAGCTAAAACTACTTTCAATGAGTTTCGTCCTGACTCTGTTAGTGTTTTGTCATCATTGACAAGTTGATTTTTCATCAATTCTTCAATCTTTGAGTTGATTTCATCTTCTGTAAATGCAGTTTTTTCTTTAATTTTTTCAATTGGATCAGTTCCATCTATTTGACATACGTAAATTGTAGAAAGAATTGTTCTTTGAATTGATTCCAACATTTCCCCTATTTTTCTCCCTCTCTTTAATTCATCGCTGAAATTACATTTTGGGATCCAGGCCTTTGGCTAACCTTAATGCATCAACTAACCCGTCTGCATACCCAATACTTAGAATGGCAACCTCATCTTGACCGTCTTCCAAAAATTTCTCTGCATCTCTAACATACAACTCTGCATTTTCTAAAATCACATCATACTCTTTTTGGTCTTTGTAGTATGGTTGAACCTCTTCAAGTGCTTCTCTTACCATTGGAACGTATTTTTCAATCATTTGTACTGAAATCTTCCTTGTTTTCTCTGCATTATCAAATGGGTCGTCAATACATTCTCCCAAAACTTTGAGTGCATCTGATTCTGTGAAATGCAATCTTCCTGGAATTATTACTGTATGTGGTGGCTTTCCAAAATCTCTCTTTTTGAGGCTGGAAATTTTACCTGAAATTACCTCTTGGTCTTTGAATCCAATCCTTGATGCAACTATTGCAAAAGTTGATGGACTGATCACTTTTCTTCTTTGTCCTTTTTCAGTTTCTAGTAACCCATTTAGTGCATCTTTAGGATCTAAGAAAAAGTCTTTGTCTTGATTAAATTCTAAAAGAAGTACTGTGTGATTTCCTTCTATGACATTTTTGTAAATAACATAGTATGGTGTTGTAAGTGATTTCATTTCACTCATGATTGTTGCAATTCTTCCAACTTTGTAAAAATGCAAACCACACTCCCCAATCATTGAAGTTAATGATGAAGATGCATGGATGGAATGTGTTTTGATTTTATCTTTGATTGCTCTTTCACGTAATTCGATATGTGTTGTTGCAATGTATGGGTCTCCATACGATAACAAAACAACTTTCTTTTTCTTTGAATTCTCTAGAATCTCATTTCCATCTTCTACTAACCATCTTTTTGCAGGTCTGAATTCTCCCTTTGTTGCTTTTTTGATTTTAGTCAGGTCTGATTTACTGATAGGACTTGTGAACTGTTCAAGATAAACAATGTCAGCTTTTGCTAAAACATCAATTGCCTCATTGGGAATTGATTTGAATCCTGAAATTCCTAAACCTACAAACCAGAGCATTACTGCATCTTTCTATCGTGAAGTCTTTTTAAATGCTGTAGCATCTTCTTGAGAATTTCTATTCCTCTAAGATATTCCTCAATTGAGACCTTTTCATCAATGGTGTGAGCTTCATGAGGATCTCCTGGACCATATGTTACAACTGGAATGTTCCATTGAGTCCCTAGGACATTCATGTCTCCAGTACCTGTTTTTCTGATTAATTTTGGTCTAGTATGTTCTACATCCATGACTCCAAGCGTAAATGCACGCACAAGTGGAGAGTTATGTGCAGCCTCAAATGGTTCTGTTTCATCAAGAATTGAGTAAAATGCTTCTACCTCTCTTTTTTCTGAGATCTCTTTTACCAGGTTTGCAATCTTTTGCTCAACTGATTTACAATTCATATCTACTGGAATTCTGATATCAAATGTTGTCTCACATTCTTTTGGAGTGACATTATGACTAGTTCCACCTTTTACCTCTGTCATAGTTGCAGTGAGTAACATTCCCTTTGTCCTATCTTCTTGATTTTCTTCAAGTTTTTCTTTTAGTTCTCTTGCAAAGATCATTGATTCTAAAATTGCATTTTTAGAAAGCCATGGTGCACTAGCATGTGAACTATCTTCCACAGATACTTTGAGATTTATTGCTAAACGTCCTTTGTATGCAATTGTAACTTGCTTGATTCCACTTGGTTCTCCAAAGACAGCATAATCTACACTCATTTCTTTTTTGACTAGATTCTTTATCCCTGTTGCATTCCCTTCTTCATCCACTGCACCAACAAAGATTATTGTTCCATTGTTGTTTTGTATTGATGCTGCAGCAAATAGCATTGCCATTAATGGTGCTTTTGCATCAGATGCTCCTCTTCCATAAAGTGAATCTCCTTCTTTTCTTACCTTTACTTTACCTGGAACAACATCCATGTGCCCACATAACATAATCGTTGGACTACCTGAACCTTTTTTGGCAATTACATTACCTACTTCATCAATTTGTATATCTTCAAATCCTAAATCATCACACTTGTCTGCAAGAAATTCTGCCATTGGCTTTTCACTAAGAGATGGCGTGTACAATCGCAATGCTTTCTCAAGCATCTTTGTTGCAAATCTTGGTGTTACTGTAAAATGAGTGTCCAATTCTTACTTCTCTACATTTAGTGCATAGTCTAACATCAGTGAAGGAATGTCTACTTCACATACTCTAACTGTGTTTTTGTATTCTGTTGTATTGTTTACTTCATGAACCACTAATCCTTTTTCCTCGCTTTCCATCAAATCTACACCTACAATATCTCCCTGAACTGCCTTTTTTGCTTTAATACACATTTCTTCCATTTCTTGTGTAACTTCGCATGGTTCTGCAACTCCTCCAAGTGCCATGTTTGTCTTCCAATGCTCAGAATTGCGGTAAATGGCTGCAACAATTTTGTCACCAACCATGATTGCTCTAATATCTCTAGGTGGTCTTTTTACAAACTCTTCTAGATAATGAACTTGGTAAATTGGATACATGTTTTCTCTACTTTCAATAATTCCTTCAGCAGAATCTCTGTCATTTAATTTTGAGATTAATCTGCCCCAACTTCCAACTGTTGGTTTGATTACTTTTGGATATCCTTGTGTATCTAATGCTCCAAGAGCTGCATCCTTTGAGAATGCAACTGTTGCATCTGGTGTTGGAACTCCAGCTTTCTTTAGCAACATATGTGTGAATAACTTATTTCCTGCAAAGATTCCAGTGTTAAGACAATTGATTACTTTGACTCCTAATCCTTCAAGAGCTGCAGTTGAATGCAAGTTTCTGTAATAACTTACACATCTTTGTATAACTACGCCATAATCTTCAGGTTTTTTTTCTAAATCTACTGCTAACTTCTTACAATCAACCATCTGTATGTTGATGTTCTTTTTCTTACCTGCTTCTAGTAGGCCTTTTTCTTCCCAACGGATGGTGTCATAAAGAATCGTAACGTCAGGACTCACTGTCCCCAATCCTCGCCAACCGTTTGGGCAGGCTTTAGATCGAAACCGTCTGAACCTTTTGCTAATTCAAAACTTGCGCCACATTCCGGACATGTTACAATTTCTCCTTCAAGTGCATCACTTGGTATAGAAATATCTGCATCACATTCTTCACATTTTGACATATTCTCTTCTCCACCTCCTCTCTATTTATCATTAATTATTTTTTCAAGTCTGTCTTCAAGTGGAATTTCAATTAGATCTCCCATTCTGAGGCCCTTTAGTCCAGCTGCAACTGCTTTGGCACTTTCATCATCTTTCTCTAATCCTAATAATGACATGAGATAAGCTGCTCCTGTCTTTCCTGCCAATTCCCCAAATACGATTCTTCTTCTATTGCCAACTGCTCTAGGAGGAATAGGCTCGTATGCTGCAGGATTTCTCAATATTGCTGCAAGGTGTGTTCCTGCCTTGTGTTTGTATGCTGAAGAACCAACTATTGGTTTTGAATCATATGGTTTGATTGTAGTATATTCTTCAATTAATCTGGATAAATCAAGTAACATGTCTAGTCTGAAATCATTTGGTGATTTGTACAAGTATGTTAGTGCAACTGCAACTTCTGCAAGTGGAGGAATTCCTGTTCTCTCACCAATACCGTCAATTGTAGTGTGAATTTGATCAACTCCTGCATCACATGCTGAAAATGCATTAGCTACTGCAAATCCAATATCATTGTGAACGTGTGCATCAAGTGGAACATCAATTGAATCCCTTACCTTCTTTACAAAGTTGTACATTCCAATAGGTCGCAATATTCCTACAGTGTCCGGTAGACTGATTCTGTCAACACCTGCTTCTTCAATTGCTTTACAAACTTTGAGTAAGAACTCTGGTTCTGCTCTACTTCCATCTTCTACTGTAAATCTAATCTTTAGTCCGTGAGATTTTGCATATTCCACTGTCTCAACAGCTCTCTCCATTGCATCTTCTCTTGAAATACGAAGTTTATCTTTAAGGTGAATATCTGAAATTCCTAGATATGCTGCACACCATTTTGCATCGCAA
This sequence comes from Candidatus Nitrosopumilus sp., assembly GCA_003702525.1. Classification (GTDB taxonomy): domain Archaea; phylum Thermoproteota; class Nitrososphaeria; order Nitrososphaerales; family Nitrosopumilaceae; genus Nitrosopumilus. The sequence goes on from REGJ01000022.1 coordinate 25,796, forward strand.
TCTAATGAAACATCAATGTCTTCTTTGAGTGCACGTCCGTGAGAAACAATGTCTGCCTTTAGTCCTTGTTTGATGATAGTCTTTGTTGCTTCTTTGTGATCACTTGATACAACTGGTGAGATTTCAATTTGATCCACACCAAAGTAATCTAACATCCATGCAATTTGGATTCTTTGTTTGTTTGTAAATGAAACACCTGGATGTTGTTCTCCTTCTCTAAGAGTACTGTCTAATACTCTAATCTTCTTTGGATTCTTTTCATATGCGTTGTACATGTTTGCATAGTGATTCGGATCTTTCATTACAGAATTCGTTGCAATAAATTGATGATATAAACATATTCGTACTAGTTTCG
>REGJ01000037.1 GCA_003702525.1 Candidatus Nitrosopumilus sp.
CAGGAAACTGGATTTCATATCCAAAAGTAGCAATTCCAATTTGGGTGAATATTTTCATGACTGAAAAAATTCCAGAACATAAAATCCTAGAAAACCCCAACATTCAAACAAAGTCAGAAGGAGAGATCATATTATCATCTCATAAATTTGGAGTGAATTTTGATTATGAGTTCTTTCCAAATGATTTCATCTATGTTTTCTCATCAGAATATTCTGAATCAGCATTATTACAAATGTCTGTAACAAGACCAGATGGAATGGAATTAGAATTACTATCTACATCATTACCATATTCAAATACCAAAACAATTCACAGTGAAAGAATTTTTTCAACTGATGATGCAATAAAGAAGAATTTATTATTGCAATCAGAGATATTTGATTTTGATTTAGAAGGATTGTCAGCTGAAGACATTGTATTTTCAGATACTAAAACAAATGAACCACTCAAAGGGGATTATGTGTTTTCAATTGACACATACTCTATTAATTCAGAAATCAAGAGTCATGAATCAAAACTAATCATTGGTGGAAAAGCATTTGGAATGATGGGAACAGATGAGCTAAGACGAGATCTGGCAATAGGACTGTTGTGGGGAACACCACTTGCGTTGTTTATTGGATTAGTAGTCTCTATTGCATCAGTCATAATGGGACTGTTGTACGGAGTGTATGCAGGCTTCAAAGGCAAAAAAACAGATGAGGTAATGATGAGGTTCAACGATGTAATCTACGCATTGCCAGCACTTCCATTCTTGATTATTTTATCAGTCACAATTAGCAACAGCATATTCGTTTTAGTAGGATTCCTGATGATTTTTGGATGGGTAGGCATTGCAAAAGTTGCAAGAAGTATGTCTTTACAAATCAAAACCAGAGGCTACGTAGATGCTGCAAATATGATGGGACAAAAAAATTCTAAAATCGTGCTCAAGCACATCTTACCTCAATTACTTCCATATGCATTTGCAAGCATTGCAATATCAGTTCCAGCAGCAATTACAACAGAAGCAGGTTTGAGTTTTCTAGGACTAGGAGATCCATCATTTCCAACGTGGGGACACATTCTTCATGATGCAAATACGTTTGGAGCAGCTGCTAGAGGATTATGGTGGTGGATAATGCCGCCGGGAGTGATGATTGCCATCGCAGGACTTGCGTTTGTGTTTATAGGAAATGCACTTGATGCAATTGTCAATCCAAAATTGAAGAGATGATCAGAAATAACTTCGAATCGTGTTTATTGCTGAATCATTTAGTTTGATAGTATAAGTTTGAGAGTTTGGATCAGTTGCTTTTGTTTGGGCTAGAATTTCAGTGAATTTTGTCTTTTCTTCTTCAGTAGCTCCTGCCTCATGGGTACATAGATTGAACGCCTTAAGATTAAGATTATTTTTTAGTAAATGGGCTATGAACTGTTTATACTCTTCAGGATTTGTCCAGTCTTTGTTCTTTTCACCACATGCAGTAATCCATACATCAACAGAATTGTGAAAGATTACCTTTTGGCGAATTTCATCAAGAGACATTTTTAGAAGTCAGCACGTTGCATTTTAGAGCCACATCGTGGACAAGAGCCACCTTTGTGTTTGTTGTTACATACAAGACATACGTAACGAACTCCGCCAGAACCACCTTGTGAACCCATTCCAAAGAATCCACCGCCTCCTCCAGCGCCAGAGTCACTACCACCATAACCGCCTCTCATGCGATTCATGTATCGTCTTCTCAAAATTAATGGAAATGCGATAAAGATTGCAAGTGCGGCACCCAATCCGTATGGGAATGGTAGCACCATTTGCAGTCCTATGCTGATAGCTAGTGAAGCAAATAAGAAAATCAAATAAGTTTTGTAATTAAACAATTCATAGAAAGTACCTTCAAAAAGGTTATAAAGTTTTGTCAGTTTTTTTCAGGTTCCACTAGAATTTTGAATTATTTTATGGAGAGAGGAATAGTGTTTCCACCACTATCCCAAGCAAAAACAGATTCATCATCATATGGAGATTTGACAATCAAAGAAACCAAGCCAAAGAAGTTATTCAAATCAGTAACAGAAGGTTCAGCAGCCCCATTAGGATGAGAGTGTACAATTCCAACATAACTCATGTCTAAAGGCAAGAAAGAATTTGGAATTCCTGCAAATGTATCTCCAGTATAATTGAAGGGAGGGATTACAAGACCATCAACATTAATCTCACCATTTTTTGATTTTCCTTTTAGAATTAAGACTATTTCTTCAGGATGTTTCATTTGACAGTATGAAAGAATGCTATCAAGAACTTCTTTTTGAAGTACGACCTTGCGTTCAATCTTTTTCTTTTTGAACAGCATGAGAATAATCAAATTTTGAACTAATTTAATTTTAAGACATCAAAACTGTGTATTTTGTGTTAGAAAATGTTCTAAGTTTTTTCTCAATTTGAGACACGAGTTGAGGGATACTAGTGTCAATCTCATCAATTTCACCTTGAAAAGTCTCTGACTTGAGTTCCAAGTCATTCTTGGAATTAGATGTTTTAGTAAGTTCAGATTCTAGTGAGATCAGTTTTTCAGAGCGGAGTGAATTCAGATCATCAGATAGTTTTTGGTGTTTTTGGAAATATTCTGAAACCTGAGAAATGAATCCATCTATTGCCTCTTCAGTTTCAGTAATTTGAGACAATGTTTTATCAACATCTTTTACAGAGATAGAACCTGAAGTGATGCCTTTTCTGACATTTTCCAATATCACAATTACAGAGTCTTTGTTCTGAGGAGTGAGTACTTCAAATGGATTTTCAACTAATTTACTGAGAATATTTTTTTGTTCTTTATCTAAAGATGACGCATACTCGTATCGTCCAAGAGGTCTGGAAATTTTTGTGAATTGAGAGTCAATTTCATTTTTGATTTTTGTTTTTTCATTTTCAAATGAGTCTAGTGACTTTTTTGATTCTGTGTATTTTCTATATTCATCAGAAGATTTGATTTCAGAGATAGATTTTTCTAGAGAAGTAAGATGTTCAGTTGTTGATTTCAATTCATTATTTGTATCAGTAATTTTTTGAGTTTTCTCTATCTTTGTGGATTTGAGAGTTTCAATTTTTTTGAGCGCATCAAGAATTTCATCAGAAGTTGATGTTGTATTTTCAAAATTTTGAAGAGTATCATGAATGTTTGAATGATTCTGATTCATAACTTCCAAATTATCTTTTAGTTGAGTAGCGTATTTTTTTGCAAAAATATGAATTACTCTGGTTTGTCGTCCTAAAACATCTCCTACTTTTTTTAATATTTGATTCAAAGAGTTGTCTAATTTTTTTGCATCTTCAATTGAAGAGACATCAGGAAGTGAGACAACACCTTTCTTAATTACATCAATTACCTGTTTTTTTCCTCTAACTACAATGATTGCAAGGTGCTTATCAATATCATCTACATTTAGAGTGTCTTTTTCAAGCATTTTTCCGACTTTCATCAAATCGTCAATTAACGGGGCAGTACTATTTCGCAGGTGTTTTACTTCAGAGACAGTTTGGGATTCACGTAATTGTTGAAGATCAGAGACAATATTTTTCACATCGCCCAAGGAGACATCTTTTGTTTGAGGAGCGACCTCTTCTACAGGTTTTTCTTCTTGTTTCTTTTTACCCCATCCAAAGACCATTTGATAGTATTCACTAAAGGGGATTAAAAATGGTTGTACAAAATTTAAAACTCACAAGATTTGAGGTCTCATATGGCAAAATCTGCAAAAAAATCATTTCATACAGGTACGGTCAAAAAAACGATAAAGATCAAAGCATCAAAGGACAAAGTTTGGAGAAAAGTCAGCAATATTGTTGGACTTCCAACATGGTTAGTAGATGTCAAAAAGACAGTCTATCTTTCTAAAAAGAAAAAAGGTGTTGGTGCGATAAGACTAATCACATTTGCAGATGGAAATCAAATAGAGGAACACGTGGTTGCATGGGATACAGGAAAATATTTCACATATGTTGCAACTGAGGGGTTGCCATTAAGAGCATATGTGGCAACAATATCCATCAAGCCAAAATCACGTAATCTTGTGGAACTGACATGGCAATCATACATTAACAGCAAAAAAATGTCAGAAAAACAATTTACAGATTTCCTAGTGTTCATGGGTTCATTTTATGAAGCATCGCTTGAAAATCTAAAAGCACTGTTAGAAAAATAACACTAGAGTGTTTTTGGGTTAAAATGTAAATACTGTGAATCGACAAAATAGATTATGAGTGATATGAGATTTATCCTGATTGGGATAGGTCTAACTTTTGTAGGATTTCTCGTGTTAGGAGTAATGGGAGGACAGTATCAAGCTGCAACATTTGAAGAAAACGAGTTTGGAACGTGTTACGAGTATTTTGAAGATAAACCCCCACAGCAGATTAATTGTTCGTTTAAGGTGATGGACCAGACAGTATTTTTTGCACTAGTGATTGGATTACTCGGGGCAGGAGTAATTGCATTGGTTAAAGGAGCAAGAGGAGACTGGGACAGTAAAGTAAGACCAGAGGACATTGTAGGTCCGGGTAATTCACAAAATGAAGATTCTGAAGGAAAACAAGACTAACAAGTTTTTTTAGATTTTATTTTTCCATATACTTCAGGGTCATCTTCTTCCATTCTTTGAAAATACACTTCTTCGTATGGCATTTTTATCAATACAGTATATCCAAATTTGCTTTTAAGCTTAAGGAATGATTTCTACTTAACCCAGGCTCAGCTAGGAAGATTCAATGATTTGTTTCATGTTGTTAACCAGTTCACCAATCTCTTCTACTCGTTGATTGAATTGTTCATCAGATAGTTCGTCTGGTTTGTTTAGAGTAATCAAAATTTCAGAATAATCTCCATTTGATACAACTCTCATAGGTACATCCCACATAGATTCTTCGTCAACATACTTGTGGTCTAAAATTCCAAGGGGTTTGTTTTCGTTGAATTTTAGTTTAGATTTTCCATGAGGGCCAGTAAAAGACCACCAACCATCATCATTGATTTTTGCATCAGGCATCATTTTAGGTGGCAGTTGCAAAATTGCATCAAAGGCATCACCTGTCTTTTTCTTTACGGTGATAGTAATTGTTCTAGATCTTGACACGATTTCAAATCCAACTAATGATTAAAAAGGATATAGTAGCAATGACACGGGTTTGTTTGAAATCTATTTGTTTAGAAATTCTTTGATTTTTTTCAAATTTTCTACATTTGATTCATGAAACATAACCATGGATTCGGCAAGAGAATTTGGAAGGACGGTTTTAAGATTATCGACTAATTCATCACCGCTAGTAATCATATTATCAATGAGTTTGTCTATCTCGTTTTTGTCCTCTACCATAAGTAGAATGATGTCTAATCTTAATTATCTTTTTTTATGAGAGTTGCAGTAGAACGAACTTTATCCAGTTTTTGAATATTCCATGAAACAATTTCTCGGATCTTCTCAAAATTTTCTGCCTGTAGTTTAACTAGCATATCATGAGTTCCAATAGTTTCAAAGACATCAACAACTTGCTCGAGTTCTTTGAGTTTTTCAATAATTTCAGCCTCAGCACCCAATTCACAATTTAGCATAACGTAAGCGTCAGTCATGAATCTAACAAATAGTATTGATTATTTAAAGATGTAAAATTTTAGGTACAGCTTACCATGTAACATGAACCAAGTCTTTGAGGTTTCGTCTTGGTTTTGGGAATTTGGTTTGTTTTGGATATCCAATACACAATACAGAGGAAGGTACCAAATCAGTTCCTATAACATCCATTACTTTTTGCTCATCAAACATTCCAATCCAAATGGAACTCAGACCCAAAGCCTGAGCTGCTAACTGGGAATAGCCAGCTGCCAAGGTTGCATCTTGAATGGCAAATTTCTTTAGAACATATTCAGGGAAATCAAATTTTACTCTAGAGGGGTTTTTGCAAAAAACCAATACCACTGGGGCATTAACGTAAGGTTGATTGTTACATGCTTCAATTAGTTGTTTTTTCTTTTCAGGACTTTTTACATAAAAAATTTCGAATCCTTGATAGTTACCTGCAGTAGGAGCAGTATCAGCTGCTGCAATTATTTTATCAATTTTTGCGGTTTCAACAGGTTTATCCAAAAATTTTCTAGTTGAACGTCTCTTTGCCATAACAGCAAATAGATCAGTGTCAACAACTTCTGTAGGTCCAGATTTTAAGATGAAATTGATTAACTGATTTCTAACATTTGGATCAGTTGATTCAGGAACAGTTTCAGGTTCATACCCAAGAGGATAGATTTTCTCTTCTTTGATATCAGGAACCATAAATGAATTAGAGAAATAGAGTATTAAAGAATTTGAAATTATTCTGCTTCAAATTTATCGCAACCAGAATTGCAAGGTTTGTTCATAACACCTTCACATTTTCCTGCACCATCATGCATTATTCTATGATGACCGCAAATTTTGCATTTTTCTCTAAAATGAGAAATTAGTTCAGCAGTAGATATGCCTGATTGTTGAATTTTAGATTCAGTATCTGCAGTCATATTGATTCTCATTTGTCATACTTTAAAAATTGTAAACACGCCGGGAAAGGGATTCGAACCCCTGCACGCTTGCGCGTAGCCGTTTTCGAGACGGCCGCCTTACCACTTGGCTACCCCGGCAATTGATATGAGATTGTCTCCATAATAAAGCAAATCAGAACTAA
>REGJ01000038.1 GCA_003702525.1 Candidatus Nitrosopumilus sp.
TTCTAGCACCAGTTGCCTTTGCTAGTTTGGTCAAGTCACTTTCTTTAATTCTTCTAACAGCAATAATTCCGGCTTTTGCAAGATAATGTTGTGCCATGTCATCAATTCCTTTTTGACACAAAACCACATTTGCACCAGAACCGATAACTTTGTCAACCATTGTTTTTAGCATTCTATTTTCTTCATCTAGAAATGATTTCAATTGTTGAGGATTTGAAATGTTAATTTTAGCATCAGTTTCAGTCTTACTGATTTCTAATGCAGTGTTAATCAAAGCAATTTTAGCCTCATCGATTTTTCTTGGCATGCCTCCATGAACAATTTCTTTGTCCAAAACAATACCTTGAACAATCATAGAGTCCTTAATTGAACCACCTGCTTTCTTTTCAACTTTAATGTCATCAATATCTACATCATATCTTTCAGAGTCCTTTTCTGCAACAGCAAGAACTGATTTTACAATAATGTCGGCAAGTTGATCAGAATCTTTTCTAACAAGTTTTGTTTGCATAGAAGTTTTTGCAATTTTATTGAGAATATTCTTATCATTTGCAGAAATTTTATCTGAGATACTCTCAAGGAATTGTTTGGCTTTTCTTGCAGCCTTCCTATAACCATCAACAATAATTGTTGGGTGAACATCTTGATCAATTAATGATTCAGCACTCTCAAGTAAAGCTCCTGCCAAAACTACAGCAGAAGTAGTTCCGTCACCGACTTCATTGTCAGTTGTTTTAGAAATCTCAACAAGCATTTTTGCTGCTGGATGTTGAACATCAATTTCTTTGAGAATTGTTGCTCCATCATTTGTAATAGTAACATCTCCTAGTGAATCAACTAGCATCTTATCCATGCCTCTAGGACCTAAACTGGTATGAACAATCTCGGCAACAATCTTTGATGCAGCAATGTTGTTCTTTTGTGCATCTCTGCCTTTAGTTTCTGAACCGCCTTCTTTGAGCAATACGACTGGCATATTTCCTTTAGAAGTAGCTTGCATACCCATAGATGCAAAAACTCCAGATTCCCCTTTTATACCTTCCAGATCAAGATCGGAGGATTTGTCAGTCTATCGGTGTTTTTAAATTGGGAAAATCAAGTTGCAAAATATGGCAAAATCACAAAATAAAGAATCTTACAATAAAATTTTCACAAAATTAAAAGAACATCACAAATGGTTTGAGAACTCAATTCCGTTGATTGCAAGTGAGAACATTCCTAGTCCGGCAGTTAGAGAAGCAGTAATCTCAGACTTTGGTAACAGATATGCTGAAGGCTGGCCTGGAGAAAGAGTCTATGCTGGTTGTATCTACATTGACGAGGTAGAGTTTGAATGTATGAAATTAGCCAAAAAACTCTACAAAGCAAAATTTGCGGATGTAAGACCAATTTCGGGAGTTGTAGCAAATCTTGCTGTATATTCTGCTTATTCAAATCCAGGCGATGTAATGTTAGCACCATCTATTCCGGCTGGAGGTCATATTTCACACGGTAAAAAGGAACACTCTGGAACTGCTGGATTAGTTCATGGTTTAGAAATTGAATTCTATCCATTTGATGCGGAAGAGATGACAATTGATGTTGATAAGACAAAACAGAAGGTTAAGGAGTTAGAGAAAAACAAACGAATGCCAAAAATTGCAATGTTTGGAGGTTCGTTGTTCTTGTTCCCACATCCTGTCAAAGAGCTTTCAGATTTTCTAAAGAGTTATGATATGCACATCAATTATGATGCAGCTCATGTTGCAGGATTAATTGCTGGCGGAAAATTCCAAGACCCACTACGAGAGGGGGCAGATACAATGACTATGAGCACTCACAAGACTTTGTTTGGCCCTCAAGGTGGATTGGTTTTGGGTTCTGAAAAACATGAAGAACCAATTAAAAAAGCAACGTTCCCAGGACTAACCAGTAGCCATCATATCAACAACATGGCAGGAAAAGCAGTTGCATTTGCTGAAGCATTAGAGTTTGGAAAAGACTATGCATCTCAAGTCATAAAGAATGCAAAATCATTTGCTGAAGCATTAAGCGATGCAGGATTCAAAGTATTAGGCGAAAGTAGAGGATTTACACAATCACACCAAATTGCTGTCAACGTCTTAGATTATTCTGATGGCGGAAAAGTTGAAGCAGATCTAGAAAAAGCCAACATAATTGTAAACAGACAATTGATTCCAGGAGATATCAAAGCTGGAAGAAATTACTTCCATCCAGGTGGAATTAGGTTAGGAGTTTCAGAGATCACCAGACTTGGAATGAAGAAAAATGAGATGCAAGAGATTGCCTCTCTCATCAAACAAGTAGTAATAGAAAAGAAAGATCCTAAAAAATTACTTTCCAAAGTAAAGTCATTTAGAAAGAACTATCAGAAGGTAAAATTCTGTTTTGACAACAAGTTAGGCGCTTACGAATACGTCAAATTACGATAATTCAGGCATAATCAGTAAGAAGTGACTGGTCACCGGGACTTTTTCCAAACACTAATTCGATTTCATCAGAAAGTGCATGAATCCGTCCTCTTTGATATTCACTGACATCATATTTGTCAACAAGTCTTTTTGCAAGTTTTAGATATTTTTCTACAGAGCCACGTGTTATTGTTGGGATTAGTTTGTGTCCACAAACACAAGTTTGAATCAATGGCATACGACGATATGATTTGCCACAACCAGTACATCTAAAGTTTTGTCTGGCATATGCTCTCAGATTTCCCATAATGTCTGGCACAAGATGAGTTGAGATAACATCTGAAACAATTTCTGAAGTATTTACAGCATCAATTAGTTCAGCATTTCTAACTTGCATATCGAATTTGTCAAGCATGGAGCCAAGAGTGGAATATGCACTACGTGATTTTGAAGTTGTAAGAGATGATGTGGTATGTGTGAAATAATAATCATAAAACTGTCTTTCTGTTTCAAGTCTAGATTTGATGATTTCTACAGATGAGATGTCTGGTGCTTTGGCTTGTTGAAGTGTTGATTCAAAAAATTCCAATGGTAGTAATTTTGTGACCTCAAGATTATGGGCTTGTGGTTGAGATTCATGCGGTAAAACAAGAGGCTGAACAAGTAGTGGTGCATCCATCAATCCACCAATTGCATCTGAGAGGAATTGTCTTGAGAAATTCAAAAGGCTGTCCATCAGCAACATTATAGAGTCTGCATCACCGTCTGCATCTCTTCTTTTTGCAGAATGCCAATTGGGTGTTGCAAAACATACATGAGTTTCAGAATACCCAATGATTCTGCCCACAATTCCAACTGATGTGTGGGGTGCAAGACCAATGATCAAATGACCGATTAACTCATCAGAGTTGGTCACATTATAAAACGAGGTTTTTCCATAGAATTTTTCTAAAAGTGTATCAATGTATTTACAAATCGAAACTAGATACTTGCCACTTTCATATGGAATTATCACATCCTGCATTCTAAGCTCAACTATCTGCTCAGTATCTTCAAGTGGATTTCCATCAACATCATGAGAATATCCCAGTTCTTTGAGTTTTTCAACAGATGTTCCAATCCAAGATGGTTTGAATTGAGTTAGAGGGGAATTTGTTGCATCAAATCTAACAGTTCCATCTTTGAATACGGTCAGTCCATATTTTTGGCGAACCAGTCCTTTTTCTAGAGGTTCAGCAATCTTATCCTGACTGATTAATTCCTTGACTCCTTTGAATGGCTCTTGGGCACGTAAGCGAACTTTTTCCTGAGCTTCTAGAAGTTTTGATTTTAGTGGAAATTCCTTATGAGAATAGGCTAAAGCATTTCGTTTACATTTTTCACAAAAAGGTTCTTCAAGTGAATCTCTGCAATGTGGGCACCTATAGGTAACAGTAGTCTTTGTACCACATTTTGAGCACTTAATCCCAATTGATGGGATATTACATTGGGTACAATGCCTATTGTAAATATTAGTGAAAAAGTGCTCATTTCTAGATGCTTTTAGAAGATCTCGTGTTGGTCCTCCTTTGTCACTAATTGGAAACAATACATGTGTTGGTGGCTTCATCTGTCTTGGGGCAGATTTCTCAGGTCTTCCAATTCGAACCCCAATGGATGTAGAGAATTTGTTTCTGATTTTGATTCCAGAAGATTTTGAAATTATTTGAGGAACTGAAGACTCATCAATTTTTGGTTCTTCTCTAAATAACAAATTAAAGAAAATTTTTGCTTCAGTGTTTTCAAGAATAATAATATCGTCTTTGACGATATGTGGAACTCCTAATTTTTCAAGAATTTTCTTTGTTTGTGCAGAATACTCAATTGAGGTTTCATTGATTGTTTTAGGATTCAAAAGTGGGCCAAGTTCTTCAGCAGATATCTTATCCCAAAAATACAGATAATGAGGATGAAGAGCCATATCAAAATCAATGGAGATTTTCAATGCCTCATCTATGGTTGGAATTCTGTTGAGAAATTGAGTAAGATATTGGTCTTCAGGCTCGTATTTCTCAATTTTTTGTTTTAATTCCTCAATCCAATATTCTTCTACATATCCTGATGGAACCAGTTGTGCATTGTTTTCTAGGAAATCACCAAAAGATATCAGAATGTCTCCAAGGTGAAGTATTTTTACAATATCATTTTTGATTTCTATTCCATGTTTTACATCTCTAATTTTTACAACATTACCATTTTTCAATCGGACTACAGGGGTTTCGATTGAATCAACAAATGCTACAGTTGAGCCTTTTCCTGGAATGTCAATTTTGATTTGGGTTCCAACTGCAATTGTATGATCAAGTATTTCTGCAATTACAGGATGAATTCCAACCGCAGCAAAGCCAGTATTGCATGCTCTTCCATATCTTAGTCTGAATCCACCTAGTTTGTTAGGCATAGAAAGGACTGATCTACCAGTAATTACCTCATGCATTCTTTTGGTAGCTGCATCCTCTTGTTTTTCACCAGTCTGAACTGCACCTTTTAGGTCATTGAGCCACTCCCAACCATCAAGATTGTACATTTCAATTCTTTTGAGTAGTTTTTTGGATCTGCCGATAAGACCGTCATTTAGGACACGTAAGGCACCTCCTCTTACCCTATCAGTTTTGATTCGTGCCATAGATTTGTGGTTGACGACCTCATAAGGATCCGTATCAACACCGTCTAACTCTACTGGTAGATTAGAGATCACATGTTCAATGTCTTCATCTAAGATATGGAATTGAAAGCTGCTAGCCTCTCTTTCATAGATTCTTAATTCCTCAACAAATCGACCTGTTTCATCATCAAAAGAATTGGCCTGAAATTTTGATAGTCCTGCTGTCTTTCTGACATGATCTGCAATCAACATAGTTACGGCAGATTCTGTTCCTCCAGCAGAACGCATAGGGCCTGCAATGGAAACTGAGAGATAATCAGAACCATCCTTATTTTTCTTAATCTTTACCTCACTAATTCCTTGTAAAGGGGCTATTGTGACTCCTTCTGTAACTATTGCCAACCCAACACGTACTGCTAGATCAAGCTTTTCTTCTAAAGTAGAATCAGGAAGTGAGTATTTTCCCTGTGCAATCTCTTTTGAGAGAATTAATGCAGAGAGTTCTTTTCCGTTAATTTTTAGAAGTTCTCTAAGGGGTTCAGCAATATCAATTTCGTGCATTTTTGCCACACGATCAGCCAGATCAAATGCGATTTTCGGCTCTATTATGCCTGAAGAGTCCACCAGGCTTGATTTTGCCGATGCAGCTTTCTCAAAAATGGTGTATGTTTCTGTAGATAGACTAGAGTAGTAATCAGAATAATAATCGGGCATCTTAATGCCACTAATACGAGAAATTGAGTCGTTTTCAGACATAATAGAGTACTATTACTTGCTTCTTTGAATTGCTTTTGTTATTTCTTCGAGTTTCTTGAGACTTCCACCTTTTTCAAGGAAAGTACCAATTACTAGGGCATCAGCTCCTGCTTTTACCAAGTTTTGGGCGGTTTTTACGTCCTTTATACCACCACCTACAATCAAAAATCCATTAAACAACTGTCTTACAGTCTTGACCATTTCAGGTGTAACACTAGATTTTGCACCAGAACCTGCCTCAAGATAGACAAATCTCATTCCAAGAAATTGAGCTGCAAGTGCGTAGGCTGCAGCAATTTTGGGCTTTTCAAATGGAATTCCCCTTGCAGAGCCAACAAACCATGCAGTTGTACCATCTCCTATAACCAAATATGCTGTAGGAAGTGGCTCTAGACCAAATTTTAGAACACTTGGGGCACCAAGTGCTTGTGCTTGTGTGATAAAGTATGGGTTTTCTGAGTTCATTAAGGAACTAAACAGAATGGCATCAGCGTCAGGCACAACCCCTGTAACGTTGCCAGGAAAGAGGATTATTGGTATTTTGATGCCTTTTTTTATGCCTTTTACCACCTGAGCCATCTCGATCTGATCTGTAGCAGATGAGCCACCAACCAAGATTGCAGATGCACCAATCTTTTCGACATCTTTTGCTAGTTTAGCAGATGCCTCTAGATTTGATACCTCTGAATCTATTAGAACAAACAATAATGCATTTTTCTTTTTTAATTCTGATTTTAGGAATGTTTCAACTTTAT
>REGJ01000039.1 GCA_003702525.1 Candidatus Nitrosopumilus sp.
AGAGACATTTTTAGAAGTCAGCACGTTGCATTTTAGAGCCACATCTAGGACAAGAGCCTCCTTTGTGTTTGTTGTTACAAACAAGACACACGTAACGAACTCCGCCAGAACCGCCTTGGGAACCCATGCCAAAGAATCCGCCTGTACCGCCAGATCCAGAGTCACTACCACCATAGCCACCTCTCATGCGATTCATGTATCGTCTTCTCAAAATTAATGGAAATGCGATAAAGATTGCAAGTGCAGCTCCCAATCCATATGGGAATGGCAATACCATTTGCAGTCCTATACTGATAGCAAGTGAAGCAAATAAGAAAATCAAGTAAGTCTTGTAATTAAACAATTCATAGAAAGTACCTCCAAAAAGGTTATAAAGTTTTGTCAGTTTTATTCAGATTTCACTAGAATTTTGAATTATTTAATCGAGAGAGGAATAGTATTTCCACTACTATCCCAAGCAAAAACAGATTCATCATCATATGGGGATTTTACAATCAAAGAAACCAATCCAAAAAAGTTATTCAGATCAGTGACAGATGGCTCAGCAGTGCCATTAGGATGAGAGTGTACAATTCCAACATAACTCATGTCTAAAGGCAAGAAAGAATTTGGAATTCCTGCAAATGTGTCTCCAGTATAATTAAAAGGAGGAATTACAAGACCATCCACATTAATTTCTCCATTTTTTGATTTTCCTTTTAGAATTAAGACTATTTCTTCAGGATGTTTCATTTGACAGTATGAAAGAATGCTATCAAGAACTTCTTTTTCAAGTATGACCTTGCGTTGAATCTTTTTCTTTTTGAACAGCATAAAAGTAATCACATTTTGAACTAATTTAATTTTAAGACATCAAAACTGTGTATTTTGTGTTAGAAAATGTTCTAAGTTTTTTCTCAATTTGAGAAACAAGTTGAGGAATACTAGTGTCAATCTCATCAACTTCACCTTGAAAAGTCTCAGATTTGAGTTCCAAATCATTCTTGGAATCAGATGTTTTAGTTAGTTCAGATTCTAGTGAGATCAGTTTTTCAGAACGGAGTGAATTCAGTTCATCAGAGAGTTTTTGGTGTTTTTGGAAATATTCTGAAACCTTTGAAATGAATCCATCCAACGCCTCTTCAGTTTCAGTGATTTGGGACAATGTTTTATCAATATCTTTTACAGATATGGAACCTGAAGTGATACCTTTTCGTACGTTTTCTAATATCACAATTACAGAATCTTTGTTTTGAGAGGTGAGCACTTCAAATGGATTTTCAACTAATTTACTGAGAATATTTTTTTGTTCTTTGTCTAAAGATGACGCATACTCGTATCGTCCAAGAGGCCTAGAAATTTTTGTGAATTGAGAGTCAATTTCATTTTTGATTTTTGTTTTTTCAGTTTCAAAAGATTCTAGAGACTTTTTTGATTCGATGTATTTTCTATATTCATCAGATGATTTGATTTCAGAAATTGATTTTTCTACAGTAGTGAGATATTCTTTTGTTGATTCCAATTCATTATTTGTGTCAACAATTTTTTGAGTTTTCTCTATCTTTGTGGATTTGAGAGATTCAATTTTTTTTAGGGCATCAAGAATTTCGCCAGAAGTGGATTGAGTATTTTCAAAGTTTTGAAGTATATCGTGAATGTTAGAATGATTCTGGTTCATGACCTCCAAATTATCTTTTAATTGAGTAGCATACTTTTTTGCGAAAATATGAATAACTCTGGTTTGTCGTCCTAAAACATCTCCAACTTTTTTTAGTATTTGATTCAAAGAATTGTCTAATTTTTTTGCATCCTCAATTGAAGAGACTTCGGGAAGTGAAACAACCCCTTTCTTAATTACATCAATTACCTGCTTTTTTCCTCTAACAACAATAATTGCAAGATGTTTGTCAATATCATCTACATTTAGAGTATCTTTTTCAAGCACATTCCCAACTTTGATTAAATCATCAATTAGTGGAGCTGTACTATTTCTAAGATGTTTCACCTCTGAGACAGTTTGAGATTCACGCAATTTATCAAGATCAGAGACAATATTCTCAACATCGTCTAAAGAGACATCTTTTGTTTGAGGTATCTCTTCTTTGGGTTTTTCTTCTTGCTTCTTTTTACCCCATCCAAAGACCATTTGATAGTATTTGATAAAGGGGATTAAAAATGGTTGTACAAAATTTAAAACTCACAAGATTTGAGGTTTCATATGGCAAATTCTGCAAAAAAATCCTTTCATACAGGTACCGTCAAAAAAACGATAAAGATCAAATCATCAAAAGATAAAGTTTGGAGAAAAGTCAGCAATATTGTTGGACTTCCCACATGGTTAGTAGATGTCAAAAAGACAGTTTATCTTTCTAAAAGGAAAAAAGGTGTTGGAGCAATAAGATTAATCACGTTTGCAGATGGAAACAAAATAGAAGAACATGTGGTTGCGTGGGATACAGGAAAATATTTCACCTATGTTGCAACTGAAGGATTGCCATTAAGAGCATATGTGGCTACTATATCCATCAAACCAAAATCACGAAATCTGGTGGAATTAACATGGCAATCATACCTCAATAGTAAAAAAATGTCAGAAAAACAATTCACAGATTTCTTAGTGTTTATGGGCTCATTTTATGAAGCATCACTTGAAAATCTAAAATCATTGTTAGAAAAATAACACTAGATTGTTTTTGGGTTAAAAGGTAAATACTGTGAATCAACAAAATAGATTATGACAGATATGAGATTTATCCTGGTCGGGGTAGGTCTAACTTTTGTAGGATTTCTAGTATTAGGAGTAATGGGAGGACAGTATGAAGCTGCAACGTTTGAAGAAAATGAATTTGGCACATGTTACGAATATTTTGAGGACAAACCTCCACAGCAAATTAATTGTTCATTTAAGGTAATGGACCAGACAGTATTTTTTGCACTAGTGATAGGGTTACTTGCGGCTGGAGCGATTGCATTAGTTAAAGGTGCAAGAGGAGACTGGGACAGTAAAGTGAAACCAGAAGATATTGTAGGACCTGGTAATTCACAAAATGAAGATTCAGAAGGAAAACAAGACTAGCATGTTTTCTTAGATTTTATTTTTGAATATAGTTCAGGATCATCTTCTTCCAATCTTTGAAAATATACTTCTTCGTATGGCATTTTTATCAATAGAACATATCCAAATTTGCTTTTAAGCTTAAGGTATGATTTCTACTTAAACTGGGCTCAACTAGGACGATTCAATGATTTGTTTCATGTTGTTAACCAGTTCACTAATCTCGTCTACTCTTTTATTGAATTGATCATCAGATAGTTCATCGGGTTTGTTCAGAGTAATCAAAATTTCAGAATAATCCCCATTTGATACAACCCTCATAGGAACATCCCACACAGATTCTTCGTCAACATATTTGTGGTCTAAAATTCCAAGAGGCTTGTTTTCATTGAATTTTAGTTTAGATTTTCCATGAGGACCAGTAAAAGACCACCAACCATCATCGTTGATTTTTGCATCAGGCATCATTTTAGGTGGAAGTTGCAAAATTGCATCAAATGCATCACCGGTCTTTTTCTTTACAGTAATAGTAATTGTTCTAGATCGTGACACGATATCAAATCCTACTAATGATTAAAAAGCATATAGTAGGAATGACACGGACATATTTGGAATCTATTTGTTAAGAAATTCTTTAATTTTTTTCAAATTTTCTACATTTGATTCGTGAAACATAACCATTGATTCGGCAAGAGAGTTTGGGAGAACTGTTTTAAGATTATTGACTAATTCATCACCACTGACAATCATATTATCAATGAGTTTGTCTATCTCATTTTTGTCCTCTACCATCAAAGTGTGGTGAGACTTAATCTTAATTATCTTTTTTTATGAGAGTTGCAGTTGAGCGAACTTTATCTAATTTTTGAATATTCCATGATACAATCTCTCGTATCTTCTCAAAATTTTCAGCTTGTAGTTTAACTAACATATCATGAGTTCCAATAGTTTCAAAGACATCAACGACTTGTTCAAGTTCTTTGAGTTTTTCAATAATTTCAGCCTCGGCGCCTAACTCACAATTTAGCATAACGTATGCATCAGTCATGAATCTAGCAAATAGTATTGATTATTTAAAGATGTAAAATTTTAGGTGAAGCTTACCATCTGACATGAACCAAGTCTTTAAGATTTCGTCTTGGCTTAGGGAATTTGGTTTGTTTTGGATATCCAATGCACAGTACTGAAGAAGGCACCAAATCAGTTCCTATTACATCCATCACTTTTTGTTCATCAAACATCCCAATCCAAATAGAACTAAGACCTAATGCCTGTGCTGCCAGTTGAGAATAACCTGCTGCTAATGTTGCATCTTGGATAGCAAATTTCTTTAGAACATATTCGGGAAAGTCAAATTTTACTCGAGAGGGGTTTTTACAGAAAACCAACACTACAGGAGCATTAAGGTAAGGTTGATTATTGCAGGCTTCAATCAATTGTTTTTTCTTCTCAGGGCTTTTCACATAGAAAATTTCAAATCCTTGATAATTTCCTGCAGTAGGGGCAGTGTCAGCGGCCGCTATAATTTTATCAATTTTTGAAGTCTCAACAGGTTTATCTAAAAATTTTCTCGTAGAACGTCTCTTTGCCATTACGGCAAATAGATCAGTGTCGACAACTTCTGTCGGTCCAGATTTTAAGATGAAGTTGATTAATTGATTTCGAATATTGGGATCAGTTGTTTCAGGTGAGGTTTCAGGTTCATAACCTAAAGGATAGATTTTCTCTTCTTTGACATCAGGAGCCATGAAATAATTAAAGAAAATAAGTATTAAAGAATTTGAAATTATTCTGCTTCAAATTTGTCACAACCAGAATTGCATGGTTTGTTCATTACACCCTCACATTTTCCAGCATCATCATGCATTATTCTATGATGCCCACAAACTTTGCACTTTTCTCTAAAATGAGAAATTAATTCGGCATTAGGAATGTCAGATTGTTGAATTTTTGTTTCAGTATCTCTAGTCATATTGATTCTGATTAAATCTACTTTAAAAATTATAATTATTCTGAAAGAACCTCAATCCACTTGAAACATTAGTTTAGAACGAGTAAATTCGTCTTTATGATTAACCATGGGTTTTGGGTAATTTATTGAAGAATCCAGAGGGGCTGATTCAATATCATGAATCTGTTTTGGAGTTAATTCAGATAATTCAGGAATCCATTTTTTGATGTAGATACATTGAGGATCAAATTTTTTTTGTTGTAACCAAGGATTAAAAATTCGATTGGGTTTAGGATCACATCCAGTTGATGCAGACCATTGCCAACTCCCTGCATTGACACATGGATCATAATCAATCAAATATTTTGCAAAATATCTTTCCCCTAATCTCCAATCACATTGCAGATCTTTTGTAAGAAATGAGGCTACAATCATTCTGGAACGATTGTGAATGAATCCTGTCTGTTTTAATTCACGCATTCCAGCATCAACAATGGGAAATCCTGTCATTCCCTTGCACCATTTATCAAATTTTTTTCTATCTTGAGACCATTTTAAATTTTGAAACTTTTTCTGAAATTCTTTTTTCTGAGAAAAAGGAAAATGGTACATTAAATGTGAAAAAAAATCTCTCCAGTAAAGTTCAGAGATAAAAGAGTGATCACTTCCAAAAAACTTTGATGCGGTATGATAAACTTCTCTAATAGAAATTGTTCCAAAACGGTTGTGTACAGAGAGTTGTGATGTAGGCTTGGAAGGAATATTTCTTTGTGCCTTATAACCTGCAATTTTCTTGAAATTTTCTAAAATTTTTAATCCATTTTCACGTCCTCCTAAGATAACTGATTTTTGAGGAATTACTTTTTCAATTTCAGTAATTGTTTCATCAGATTTTTGATTCGAATTTATTAAATTCTCGAAAGAGAAAATTTCTGGATTTTGAACTTTAAATTTAGATGCAGCATGATAAAACGGAGTAAATACAGTAAAGGGAGTACCATCTTCTTTTAAAACAGTTCCAGCATCAGCTAACAATAAATCATCAAAGGATTCAAAAGCAATTTCGTTTTTTTCACAAGATAATTTGAATTGATTATCACGAAATCTACCATATGGAGAGTTGTCTTTATTCATAAAAATTGCAGATACATCATCTTCCATGATTAATGATTTAACTAGAGATGAAACAGAATCTTTTTTGATTAACAGTCTACAATTTTTTTGTTCGGCTTGAGTGAACAAATCTTTTAGAGATTCCACCATGAACCTAATTCTCATTTTTGAAAAAACAGGATTGTTTAGATTCAATAATGATTTTTCAAATAAAAAACAAAGAATTACTTCCTCAGAATTTTTGCAGGCTTGAATTAAACCTGTGTTATCATCTAATCTATAGTCTCGCCTAAAGACAAAAAGTGATTTTTTGTATTTCAATAAACATAGTAAGATTTTTTTAAATTAAAACCCTTGAGATTAGAATTCATTTCAAATTCAAACTTTTCAAAATTTAACTAGAGATAG
>REGJ01000040.1 GCA_003702525.1 Candidatus Nitrosopumilus sp.
GGTGTACTAAATCCAAAAGCTCACATGCAGAAAAAAATTACAATTGATGATGTAATGAACTCTGCAGTAGTTGCAAGTCCACTAAAACTATTTGACTGTTGTCCATTTTCAGATGGAGCAAGTTCTGTTATCTTGTGTTCAGAAAAGTTTGCAAAAGAACACGGTGGTGATTATGTTGAATGTATTGGTTCAGGTCGTGGTGGTTCTCCTGCTGCATTGCAAGGACGTGATCACATGACAACAATTCCAAGTACAAAACTTGCAGCAGCTGATGCATACAAGATGGCAGGTATTACTGCAAAAGATGTTGACTTTGCAGAAGTACATGACTGCTTTACAATTGCAGAAGTTGTTGACACTGAAGACTTGGGTTTCTTTGAAAAAGGAAAAGGTGTTGAAGCTGTACGTGAAGGAAGAACCGCATTAAATTCTGATATCTCAATTAATCCATCAGGTGGTCTTAAATCAAAAGGACATCCAATTGGAGCTACTGGTGTTGGACAAGTTGTTGAAGTATATGATCAATTAACTGGAAGCGCTGGTGCAAGAACTGTTAAAGATGCAAAGATTGGTTTAACTCATAACTTTGGTGCAACTGGTGCAAGTTGTGCTGTACATGTTTTCCAGAGTGTGTAAAATGTCAATTGAAGAACAAGTAATTGAAAATGCCAAGAATGGTAAACTACTAACTCACAAATGTACTGATTGTGGATATCTTCATCTATCAACTGCATATTTCTGTAGAGAATGTGGAAGCAAGGGGTTTGAGGATGTGCTTTTAGATGGTGTTGGCAAAATTGCAACTTATACCATAATTACCGTGCCTCCCGCAGGCTTTGAGAAATACACCCCATACGCCTTTGTTGTGCTCAAACTCGATAACTCAGACTTGAGAATTTCAGGATTTATGGGCGGAATTGCCACCCCTGCTGATCTCCCAGTTGGAACTCCAGCAAAAATCACTGGTTTTGATGATAGAGGAATCATCATCGAAAAACAGTAAAATTATTTGCTTGAATTATTAAAAAAAATCAAAATCGATTTTTAATTATTTTGGAGTACTGATCATTTTCATGTCAGTAGAAGTAACATGTGGAAAATGTGGTGAAAAGATCACAAACATGAAGATGTTAAAATCTCTAAAAGATGTAATGAATCCTTATAGTGGAAAATGTCCGTCATGTGGACAAAAACTCTCTACATCCGAGTTTTCATTAGATGTTCAAGAAAAATGATCTCTCATATTTGATCATTTTTCTACAATTTTTAAAAATTAGATCAAAAACCTTTCAATGCATTTAGAAAAATGATCAAAAACGATCCAAATTCATACTGTCATAAGTCTTAATTAGTGCGTTTTTTTAGAAAAAGACATGAAAATGTCTGATGAAGAATTAGAAATGGATTTAGATGGTGATCTAGATGCAGACATGGATGATGATCTTGACTTAGATGATGATTCAGATTCATCAAAACGCGGTGGAATTTTACAATCTACATCAAAACGTGTCAGAATGATCTTCTCTGTAATGGCAAGTCCTAACAGAATCGATATCCTGAGAATTCTAAATTCAAAAGGCCCTCTAACTTATTCAGAATTAAAATCCCTTGCTGGATTCAAATCAAAAAAAGAGAGTGGAAAATTTGCATACCACTTGAGAAAGTTACTTAGACAATCACTTGTTGCATTAAACAAATCTGAAAGACGTTACACAATTACAAATCTTGGAAAATTGGTTTTAAGCTTAGCTCGACAAATTGAAGAAAGATCAATTATTGAAAGTGGAAAGATGTATGTCAGAACATCACACGAATCTATTGAGGAATTTAATTCTCATAAAATTATTCAATCTTTAGTACGTGAAGGTAGCCTTCCACTAGAATTAGCACAAAAAATCACTGAAGAAGTTGAAAATAGAATTTACAAGTATCAAACTACCTATCTTACAGGCTCACTTATCAGAGAAATGGTAAACTCTGTGCTACTTGAGCACGGTCACGAAGAATACCGCAACAAACTTGCACGCCTAGGCTTGCCTGTTTTTGATGTTCAAGAGATGATCACCAACTTAGATAACGTCGATAATGGTGCTGAAGGTCTTTTGTTTAATACTGGTCAAAGAGTTTTCGCTGAACATCTTCTTACAAACATCTTACCAAAAGATGTAGCAGATTCTCATCTATCTGGTGATTTACACATTGCAAATCCTGGAATTTGGTCAATGATACCTGATACAATATTTGTTAATGTTAAAGAGTTAATTGAAGATGGAATTGATCTTGGTGGAAAATATCTTGATGTTTCAAGAATCCCTGCATCAAAACAACTAGATGAAATTACAAGTGCATTGTCTGTTGTAATTTCTCTTCTTTCAAAAGAAGCTTCACAAGAAATTGTACTTGATGGATTAGTTTCACTGTTCTCAAAACATTCAAAATCACTTCCAGATCTAGAACAAAAGTTAACTGCAGCATTTGCAACTGCATCTACAACTTCCAAATACAATAAAACAAGTACTAACGTTTCAATTAGATTGCAATTAGGTTCTGACACAAAAATAATTAATTCAATTATCAATGCATACAAAAACTATACACAGATCACACCAGTACCAAAGATTGGTTTAATCATTGACAATGAAAAAGGAAAGATAACAGATGTTTCAGCAGCAGTATCTGAAATAATTTCACTTGGTGGAAAAGTAATGTTTGCTAAAGGACAAACATCAAGTCATGGTGTTACAAATGGATCAACTAAGAACTCTGGACCACTCTCAATTATGCTTGAATCAGTATCAATCAATCTTCCAAGATTAGCATTTGAATCAAACAAAGATGAAACTTACTTTAGAGCAAGATTAGCATTACTCATGAAACCGGCTTTGTCTTCAATGGCATTGCGAAAGAAAGACATTTCAGATTTGACTAGACGTGGCTTGAATCCAATTTTGGCCAAAAATACCCAATACATGCAAAAAAGCAATGTCTCACTTGTAGTTAATTTGGTAGGCCTCAAAGAGGCAGTCTTTAACATCCTTGGATTCCAGGATAACAAGGAAGGACGTGAAATCCTTCACAAGGTAATTGAGACTGCAGTTGACGTTGGAGCCAAAAAAGGCAAGGAATTAGGTGATTCTGTGGCTATTTGCATGACTGAGACTCCGAGTGCAACCCGATTTGCTACCCTTGATGGCGAGAAATATGGTAAAAACTCCTCTCTAAACTCTATGGAAGGAGATTCCTACTCTGAGGGAATCACAATTGATGCATCCGAAGTCTCTGATCTTACTGCCAAGAGTGAGCAAATCTCTGAATCCAACAAACTCTCAAAGTTGTTAAACGGAGGATTGTTTGTAACGCTCAAAATCAGTAAGGATACAAAACCTGCAGAAATCAAAAAGGCAATCGAGAAGACAGCAGACCTTACAACCTCATTCAAACCAGTGCAAGAGATTGCAATTTGTGGTGAGTGTGGTTTCAAAGACGAACCATTTGAAGACAAGTGTCCAAAATGCAAGTCTCCATATGTTGTCTGAAATTCATAATTGAAAAACTAGTTACGATCATTTTTGAAAACTTTTTGATCTGTTTCAGACCTTCGCGATCATCGTATGTTGTGGAAGTTATGCCGATATGATGTTCATAGTAGCGTTGTCAAATTTTTTGAACCGAACTTTTAGACAAAAACTGACAAATCATTTATACCCGCATTGATCATAACCCTCTACGGGGAGATTATAATGGATAATTCACAAATAGAAAATACTATCAATGAGATCCGTAAGCGCAGTGGCGCAGTAGCGGCTTTCAATAAGGATAAAATTTCAAATGCCATATTCAGGGCATTGGCTGCCACCTCTAAAGCCGACCGTGGCCTAGCCGATCAGTTAGCAGACAATGTTGTTAACAAATTAGTAGAACAAGGCTTCACTAGTACGAGAAGTCCTACAGTTGAAGATATTCAAGATATTGTAGAGTCCACTTTGATTGACAGTGGAAATAGCGATATTGCAAAAGCCTACATTGTTTACAGACATGAAAGAAGAAAACTAAGAGACGAGAAAATGAAGGTCCTAAATCTAAAGGCCCTTGATCCTGTCTCCAAAAAGTTTGACTTGAACTGTCTTAGAGTTTTAGCATCAAGATACCTTTTCAGAAATGGAAAGAACGAGATTATCGAATCTCCAACTCAAATGTTTGAGAGAGTCGCGATTCTTGTCGGAATTGGTGATCTCATGTATGATTCCCAAGTATTTGACGTATCTGGAAACTCAAAACAAGATGTAGAAGAAGCAAAGTCTTATCTTGAAAAACTAGATGCATTTGACTACAAATTCAAAGTTGGAGACTATTTCTTCAACAAATGGCATTTCAGATCACTCATCAACCACTACGTAACCCTTGCAAACAAGGGTCACATGAAGATAAGCTTCAAAGAACTTTTGACACTACTTGCAGCAAAGAAACTAGACAGCTATGCTGACAAAATCACAGAGTACTTTGATCTGATGGTTTCCCAAGACTTTTTGCCAAACTCTCCAACAATGATGAATGCAGGTGGAAGACTAGGTCAACTCTCTGCATGCTTTGTACTTGGAATGAATGATGGCATGGAAGAAATCATGAAATCAACTTCTGACGCAGCATTAATCTTCAAATCTGGTGGTGGAGTTGGAATCAACTACTCTGATCTTCGTGAAGAAGGTGATATTGTAGCATCAACATCTGGTGTTGCATCTGGTCCAGTGTCCTTCATGAACATCATTAACACTGTAACTGAAGTTGTTAAACAAGGAGGAAAGAGACGTGGTGCAAACATGGGTATCATTGAAGCATGGCACCCAGATGTTGAAAAATTCATTACAAACAAAACAGAACCTGGTGTTTTAGAAAACTTTAACGTTAGTGTTGGTGTTTGGGAAGACTTTTGGCATGCACTTGTAAACACTAGTGACGGTAACTATGTCTTACGTAGTCCACGTGACAAAAAACCAGTTAAAGAAATTAACGCACATCAACTAATTGACTTGATTGCACTATCTGCGTGGAAAAGTGCAGAACCTGGTTTGATCTTCTTTGATCAAATTAACAAATACAATGTATTTGCAAAAGCAAGACAAGCACCATTACGTGCAACAAATCCATGTGGTGAACAAAGTCTTTACCCATACGAATCATGCAATCTTGGTTCTATCAATTTAGTAAATCTCGTAAAGAGACAAGCAGATGGAAACTATGAATTTGATTGGCAAAGATATGAAGAGACAATCAGAAAAACTACAAGATTCCTTGATAACATCATTGATGTTAACCACTATCCAGTTCCAGAGATCAATGTAGCATCAAAAGAATCTCGAAGAATTGGACTAGGTGTAATGGGAGTAGCAGATCTCTTGTACAAACTAAGAATCCCATACAACTCCAAAGAGGGATATGAACTACAATCCAAACTATCTGAAGCCCTAACATACTATTCCATGGAAGAAAGTGTAGCCCTTGCAAAGTCTCGTGGCGAATTCCCACTATGTTCCAAGACAGAGTATCCTGAAGGAAAGATTCCTGTTGCAGGCTATTATGAAAAGCCAAAAGAATCTCACTCCTATGAATGGGATGCACTAATTGAGAAAATCAAACAATATGGAATTAGAAATGTTTTGACAACAACAGTAGCTCCAACAGGTACCTTGTCAATGATTGCAGACTGTTCAAACGGAATGGAACCTGCATTTGCATTGGTATTTGAAAAGAGAGTTACTGTAGGAAGATTCTTCTACACAAACAAGATTGTCGAACAAGTCCTAAAAGAAAATAATCTATACAACGATGAAATTCTTGCAAAGATTGCAGACAACTATGGTTCATTGAAAGGAATTGATGAAATTCCTCAATGGATGCAAGATGTCTTTGTAACTGCAATGGATATTCACTGGTCTGATCACTTGATGGCTCAAGGTGTATGGCAAGACTGGATTGGAAATGCAATTGCAAAAACAA
>REGJ01000062.1 GCA_003702525.1 Candidatus Nitrosopumilus sp.
TTTATCTTCAGGAACTTTCCATACAATCATTCCATTTGCAGTAAAACCAACTTGTCTATGTCTTAAAATGGCTGCAAATCGTCTCATAACTCCAATCTCTTCATAATGTTTCATCTTTTCAAATAGTTCATTTTCAGTTATTCCAAGATTTTTTGCAGCTTTAACAAATGGTTCATCAATGATATCCATGTCTTTTTGTAATTCACGGATGAAATCTTTGTCTTCTTCAGTTGGTTCAAATTTTACATTTTTGATTTCTTTCTTCTCTTCAGTTGGTGCAACGTCATGTTTTTTCTCATCAACCATGTCAAGTTTTACACCAATTTTGAAGAGTTGTAAAGTAGGAAGCATGCGTACCTTTTTGATTCCTTTTAACACATTGAATTTTTCAAGTTCTGTTTTCAAGTCAGAACCTGGTGGAACAGCTAGAGTAAACCAAAGATTGAATTGATGATCACGTTCATAATTATGACTAACACCTGGATGGCGATTAATTTGACTTGCAACATATTCTAGTTTATCATGTTCAATTTCCATTGCCACCAGGGAACTAGTGTAACCAAGTTTTCTAGTATCAAAAATTGCACTAAGTTGTCTTAGAACACCAATTTCTTTAAGTTGGTTGAGACGTTCTTTTACAATTTCAGGTGTAGAGTCGAATTTTTTTGCAATTGCATCAAATGGTCTAGTAACTAGGGGAAATGTCCATTGGATTTCATTTAGAAGTTCTTTGTCTAATTCATCCATAGATGTCATATGACAAAGACGCCCCCATTCAATTAAAAATGTAGCTGGATGCACATACAGAATTTTAATACATAAATAGAAATCGAAGGGTTTTTGATCGATGATAGTAGACCTGAACCTTCAAGGAAAGTCAGTGATAGTAATTGGGGGAGGGAATGAGGCACAAAAAAGAATCAATTCTCTGATAAAAGAAAAATGCAATATTATAGTAATTAGCAAGAAAGTAACTTCACAAATTAACAAACTTGTAAAATCAAAAAAAATTCAATTAAAAAAACAAAATATTCAAGACACAAAATTCATTGCAAAATTCAAACCAGATATCATCATTACAACCACTAATGATAGAAAACTCAATCAAAAAATCATCAACAATGGAAAAAAGAAAAAAATCATCACATACAGTTCAGACAATCCAGATGAAAGTGATTTTTCAAATCCAGCCATTATTGATTTTGAGAAAATGGTTCAAATCGCAATTTTTACTGGTGGTCGTAGTCCAGCAATGTCAAAAAAACTCAAAAGAAAATCAGAAGAACTGTTTAGAAAAATTATCACAAAAGAAGACATTGGTCAAATCAAAGTTCAAAAGATCGCAAGAAATGCTGCAAAAGAGAAAATTGCAACTCCGACAGAAAGAAAAGCATGTCTTAGGAGTATCATGGCTGATAATGAGATTGATCAGTTAATAAAAGACGGTCAGATGAAAAAAGCTGAAAAAAGAGCCATTACAATAGTGAGGAATTGGAAATGAGTCAAAATATCATTAATGCACGTGTAACTTTTCGTAATTCACCAATCCATATTTTAGAACAATTTACAATAAAAGATGTTGAAGATGCGTACGAACAATTCAAAAAACATTCAGGGTTAGACGAATGTGTCATAATTCAAACATGTAACAGAATCGAACTATTTGGTAAATCAAAGAATCAAGAAGTAGACAAGATAAAGAAAACATGGGCATCATTAGCAGGATTAGAAGAACAAGTTTTTGATGAAAATATGGAAATTGAGGAGAATCAAAATGCCTTGCATCATTTATTGAAATTAACATCAGGTTTGGATTCCATGGTATTAGGCGAAGAGCAAATTTTAGGTCAAATTAAAAATTCGATTACATCTGCAAGAGAAAGAAAAGCATCAGGCCAACATCTCAACACATTATTTGATAAAGCAATCAGGATAGGAACTAGAATTAGAAACACAAGTGGAATCGGTAAAGGAGGGATTTCAGTGGGTTCAATGGCAGTAAAACTTGCAGAAGAAAACATAGATGATTTAAAAACAAAAAAGACATTACTAATTGGAACTGGAGAAGTTTCAACACTAGTCGCAAAATCATTGCAAAGAAGAGGTTACGTATTTGATGTAACTAGCAGAACACTTGGCAGATCAGAAACATTTTGTGAAACAATGGGTGGAAATCCAGTAAAATTTGAACAAGTCCTTTCAGGATTTGATAATTATGATGTGATATTTGTTGCAACAACAGCACCATATTTTCTTGTAACACATGAAAGAATCACTGAAGCAATGAAGGGTAAAAACAAAGGTATGATGATTTTGGATTTGTCAAACCCAAGAACCGTTGATGAAAAAGTTGCAACCATTGGAGGAGTAAAACTGATGAACCTTGATCAAATTGCAGAAATGGTTGAAAAGAACATGAATGCCAGATTAAACAAGGTAAAAACCGTTGAAAATATAATTAACGAGGAAGTAACTGTATTAGAAGCCTCAATGAAAAGACTAGAAGCAGAACCACTGGTAAAAGACGTTTTCAAGAATATAGAATCACTTCGAGAAAAAGAGTTACAAAAAGCACTTCAAATGTTAGATGAAAAAGATGAGAAAAGAATCAAGATTATTGACGAATTAACCAAGGCAGTAGTAGAGAGCATTGTTTCAACTCCAATGAACAATATCAGAAAAGCTTCTGAGCAAGGCAATCCAGAGGTAGTGGATTTAGCAAGCAAACTCTTTGACTATAAAAAACAAGAACAGGCTGACTAGGATTATATTTTACCAGAAGAGAATTTCTAACATGTCATTTCCAACCAGACGTCTTCGCAGATTAAGAACATCAGATAAAATGAGAGAATTAGTTCAACAGACCACACTTTCTCCAAAAGATTTCATTTGTCCAGTATTTGTTCAAGAAGATCTAAAAACAAGAACTAATGTAGAGTCAATGACAGCAATTGAAAGATTACCATTAGATGATGTTAATGATGAAGTTGGAACCATAAGTGATTTGGGCATTCCTGCAATCATGTTATTTGGAATTCCAACTCAGAAAGATGAAGCAGGTTCTTCTGCATTTGACGACAATGGAATTGTTCAAAAAGCAGTTTCCCAGATTAGAGAAAATTTTGGGGACAAGATGGTAATTATGGCAGATGTATGTCTATGTCAGTTTACATCTACAGGACATTGTGGAATTATTCAAGGAAATAAAATTGATAATGATACTAGTTTAGATACACTTTCAAAAATTGCAGTAAGTCAAGCAAAAGTAGGAGTAGATACGGTTTCACCTTCTGCAATGATGGATGGTCAAGTAGGAGCTATTAGAAAAGCACTTGATGATGAAGGTTTCTCAGATGTTTCAATAATGTCCCATTCTGCAAAACATCGTTCAAATTTCTATGCACCATTTAGAGATGCAGCAGAATGTGCACCAAAGTTTGGAGACAGAAAAACATACCAAGTTCCATATACAAATGCCAGAGAAGCAATGATGGAAGTGGAAACTGACATCAATGAAGGAGTTGACATTGTAATGATAAAACCTGCATTATCATATTTGGATTTGATTGCAGAAACACGAAGAAAATTCAACGTACCAGTTGCAGCATACAGTGTTTCTGGCGAATATGCATTAGTAAAAGCTGCATCACAACTAGGATATGTCAATGAAAAAGACATGACCGAAGAGATACTATATTCAATAAAGAGAGCCGGTGCAGACATGATAGTAACTTATTTTGCAAAATCTGCAGCAAGATTTCTTCAAGAATCATGAGAAACGACGAGCGTTACGAGATTCAAAGGGCATTTGATTTACTCCCACATGTGATTGGTGCAAGTTGGGCATCAGTTGAGTTTAGAATGAAAGGCATCAAAAAACCAACAAGAGAAGAATTCCGTGAAAAAACTCTAGAATATCTCAAGATGGCAGAGCCGGTCTTTGAATCATACCCACAAGATGAAGAGTTTGATGCAATTCGAAAATACATTGATTTTAGAAAAAATGAAGAATATGAGAAGATAATTGCAGGTTTGAATGGAGAGATTGAGAAAAGATACGACAGATATGTCGATTATGGTTAGACCTCTTGTTTTAGTTGTTTCAAGTATTCCTTTAGTATCCTAGTTCTTCTTTTTGCCTCTATCTTGCCAGATTTTGTGTTCATCAGAGATTCAAGTTTGAGTAGTTTTTGAAAGAAATGGTCTACAGTCCAGGTTTTATCATCAGGGGTTCGTTTTTGACAAAATGGGTCATCAATGTTGTAAAACGGTCTATTCAAGGAACCACCCGTAGCAAAAACCCTAGCAATACCAATGGCACCTAATGCATCTAATCTATCAGAGTCTTGCAAAATTTTGCCTTCAATTGTTTTAGGGGTTTTCTTTTGAGAAAAACTATGATCACGTATAGCATCTGAGACTATTTCAATTTCTTGTTCATCAAAATCATATTTTCTTAGAATTTTTTTTGATTTTTTTGCACTCTCAATTGAAGACATTTTTGAGCGTTTGTCAGATTTTGGATAAGAGACAATATCATGTAACAGGGCAGCACTCAACACTAGTTTTTCATTTGCTTTTTCTTTCTTACAAATTTTTTGAGCATTTTTGTAAACCCTCATGATATGTTCAAAGTCATGAGCAGAATCGTTTTCCATGATTTTCTTTACATCTTTTTTGAGTAATTCAAGAACTTTCATTTAGAATCTCCAGATTTTTGGTTTGACAAATTTTATTTTTCTCTGAGTAATTAATACTGTCCAATTAATAGATGCAAAGAGAACAATGATTCCAATTCCTGCACCATCAATTAGCAATATTCCAGTTAGACGGTCTTCAAAGATTTCTAAGAATGGTTGTAAAACGGCATTTCCAAAATAGATCATTATAATGTACGAAATTGTTCTACCAAACCAAAATCCAATATAGATTCCAACGCTTTTTGCACGCATCAAACCATATGTGATAAACAACATATTGCTTGGAAGAGGAGTTGCACCAAAAAGAAATGATGCAAGCAAGTAACCATATTTTTTATGATTAAGGTAATCACCAATTATGTCAAGATTTGATTTTTGTTCTTCTCCAACAAATTTTCTAAATAATCCACTGATTTTCTTAAGAAAGAATCTACCAATAGTTGCACCAGTGGCACCAACCATAGCAAGAACAACTACATTCAGAGTAGGGTCAAGAAGATAAAATGATGTCAAAACAATCCAGCTAGGTGGCATCAAGATTGGAGATGCGTTTACAAGAATTAGTACAAGAAAAATTCCAAAATATGAAAATTCTCCAAAAATTTCAAAAATATCGACCATCTTTCAATGAATATGCGAGGTTTTTTGCTTCTAAACCCTTGGATCATAGTTTAGTCATGAAAAAATTTCATTATGATCCAAAAAATTAAAAAAATTACATGTTTTTCAAAACAATGATCAGGTATTGTAACAAATTGGATCAATCATGCAATATCTTTATAAGCAAATTATGCCTATACTTAGGCATGTCCGAGATGGTTTGGAAGTGTTTTAGATGCAATCTATCATTCAAGGACGAAAGTGTAGCA
>REGJ01000041.1 GCA_003702525.1 Candidatus Nitrosopumilus sp.
CAGAAGGTGACACTGTCACAGCAGAATATGAGGACAATACACTACCTGATCCATACACAACTGCAGATGAACTTGATATTACTGCCACTTCACTAATTGGCACTGTAGTACCACCTCTCGAGAGAGCACCAGCTGCTAACTTGAGAACCGTTGATGCATTCGGTAACAGCTTAGATTCTGTTTCCGTTGACCAACAGGTACAAATCAGCGCTGACTTAGCAAATGGTCAGGATAGAGAGCAATCATTCGCATACTTGGTACAGATTCAGGATGGTAACGGTGTTACAGTCTCACTAGCATGGATTACAGGTTCACTATCTGCTGGTCAATCATTCAGCCCAGCTTTATCATGGATTCCAACTGATGCAGGAACATACACTGCTACTGCATTCGTTTGGGAGTCTGTTGATAATCCTACGGCATTATCACCACCAGTTAGTACAACTGTCAACGTAAGCTAAAACTAGTTCACATTATCCTTTTTTTCTTTTTTTTGAATCCTTCTTAACGTAAGTTATAGACAATCTTTCCAGAAGTAATATCTAGGAGAACGTTAACAATCAATTAAATTGAAATTTCAAATTCTATTTCTGATTTTCTCTCTCTTACTAATTGTGCAAATCCCGATTTCTTATGCAGAACTTGATTTATCCACAAACAGTAAGGTGTATGCTCCATCACATAATCTTCAAGTATATGGAACTGGTTTACCTGAAGAAAACTTGATTCTTAGATTGTTTGCACCTGATGAAACTATTGCAAAATTTGATCAATTGACCACTAATTCTGATGGAACTTTTAATTATTCTTTGTTAACCTGGCCACAACCCTCAACAAATTTTCCATATGGGACATATACCGTTGAAGTAATTAGCACAGAACAAAACGGACTTTCTAAAAAAATAGATGTAAAGTTTTCATCCACTACTGAACTTCTTGATGTACCCGTTGAAAGAATTGTTAATACCCTTGTGTTTGCACCTGAAACTGCAGCAATTAACCAACCAATTAGAGTATTTGTACAAACTACGAGTGATGGATTGTTGATAGGACAGGAACCAAAAGAATTGTTGGGTAGTACACATGTCCATTTGCCATCTGGAATTACAGTCACATTAACAAATTCTTTCAAAACCTTACATCAAGGATTGTATTATGTGGATTATACTCCAATTGAAGAAGGAACTCATGTCTTTCATGTAATTGCATTTACTCAAGGAACAACTTCTCATGGTTCTGCTGCAACAAATGTACTTAGTCAGGATTTGGGTGGAATTTCTGAGCAAATAATCCGTTTGAATTCCATTTTAGATGATACCTCAAAAGAATTAGATGTTTTACAATCTGAAATTGAAGGTTTTGATAATACCCTGGAAACTGCAAGTAATAAAATCGATGAAAGTACAGGAACTATTTCAACATCTGTTGAATTTATCAGTGAAGCATCTTCTCAACTAAACTCACTGTTATTCCCAATCATTGCATCTATTGGAATCATAGTAGCATTACAGATTGCAATTTTGGCACGAAGAAGATAGTTATAATAATGTTAGAAACAAAAATTTATTGATGCCCAAAGCGGCTATTTTCTTTTCAATACTTCTTTTTACAAGTTTTTTGGGAAATTCGTATGCATTTAATGGTGATGATGTTTATCTAAAAGACGAACCTCAAAAAATTGATTTTAGTTCTAACATACTTGACGTTGATCACAACTTTTTTGTTGAAAATAATTTTAAACGATATTTGATTTTTGGAACAAATTCCCAATATTCTGATTCTATCAAAAACAATTCTCTTTATGGAGTACAATCAAATCATGAATTTTTTTATGTTTCACTGTTATCTGAAAAATCAGCTTTATCATTAGCTGCCCAGGGAATTCACATTATTGAGGATTCTAAACTAGATTTTCACTCAACTAATAATGTTATTCAAGATGTATCACGAATTGGAGAAATAACTGGTTCAAGTAATGCTAAAAAAAATTATGATGCGTCTGGAAATGGAACTGTAATTGCAATAGTGGATACAGGCGTTGATTTTTCAAATCCTGATATTCAACATTCTCTTGCAAGAGATGAAATCAATCATCCCCTTATGCTTGATCCCGATGGTCAGGGAATTATTCTAACTAATGCAACTTTTTTTGCATACATTGATGAAAATGAAATAATTCGCAATTACAGCAAACCTCTCCCCGAACATGTGACTTCTTCTGTATATGTAACTAAAGAAGGAATATTTCTTGATCTTTCTCAGGGTGGAAAAGGTACTGATATACAAATTTACAATTCTTTTTTTCCTCAAATAGGCTCATCGCCAATTTTTAAGGGAACCTTAGATAATGATATGAAAATAGGACAAGACAATCGAAATTACATAAAATCAAAGAGTGGGGAATATCGACTTGGTGTGATTTATCAAGGTGGATTAAGTGGGCCACTTGCAAAAGTCCAAGTTGTTCCAGTTCTTGTAGTTGATTCTTTTATTCCTGGAGTTTATGACACAATAATTCCTGACATGAGTACATCATGGGAAGATTACACTAGATTTAGTTTACCGCCTGACCAAAAACCGAATTTTGATTTTGATTTTACTGATGAAAAACCAATTGTTTTGGGAAGTGGTAAAGAATTTCTTGTTTATGATTCAAATGGTGATGGAAAAAATGATTACAGTGCTGGAACAATAGGTGCACGAGTTTTAGATGTTTATGGTGTGATTAGAAACAATTCTACTGAAATTGATGAGACATTAAATGCAATTAATGGTACTCTTTTACCTCCATTAGATCCTGATGGTGAATTTTTTGGTGTGATGACTGATTTTATGGGACATGGTACCTCTAGTGCTGCTTCCATTACTTCCCGTGGTCAAGAAACATACGACATTTACAATAATACACAAAAGTATTCTATTACTGGTGTTGCACCTGATGCAAAAATTTTACCTGTTAAAGCATTGTGGTTTGGTGATACTGTTTATGCATGGTTGTGGTCTGCGGGATTTGAAAATGAAGAAAATAATTGGGAGTTTTCAGGACAACCAAGGGCAGATATAATTTCTAACAGCTGGGGTATCTCAACTTTCCCATCATTCAAATCTTCACCTGGAATGGATATCTTGTCTCTAATTCAAAGTATGCTTGTAACTCCACATTCACTAGATGATGATTATCCTGGAGTTGTAATGATATCTAGCGCTGGAAATTCTGGTCATGGTTATGGAACAATTGGATTGCCAAATGCGTCTCCATTTGGAATTGCAGTTGGAGCTACCACCAATAATGTATTTGTTGGATATGGTCCCTTCAAAGATCAACCAAGATTTGGTAATACAACTGATCACTATAATCATGTAGTTGATTTTTCTAGCAGAGGACCTACTGCAATTGGTGATCCAAAACCTGATGTTGTGAGTATTGGTGCTCATGGATTTGTTCCATCAAATGTAATTAAAACTACCAAAGATTCTCGTGATGAATCTTTTTCATTATTTGGGGGAACCAGTATGGCTGCACCGTTAGTTTCTGGAAGTGCTGCAATTCTGATTGAAGAGATGATAAAACAATCTCAAAACTATGATCCATTTATGATAAAAAATATTTTAATGTCTACTGCAACTGATATGAAAAATGATCCATTCACTCAAGGTTCTGGTTTAACAAATGTTAATGCTGCTTTGGATTACGTTCATGGAAAAAATGGTGTGTTTATCGTTTCTAACGAAAATTCTTATGAAAATATAAAAAAAATTCTCGAACCTCCAATTGAAAACTTTAATCATACATCAATAGGTTTTGAACAATTCAAACTACCTTCACATTCTCTTCCCATGACTAGCTGGTTTGCAGGACAACTAAATGCAGGTGATCGAACCACTGCAACTTTTACCATCAACAATCCTACCGATAGTGAGATATCTGTTAATGTAAAATCAAAATCTCTATCATTAATCAAACAAACCCAATTTACCGGAACTACAGTACCTCGTCAACAAGATTCTATAATGAACAAAACTGATACTTACATTCCAAATTATGTAAAATTATCTGATGTAAAACCTATTGAAAAATTAGATGATTTTTTTAATGAAGAAAGACCTATTCCTGAGGAATCTTCTCTGATGATTCTAAATGTGAATTTTCCATTTGATCAATTTATGAATAGTACTTCTGATGTTTATGCTGACGACATCAAAATTTCTTCATTGTACTTGTATGACTGGATTGATAACAACAATGATACAGAAATCACTAGTGATGAAATATCTTTAGTTAATAGAGGTGGTTCATGGGGAACCGTTCAAGAAATAAGAATTTCAGAACCGAATGAAAAGTTTGATGGCATTCCATTAGTTGGTGTTTATCCAGTACCTGAAAGATATTCTTACTGGTTAGGAAACACAAATCAAAATTCCACTTCAATGGATTACACAATCTCTGCTAGTTATTATCAAAATGAAAAGTGGTCTATGTTGTGGCCTGAATCTGAAACAATTACTGTTGCTCCAAATGATGTTTCAACTGTGGATGTAACTTTGGTAACTCCAACTGATTTAGAAACCGGTGTGTATCAAGGATTTTTGAATTTCCAAAGTGACATGCATGAAGTAAATGCACCAGTTTCATTTGTGATTAAAGAACCAATTACACAAAATGATTCCACAATTGTAATTCATGGAAAACAAAGCGATGACATTATGTATGGAACTGGTTACACTAAAGGAGCATTTGACATGGTTAACCGTTACATGGCAGGTGATTGGAGACAATATTATTTTGATATACAAAATGAATCTGTAAATTCTGCTGCTATAGAACTTTCATGGATTAGTGATGATACTAATCTATCTGTGTTTGTTATGGATCCATTAGGACGAATTGTTCAAACTAATGTTCCATCTGGGGTGTTTGGACATTTTATGGGATGGCCATCACTTGATTGGTTAGGTAATAGTCTATTTAGTCAGGGTGGTGGATTCTTCCCTGTGAAAAACAAAGATGATACATCAACTGTATTGTTTGTCCCAATCAATCAAACAGGCACTTACACATTGCTTACTCACTCTACATTATTTGGAGGAAACTCTACAACTGAACCAATCACGCTTGTAGCTAAATTCACAAACATCTCTCCTGAAATGTTGTCTCAAAATATCGAAATTACTGATGAAGAAATATCTTCAGACTCTGAGAAAATCACAAAAAATGAAACCATTCCATCTCAAAAAGAATCTAGTTCAAAAGAATCTGTTGTTGTCTCTGATGACTCTGATTCATTGCTTTTAACAGGAATTGGAATTGGGATTGCTATTGGAATTGCGATCGGAATTGTTTCTATTATTGTACTTGGGCAAAAACCTGCCAAGTAACTGAACAAGGTTTATAAGCAATTTGGCGAGTACGTCAGCTTGAATGTCAGAGGTGGGGACGAAAAAGTCTGCCGGATTATCCCGAAGAGACTTTCTAAAGTTAATGGGTGCAGCAGGAACT